>NZ_JAAGOZ010000024.1:0-77955 GCF_010499845.1 Salipiger sp. PrR007 | reverse complement strand
CGCGGGGAGGGTCACATGGGTCAAATCTCAATGGAAATTACGCGCTCTCCCGGGTCAGTTCTGGGTGGAAATCAACAGCCGAGCGCTTCATAGCCCGTTTGCGCAGCGATCCCGATCGCTCTCTCGATTGTATGATGATCAAGGGTCAGGTATGATAATGACAGCGTCATATGATTGATATCTCAGAATCATGTAATATGACCGCTGGCGCCTGCGCGACTTTCGCGCGGGTCGGCAGTGATGACAGACAACGGGCAGAACAGGACAGGCCGACGTGACCGAGAAAACGTTCGTAATGCATGACGAAGGGGGCAGCATTGCCGAGAAGGTCCTGCGCCGGATCCGCTTCGACATCATCACCAACACGCTCAAGCCGGGGGATCGCCTGCGGCTCGAGCGGCTGCGCGAGATCTATGGCGCCAGCGTCAGCACCCTGCGCGAAATCCTCAACCGCCTCGTGGCCGAGAGCTTCGTCGTCGCCGAAGGCAATCGCGGCTTTGGTGTCGCGCAGATCAGCCAGGCAGACCTGCGCGACGTCTGCGAGATGCGTCTGCTTCTGGAGTGTCATGCGCTGCGCCGCTCGATCGCCGTCGGCTCGCTCGAGTGGGAGGCCCATGTTGTCTCGTGCCATCACAAGCTGCATTCGGTCGAAAGCCAGCTGATCGGCGGCGACGAGGCGCTGGTGATGAAATGGGTGCAATACGACTGGGACTTCCACCACGCCACGGTGATGGCCTGCGACATGCCGGCGCTCAATGCCACCCACTCCAACATCTTTGACCGCTACATGCGTTACCATCTCCACGTGCTTGATTTTCGCGGCCGTCCGGCTGCGGAAGAGCACGCGCGACTGCGCGACCTCGTCGTCGGGCGCGACGCCGAAGCGTCGGTTGCCTTGCTGACCTCTCATGTCACCGCTGGCATGGAACACATCATCTCAAGCGGCAAGATCCCCGCCTAAGGATCACGCCGCCTCCCGTTCAGCGGCCATCTCCAGCAGGAGTTTCACCGCGTAGCCGTAGCCGCGTGTTCCGGCGCCCGCCATCACCGCTGTGGCCACGCCGGACACCAGCGAGGTGTGGTACATCTTCTCGCGGCGATGAACATTGGTGATGTGATACTCGATCAGCGGATGCGGATACATCTTCAGCGCGTCCATGATCGCCATCGAATAAAACGTAAAGGCGGCGGGGTTGATAAGCAGCGCGCAGGAGTCGTCGATCGCCTCGTGGATCCACTCGATCATCCGCTCTTCGGAATTGGTCTGACGAAACACCAGACCGGCCTCGCCTGCGGCTTTCGTGCAATTCTCTTCCACCTCGGCGAGCGTGACATGGCCGTAAATCTCCGGCTCGCGCTTGCCGAGGCGGTTGAGGTTCGGACCGTTCAGCACATAGACAGGTTTCTTCATCTTATTTTATCCGTTGTATCCGAAGAGGCGCGGCAGCCAGAGCGACAGGTCCGGGACCAGCGTGATGAGCGCCAGCGCCACGAGAAGGGCCAGAAGGAAGGGCAGGATTTCGCGGATGATCCGGCTCAGCGAGCAGCCCGAAATAGTGGTCATTACGAAAAGCAGAAGCCCGTAGGGCGGCGTCACCAGACCCAGCATGATGTTGACCACGCAGACGATCCCGAAGTGAACGAGGTCGATGCCAAGCGCATTCGCGGTGGGAATGAAGACCGGCACGATGACCAGCAGGATCGTGGTGCCCTCAAGCAGGCAGCCTAGAACCAGCAGGATCAGGTTGACCATCAACAAGAAGGCGATCGGCGACAGCTCGAACCCGGCAAGCCAGGTGCTGAGCGACGCCGGAATGTTCTCGACCGTGACGACGTAATTGAACACCAGAGCCCCGGCAATGAGCATGCCAATCGAAGCCGTCGTGCGGGCGCTGGAAAGGACAGAGCTGTAGACCGAGCCGAACGAGACGCTGCGATAGAGGATCGCGGAGACCAGCAGCGCGTAGAGCGCCGCGACCGCCGCTGCCTCGGTCGGTGTGGTTGCCCCGCCATAGATGCCGCCAAGCAGCACGACGGGCATCATCAGCGCGGGCAGCGCGTCGAGGGTGATCTTGGGCAGGTCGCGCAGGGGCACCGGTTTCTCCACCGGGAATTGCCGGCGCCGCGCGCTGAGCACGATGATCCCGGCCTGCACCAGCCCCATCAGGATACCCGGCACGACACCGGCGAGGAACAGGTAGCCGATCGAGGCATCCGACACGAGCGCGTAGATCACCATCGGGATCGACGGCGGAATGATCGGGCCGATCACCGCGGTCGAGGCGGTGAGCGCGGCTGCAAAGGCCGCCGGATACTTGCCCCCCTCGGTCATCATGCGCTGCATCATCTTGCCCGAGCCGGCGGCATCGGCGATGGCCGAGCCGGACATGCCTGCGAAGATGATCGACTGCGCGACGTTGACCAGCGCAAGCCCGCCGGGGAAGCGGCCGATGAACGCATTGCAGAATGCCAGCAGGCGCAGCGTGATATTCCCGGAGTTCATCAGCTCGGCGGCCAGGATGAAAAGCGGCACGGCGAGCAGGATATAGCTCGAGAACATGCCGTTGAGCAGCTGCTCGGCGGCGATCCCCATGTCCTGCCCGCTGAGCATCAGGTAGAGGATCGACGAGGCGATCATCGCGTGGCCGACTGGCAAGCCGAGCAGCGCCAGCAGCACGATGGAAAGAACAGAGGCGGTGAATGGATCGATCATTGGTCCCCCTCCGCACCGGCAGATCGGGCTCCCTCCACGTCTCGTCCCCGCAGCGTCGCCAGCAGCAGCCACGCGTAGCGCAGCAGCGTCGCCACCGCAAAGATCACGTAGATCGAGAACACCCAGTCGTAGCGGATGTCGAGGTAGGAGGTTTCCTGGATCTTCATGAAGGTCACGAAGTCCCAGACCGCCGGCAGCGAATAACCGTAGAGAAACAGCAGCGCGGCACAGGCCAAGAAGCTCATCACCCGCCGCGCCTTGGGTCCGACGTTGGAAAGCAGGAAATCGAAGCGGATTTCCTCGCGTTCTTTCAGCACAAAAGACGCCCCCCAGAGCACCAGCCACAGCCACATGATGATGGTCAGCTCGGAGGCTCCCCCGACGGGCAAGTTCAGCAGATAGCGAAACGCCACCTGCACGATGAAGGCGACGAACATCACCGCCAGCATGAGCGCAGCAATGTTCTCTGCCCTGCGCCGAAGCCAGAGCCCGATTGCGGTCAGTCTTTCCAAGGTCTCACCTTTCGGGTGCCGCACCCGTTTGGGGTGCGGCATTGGTGGGGGTCAGCCGGTCAGAGGCTGTTGATGCGCTCGAGCATGCCCTCGGGCCAGTCCGCCGAGAGCTCGGAGTCGAGGTACATCTGCTGCGCGTAGCTGCGGAAGGCGTCGACATCGGGGGTTGAGATCTTCAGCCCCTGCTCCTTGAAGAATTCGGCGAGTTCGGCCTCGCGGGCGAGGTGCTGCTCCGCGCTCCAGGCGATCGCCTCGTCGGCAGCGGCCTGGAATGCGGCGCGCTGCTCGTCAGTAAAGCCATTCCAGACCTCGGCCGAAATCACCAGAAGATCGTAGCCGACAAGGTGCGAGGTCATGACGATCTGGTCCATCACCTCATAGAACTTCATGTTCTCGACGTTCGGCAGCGGGTTGTCCTGGCCGTCGATCGCGCCGGTCTGCAGGCCGGTGTAGACCTCCGCATAGGCCATCGGCGTCGGGTTCGCGCCAAGCGCCTTGCCAAGGAACTGCCAGGCATCGCCGCCCGGCATACGCAGCTTCACCCCGCTCATGTCCTCGGGAGTGTTGATTTCCTTGTCGATCCTGAGACCGACCTGCCGCGTGCCGAAGTAGGTCGGGCCAAGGATGTGGATCCCGAGCCGCTCTTCCGCCAAGGCCACCATCTCGGCACCCGCATCGCTCGCGAAGAAGGCATTCAAATGGTCGACGTCGCGGAACAGATAAGCCGAGGTCAGGATCGAGAATTCCTTGATCTGAGTCGCGATGTCCTGAGGCGCGATGTTGCCCATCTCGAGGTTGCCGCGCTGGATCGCGATAATCTCGGTGGTCTGCTTGAAGAGGTTTCCGCCGTAGAAAAGCTCGATGTCTGCAAAGTCCGACACCGAGGCGGCGAGCTTCTTCATCATCTCGGCGCGGATGTCCTGCTCTGAGAACACGGCAGAAAAGCGAAGTTTTGCAGCATCCTGCGCGAAGGCAGGCAGGCCCGCGCCCAGTGCCAGGCCGCCAGCAGCGATGGCCCCAAGAAAAGTTCTGCGGTTGGTCATTCGTTCCTCCCATTTGATACCATACGATTCTCCGATCATATGATGATCATAAGATCATACGTCGAAACAGCGCGACGCGTAAACCCTGGTGTCCCCCCGCTGCCTTGAAACTGAAGGCCCCGTCTGGTGGTCAGCATCGAACGAATGGGAAGATGCGAGGAACCCTCGGCGATCATGCGCCCCAGACCACCTGCGCGCGGTGTCGGCCTTCGATCCAGCGGAAGCCCGCAACAGAAAAGGCCGGCCCCTTCGGGCCGGCCTTATGCTCTTGCGATCCGCCGTGTGCCCGGCCGATCAGCCCTGCGGCAGCGCGTAGGCGATCAGGTAGTCGCCGCGATCGGCGGACTGGCGGGCGCCGCCGGCCGAGATCACGATGTACTGCCGGCCGTCCTTCTGGCTGACGTAGGAGATCGGCGTGCCTTGCGAGCCGACGGGCATGCGTGCCTTCCAGACCTCCTTGCCGGTCGCGCTATCGAAAGCGCGCAGGTAGTAGTCCTGCGTCGCGGCGAAGAACACGAGCCCGCCCTGGGTGCTGAGCGAGCCGCCGATGGTGGGCATGCCCACCGGCATCGGCAGATGCATCTTCATGCCGAAGAGCACGGTGTCCTGCACGGTGCCGAGCGGCGCCTCCCAGGCCACCTGCTGGGTGTCCATGTCGATCGCGGTCAGTGTACCGAACGGCGGCTCCTGGCAGGGAATGCCGAGCGGCGACAGGAAGCGGTTTTTGTTCACCGAATAGGGCGTGCCCTTGAGCGGCACGCCGCCCATCACGGTGTTGACCGCTTCGGAGCCGTTCGAGGCCGCCGCCTCGGGATCCTGCTCCATCATGTGCACCCAGAGGCCGAGACGCATGTCGTTGACGAAGACGGTGTTGGCCGTAGGGTCATACGAAAGGCCACCCCAGTTCATGCCGCCGAGCGAACCGGGGAAGGACAGCGAGTAGTCCCTGTCCGGCGCGGTGAAGAGCCCTTCATAGCGGTAGCCCTTGAAGATCACCCGGCACATCAGCTGGTCGAAAGGGGTTGCGCCCCACATATCGGCCTCGGTCAGGTGCTGCGCGCCGATCTGCGGCATGCCCACCGATTTCGGCTGGGTCGGGGAGTACTTCTCGCCGGGGATCGTCGCCGGTTTCACCGGCACTTCCTCGACCTCGGTCAGCGGCTCGCCGGTGACCCGGTCGAGCACGAAAATCTGACCGGCCTTGGTGCCGAAGACCAGCGCGGGCGTGCCCTTGAAGTCGATCAGCGTCGGCTGCATCGGCACGTCGAAATCCCACAGGTCGTGGTGCACGGTCTGGTAGACCCACTTCTCGTCGCCGGTGGTGGCATCGAGGGCGAGGATCGACGCGCCGTATTTTTCGTCTTCCGGGGTACGCTCAACGCCCCAGAGGTCGATGGCGGCGTTGCCGACCGGCATGAACACGGTGTTGGAGGCCGCGTCATAGGTCATCGGCGCCCAAACGTTCGGGGTCGAGCGGGTATAGGCAGTGCCCTCTGCAGGGGCATCACGATCCTCGGGATTGCCCGGATCGAAGGCCCATTTCATCTCGCCGGTGATCACGTCGAAGCCGCGCATCACGCCGCCCGGCATGTCGAGCGCCACGTTGTCGGCCACGCGGCCCCCCACGACGACGGTCGAGCCCGCCAGCGTCGGCGGCGAGGTCAGCGAATAGAGCGGCGATTGCGCGGCGCCGAGGCCTTCTTTCAGGTCGACGGTGCCACCGTTGCCGAAGTCCTCGCAGAGCGCGCCAGTCTCGGCGTCGAGCGCCACGAGCACAGCGTCGATGGTGTTCATGAAGATGCGGCGCTGGCAGGCGGCGTCATCGGAGAGATTCACCGGGCTAACCGGCGTCGCGCCCGGCAGCGTCGGCTGCGGCAGCGGCACTGCGGCGTCGAAATAGGCAAGGCCGCGGCAGCGCACCCAGGTGCGGGTCTCGGTCGGGAAGTCATGGCGCCAGTTCTCGGTCCCCGAGGTGGCGTCAATCGAGATCACCGTGTTGTTCGGCGAGCAGAAGAAGAGGTCATCGCCCACCTGCAACGGCGTGCCCTGATCCTCGGCGCCACCGCCGCCGGGACTGACCGGGGTGTCGCCGGTGCGGAAGGTCCATGCGACCTCCAGCTCGCCGACGTTGTCGGGGGTGATCTGGTCAAGCGCGGCAAAACGGGTCTCATCGCCATTGGCGCCGTAGCTGGTCCAGTCCTGCGGCGCATTCGCCGGCACCGGGGTTTCGCCGGCGGCAACCCGCGAGACGTGCTTGCCATGCGGCTGGAACATCCCCCAGCCCATGCCGAGCACGGCGATCAGCGCCACCGCGGCCACGCCGAGCCATGCACCGGTCATCGGCTTTCGGCCCGCGCGCTTCAGCGTCAGCGGGTGCAGCGCGAGGATCGCCGCGAAGGCGCAGAGGAAGGTGAAGATGCGGGCATGCAGCGCCCAGAAGTCGAGGCCCGCTTCCCAGAAGGCCCAAATCACTGTGAGGGCGAAGGCTACGGTGTAGACCACGGCGCCCGAGGGCGCGCCGCGCGCGATCTGAACGCCCGAGGCGAGGAGCGAAAGCCCCATCAAAAGATAGTACCAGCTGCCGCCGCGCGCGATGAGCATCACGCCGCCGCCGGCCAGCCCAAGCCCCGCCAGCGCAACGAGCGCGCCAAATAGGACCATCAGCCACGTCAGTGGCCGGGAAAGGGAGGATGTTTCGGTCATGTCTTATTTCCTGGTGAGCTTCACTCAGACACACGAGCCAAAGTGCGCGAGCAATCCTCCTCCCTGGGGCCCACGCGACTCGAATGTACCAGCCGGTGAATTTCACCTCGAGCAGAGCGACGCAAGGGCAGGACGGCACCGAGCGTGTGCGTGATTGCGCGTGCACACCCAATCGTGAACGCTGAGAGGGTGCGACACTTCACATGCGAGCCCATAGCCCACGCGGGCGCATTGCAGCCGAGAGCCCGTGTTGGAGTAGGAGATCGAAGAGCGCCGCGCCTACCAACCTGCCGCCTGTTACAAGTGTGCGGCCCGACGCCTTGCGTCGCGAAACAGCAGTCGAGAAGCGCGAGCGGGACGAGCCAAGGAATTTCTTACTCAGGCGCCTCCGCATTCGCGGGAACTTTGCTGAGGGTGTCATCGCTCTGGAATAACAGCGGATAACGTCGTGATATGTACTTGGATGGAAAGTATCGATCCGTCGACTGGGCGCTTTGCACAAAGGCGAGTTCCCTTTGGTGGGTGACGTCCCACGGCGTGCCACCGGCGTTGTTGCCAGCCAGCACGCGGACGCGCAACGCGCCGTTCTCCAGCAGGATCCCTGTCGAGAGTGGCACCCACCACCTCCGGAACTGCGTGAGCGAGCTCCTCTCCGGCAATCCGGGGACCGGCACCCGGGGCACCCGGAATGTCGATGCCACGCGCGAGGGGCCGTGCCGGCCTTGTTCGACAGCATTGACCCCGCCGCAATCTACGGCGCCGACGTCGGCGTTCTGGCAGCGCAGGCGGTAATCTCGTCCATCGCTGGGGTGCGAGGAGATCGCGCGCGCCAAGTCCCCCGTGCAGCCCCGCGCAGATCGCGGCCTAGGTCCGAGCCGCAGCGACAATGGCCATGTGCAGCACGCGCTGGTCTTGGCGCTCGCCTGACGTCCCTGACGCCCCTGGCAGCCACTTATCCCAGCGGCATGACCACTGCCTTGATCAGCTCGTCCCGCTCCTTGGCCAGCAGCGGGAAGCGCTCAGGCAGATCGGCCAGCGCGATGCGTTCCGAGAGCAGAGCGTCCGTATCGATGTCGCCCGCCGCGATGGCCGTCATGACCCGCTCAAAATCGGACTTCAGCGCATTGCGCGATCCGATGATCCGCGTTTCGCGCTTGTGGAACTCGGCGTCCTCGAAGGTGATCTGATCCTTCACCACGCTGACCAGCACATAGGACGACCCATGCGCCAGCAGCGGGAAGCCCGCTTCGATGGCCTTGGCATTGCCTGTGGCGTCGAAGATCAGGTCGAAGCCGTCCGACAGATCGCCTTCCAGGATCGGCTCTCCCGCGATGTGGAGATGCTCGAAGTCGAAGAGGCGCCGCGCCTGCTCGAGCCGCGCCGGGCTCAGGTCCATCAGGTGCACCTCGGCGCCTTCGAGCCGGGCGAAGAGCGCGGTCCCAAGCCCGATCGGCCCTGCCCCGGTCACCAGAACGCGGTCGCCCTGCGCGATGCCCGAGCGGCTCACCGCGTGGGCCCCAATGGCGAGAAACTCGACCATCGCCGCCTGCTCGGGACGGAGCCCCTCCGCGGCATAGAGATTGGTCGCCGGAACGGCGATCCGCGCGCAGAGCCCGCCGTCGCGATGCACGCCCAGAACCTCGATTGACATGCAGCAGTTGGGCTTGCCACGCCGGCAGGCCCTGCAGCTGCCGCAGGAAACATAGGGGTTGATCACCACCAGATCGCCCGCGCGCCAGCCCGCCGCGTCCTCGGTGATAAAGCCCGACAGCTCGTGCCCGATCACCCGCGGATAGTTCAGGTAGGGATGTTTGCCCTCTAGAATGTGGTAATCGGTTCCGCAAAGGCCGGCGGCGGCAATATCCACCAGAACCCAACCCTCGGGCGCGCTGACGGGTTTCGGCCGGCCCTCGAGCGCGAATTTGCCGGGCTCGACGCAGGTGCCGCAGAGCATGGTTTCGGTAGGGCGGCTCATTGCACCCGCTCCCCGGTGCCAAGGTTGCGCGGCCGCCAGTCGGCCGGCAGCTCGCCCTTGATAATCAGCGACAAGATGTCATCCTTGTGCACCTCGTCGATGTCATGGGCCCCCACGAGCTTGCCCTTGTTCATCACCACCACCCGGTCGCAGAGATCGAAAACGTCATGCATGTCGTGGCTGACGAGGAAAATACCGATGCCCTGCGCCCGCAGCTTGCGGATGAGCTCGGCGACCATCGCCGTTTCCGACGGGCCGAGCGCCGCCGTGGGCTCATCCATGATCAGGATCTTCACGTCGAAGTAGATCGCGCGCGCGATGGCGATGACCTGCCGCTGCCCGCCGGACAGGCTCGACACCGGGTCCTTGAGGTTGGTGAAATTGGGGTTCAGCGTCGCCAGCACCTTGCGCGCCTCGGCGAGCATGCGCTTGTCGTCGAGATTGCCGAAGCGCGTCTTCAGTTCGCGACCCAGAAACAGGTTCGACGGCGCGTCCAGATGGTCGGCCAGCGCCAATGTCTGGTAAATGGTCTCGACCCCATGCGCCCGCGCATCCTGCGGCGAGCCCATCTCGACCACGTCGCCGCGGATGCGGATCTCGCCGTGGCTGGGCGCCATGGCGCCCGAGAGGATGCGCATCAGGCACGACTTGCCCGCGCCGTTGTGGCCGAGCACGCCCACCACCTCGCCGGGCATCAGATCGAGCGAGACACCGTTGACGGCCACCACGCCGCCGAAGTGCTTCTCGATGCCGCGCATCTCGACAAGGGGGGCTGGTGCCTGCGGGGCAAGCTGTGTCTGGCTCATGCTGGGCGGTCCTCGAATTGGGTCTTCACGGCGGTCGTCAAAGGGCACGGCCGGGGCCCCGAGGACCCCGGCCGCTTGGCTCAGTAGAGGACGTTCTGCGCCTCGGGCGCGTCGATGTTGTCCTTGGTCACCAGCACAACACCGGTGTCGATGAAGCTCTCGACGGTCTTTCCGGCGATCACGTCCATCACTGCATTCACACCGAGCTCGCCCATCTGGAAGGAGCCCTGCACGGCGATCGCGTCGAGCGTGCCGGACCGCACGAAATCCTGCAGATCGGCGTTGCCGTCGAAGCCGAAGGCCGCAATCTGGCCCGCCTTGCCCGCCTGTTCGATGGCGCGGCCCATGCCCACGGCGGTCGGCTCATTGGCGCCGAAGATGCCCACGAGGTCGGGGTTCGCTGCCAGCACGTCGGTGGTTTGGTTCAGCGCGTTGGCCATCTGCGACTGCGAGTAGTAAGGGCCGACGATCTCGAGCGAAGAGTTCGCCTTGAGATAGTCGCTGAAGCAACCGACGCGGCCGATCTCGGAGCCCACACCTGCAACGTAGGACATCACCGCGACCTTGCCCTCGGTGCCCACCTTGTCGATCATCGCGCTGGCGACCAACTCGCCCGCGGCACAGTTGTCGGTGGATAGGAACGCCTGGTAGGTGCCCTTGGCACCCTCGGCCAGTGCGCTATCGATGATCACCACCGGAATCGCCGATTCAAAGGCGCGCTTTACCGCCGGGGCCAGCGCCTCGGGGTCGGAAGGCGCCAATACGATGCCGGCAACGCCGCGGTTGATGGCGTTCTCGACGAGGTTCACCTGGTCGGCGATGGCGCTCTCGGTGGCCGGCCCGTCGAATGTCATCGTGTGCTCGGACTGGCCCTCGATCGCAGCGGTCGCGCCGAGGTTCACGTTTTGCCAGAAGTTCGAGCTGGTGGTCTTGACGATCACCGCGATCTCGCCCGCCTGGGCGGCGCCCGCCGCGGTCAGCGCCAGCGCGCTGGCTGCCATGAGCGTTGTAAGTCTTCCGTTCATCCTGTCTTTCCTCCCTAGATGACAGTCTTCGTTGGAAAATTCTGTACCCTCTGCGGCCCGCCTCAGCGGCGGTTGCGCAGTTGGTCGATGTAGACCGCGCCGATCACGACGAAGCCGATGACGATCTGTTGGATAAAGGAGGAAACGCCCCCCATGTTCAGCCCGTTGCGCAGCACGCCGATGATGAAGGCACCGATCATCGTGCCCGAGATGCCGCCGACACCGCCCATCAGCGAGGCCCCCCCGATCACCGCCGCGGCGATGGCGTCGAGCTCGTACATCACGCCCTCGCTTGGCTGAGCGGTGATCAGCCGCGACATCAGCACGTTGCCCGCAACGCCGGCCAGCGCACCCGAAAGCGTGTAGGCGATCAGCTTGGTGCGGTCGACGAGCACGCCCGACAGGCGCGCCGCCTCCTCGTTGGACCCGGTGGCATAGATGTGCCGCCCGATTGCGCGGCGGCGCAGCATGTAAGAGGCCGCGATCGCCACGATCACCAGCAGGATCGCCGGATAGGGGATGCCGGGAAAGATCACCTTGGGAAAGCCGTTCGGTTGCATCTCGACCACGCGGAAGAGCGCGCCGTTGCCAAGCACCCCGAAGGCCTCGCCGAGTTGCGAGATGGGGGCCGCGCCGGTCAGCTGCAATGCCGCGCCGCGGGCGATCAGCATCATCCCGAGCGTCGCCACAAAGGGGGTGATCTTCATCTTGGTAACGACGAAGCCGTTGAAAAGGCCACAGGCCGCGCCCATGCAGACACCGAGCATCATCGCGGGCACCACCGGAACGCCCGCCTTGACCATCAAGCCAGTGACGGTGCCCGAGAGCGCCAGCACCGAGCCCACCGAAAGATCGATGCCGCCGGTGATGATCACCATGGTCATGCCGATGCCAAGAAGCCCGATCACCGAGGTCTGCAGCAGGATCGTCAGCGTGTTGTTCACCGACAGGAAGGCGGGGCTCGCGAAGGAAAAGGCGATCACGAGGATTGCCAGCGTCAGCAACGCCGATATGCGGTGAAAGGCTGCCGCGGAACCGGGCAACATACGGGTCCAGGCGCCTTGCGACGGCTGCGAGATATTGGCCATGGGTCCTCCCGGGGTCCGGCTGATGCGCCGAGGCATGGTCTCCCCTCCATGCGGCACAAAATTATTAAAAACAGCGTGTCGCGATGCTTGACCTGGGTCAAGTGTTTTTAATAATTTAATTCATCGGTAAAATACCAACTGAGGGGCACCGGCAGGGACCACATGACGCAGACTGATCCACTCCGACCCGCAGAGAGCTGAGAAATGGCACGCAGCGACACCCGCTTCCGCGAGACCTACAACAGCCTGCTCGACCTCTGCGGCGGGCACGCCCCCGGCGACTCGCTCCCGTCGGAGAACGCCCTCGGCGACCGGCTCGGGGTCAGCCGCACAGTGGTGCGCGCCTGCCTTCAGCACGCCTCGACACATGGGATGATCCGCTGGGAGGGCCGCGAGAAATCCCTGCTCCGCGCTCCGCGCCCCGACGATCGCTTGCCCCTCGAGACCAAGACCGAGGATCCCGAGATGCTCGAGAGCCGCTTTCTCGAATGGATCCTGCGGTTCGATGTCCCCGCGGGGACACCGCTCAACGTGGCGGCGCTCTCGCGCGAGTTCGGCGTGACACCGCAACTGCTGCAAGAGTTCCTGGCCGGGCTCAGCCGCTTCGGCCTCGTCGAGCGGCGCAAGAAGGGCGGCTGGCTGCTGCTCGGCTTCACTGCGGCCTTTGCGGTCGAGCTTTCGGAGTTCCGCAGCCTGCTTGAACTCAACGCGGTGCAGCAGCTCGTGACCCTGCCTGGCAGCCACCCGATCTGGCCTAAGCTGGAAACGCTCCGCGCAGAGCATCTCGACCTGCTGGACCGGATCGAGACCGACTTTCACGCCTTCTCACCGCTGGATGAACGCTTCCACGCAACGATCAACTCGGTGGTACAGAACCGGTTTGTGGCGGAATTCCAGAAGGTGATCGCTCTGATATTCCACTACCATTACATGTGGGACAAGACCTTCGAGCGGCATCGCAACCAAGCCGCCATCGGAGAGCACCTCGCTCTGCTCGACGCCTTGCTGCTGCGCGACGCGGCGACCTCGGAACAGGCGGCGCGGCGGCATCTCCTGACCTCGAAGACGACGCTGCTTTCTTCGCTGCGGGACCATCGCCTCGGCTGAAGCCTGCGCGGTCGTCAGTCGAAAAGCACTTCCGTCCCCGCGGGGACAGGGGCTTTCAGCGCGTCGAGGTTGCGCGTCAGGCTCGAGGCCTTGGACGTGCCAAGCAGCACCGAGGCCGTCGCCCGGTGACGGAGCGCGAACTGCAGCGCGGCGGTGGCCAGCGGCATGCCAAGCGCCTCGGCCTCGCGCTGCAACTCGGCGACGCGGTCCAGCACCTCCTTCGGTGCGGGGCCGTAGTCATAGGTCGCGCCCTCGACCGGGCCGGTGGCGAGGATGCCGGAGTTGAACACCCCGCCCAGCACAAGGCTCGTCCCCGCCGCCACGCAGCGCGGCACCAGCACGTCCTCGGCCGAGCGGTCGAGCAGCGTCAGACGCCCCGCGAGCAAGATCACGTCTATCGGTCCGTGGTCCATCACATCAAGGCAGACCTGGCACTCGTTCACGCCAAGCCCGAAAGCGCCGATCCTGCCCGCTTCCTTGAGCTTCACCAGAGCCTCGTAGCCACTGCCGAAGAAGGCTTCCATGTGTCCGGCGTTGACCTCCGCCCCGTGGGTATAGGCGCCGATGTCATGCACATATGCGATGTCGAGCCGGGTGACGCCGAGCCGCCCGCAGGTCTGCTCGAAGCTCTCGCGGATGCCGTCGCCGGAATAATCGTAGGACACCAGATTGGGCAAAGGCTCGATGTAGCTGTCGGCCTCTGCGATCGGCTCGGGCGAGGGCGACAACACCCGGCCGAGCTTCGATGAAAGCGCGTAGCTGCTCCGGTTCCGACCCTGCAGGAAACGTCCCAGCCGGGTTTCCGACAGGCCGCGCCCGTAATGCGGCGCGGTGTCGAAATAACGGATGCCCGCATCCCAGGCGGTCTGCAGCACGGCCTCGGCGTCTGCATCGCTCACCTTCCGGTACAGATTGCCGATGCTGGCGCAGCCGAAGGAGACTTCGGTTACCTCGATGCCCGTGTTGCCGATAGTCCTGGTCTTCATACGGTGTCCTTCCTGTGTACAAGCGCGGCCTCGAGGCGCGGTTTCGCGGTGCGATCGCCTTGGCCGCGCGCCCAGGTCACGAAGGCGGCGATACGGCGGTCGAGTTTTTCCGAATGGTTCTGCGCGATATCCGCCAATGCGTGGTCCAGAAACGGATTGGCGAATCTGTCCAGCGTCTCAGCCACATAGGCAGCGGCGGCCGCGCCCTCGCCTGCTGCCGCGAAGCCCGGCAACACTTCCTCGCGGTAGAGCGTCTCGAGCGCAGCGCGGCGCTCTGGGTCGGCCAGCACCTCGCGCACCAGCGCCGGGCCTTCGCGCCCCGCATCCAGCCAGCGCGAGACCAACCATGTGTGGCCAAGGTTGAGGATGAAGAGCTTGAGCCGCTCCACCCGGCCAAGATCACCGACAACCTGAACCTCGGGATGGGCGCAGGGCAGGATCAGGCCGGGACGGTCCTCGATGGCCCAGAGCGCATAGGGTTCGGCGACGGCCCCGGCGGGCTCGAGCGGCTCCGAGACGATGCGATCGACCAGCGAGTTCACCCAGAGCACATCGGTACTGAGCCAATCTTGGAAAGATCGGCAAAGCTCAGTGGAGGCGGCAAGCACCAGCTCATGCAACACGTCGCCATTGTTCTGCACCAGTTCGGTCGGCATGATCTGGATCGGCCCGCCGCCTGCCTCGAAGCGCGCGAACAGCAGTCGGGCAAGCTTGCCGGGGTAAGACATTTCCTGCTGCGGGCGCGTCTCGGCCGTGCCATCCGCCGGCTGCGGGCGAAAGCCTGCATCGGCAGTGTTGGAGAGGATGATCTGCACTTCGCTGCGCACAAGCCCCAACAGTTGATCCATGTCGGTCGCGGTGCTGAGAGCGCGCTTGACGCTGGTGACGCGGCGCTCCTCGTCGATCTGCTCCCCGGCGCGAAGGCCGCGCAGGTGGACGCGGTAACCTTCGGGCGCAATGAGACCTTGCAGCCGCGCGGCGCGCGCGGGATCGCCCGAGGATTGGACGACGGTGACAGGCCCGAGCGCCTCGCCGCGGGCCATGGCTTCCGACAGAAAAAGATCAACATGGGCCTGCAGGAAGCGGCTCGTGCCGAACTGTAGGATCGGCGTGCTGAGCATGGTGTCTCCTCCTCCCTGCTCTGCCGGGCCAACTCCTCTTGGTCCGGCGGTATTTGGTTTTTTATTATTCAGTACCCACGCGGGGTCAAGGGCCTTGTCCGGCGGTGCCCGCCATTGAGCGGGCGCATTCCACCAAGGGATGATCTGTCCGGCGTCGGCGCTCATGGGCAGACCGCGTCAGTGGGGCGGCTCAGGCTCAGATATTGCGATGGACTCCGTGCTCTTCGGAGAGATCGGCAAGGACCTCGTGCAGCCGCGCAATGATCTCGGCACGCGGAGAGACCACGCGTTCGACGATGCCAATATGGCGCGATATCTGCGGGGTGCCAAAAGGAACCTGTTCGAGGTCGCTGTCCTCGGGCTGGGTAAGCGCTGCGTGCGGCACGACTGAGATTCCGAGCCCCTGGCGCACGCAGGTCACGATCGAGCCGATGGTGTCGATCTCGGCGATGTCGTTCGCGACCACCCCCATGCGCGACAGCTCGGTGTCGATCACGTTGGCCAAGGGCACCGCGCTGCGGAACCGGACATAAGGCAGCGCGTTCAGCGCCCCAAGGGAATCGCGCAGATCGCTCCCCCGCGGGCCGATCAGCCAGAGGGGCTCTTTCAGGAACGTGCTCCACCTGAGGGACGAGGGAAACCCGACGTGCTCGGCCACCACCGCGGCGTCGAGCCGCCCTGCCGCAACGTCGGCAATGAGTGTCGAGGAGAGCGAGACCCGGAGATTGAGTTTCAACTCGGGGTAATCCCGGCGCATCCGGACGATGGCCTTTGGCAGCAGGTTCAGCGCGCTTGACCGTACCGACCCCAGCATGAGCGTTCCCGAGATACGATCCCCCCGCAGGCTGGCTTTCGTGTCATCCTCCAGGCGCAACATGTTTCTCGCCATTTCAAGAACTTGCATGCCTTCTGCCGTCGGGCGGGGCGGCCGCGACGCGCGCTCGAAGATACGGACTCCCAATTCCTGTTCCAGGGTCTGAACTTGCTGACTGACCGCAGAGGGGGTCAGGCCGACGACATCTGCGGCGCGCGCGAAGGTCCCGTGCGCGGCAATGGCAACAACGGTCTTGAGTTGGCGGGTGTCCATGGCTTGATCCAGTTTTTCTTAATCTGCAAAGCAGAATTATTCGCTGTTGTGAAGTAAAACTTTCCAATATGCCATTTCGGCAGGAGGAAACCGCGCCCCGAGGAGAGGACGCGGATCCAATAGAAAACATGAGACCGAATGCCTTCCGCCCTGCTGCGGAGGATGTGGAGACCTACGCGATGAGCAAAACCATTCTCGTTACCGGACCGGATCTGCATCCGAACGCAGCGCGTTACGTGCGCGACCATGGCTACGAGACGGTGCACACGCCTCCCTATGCCGACAGCGCGGTGATCAAGGAATACATCGACAAGACCGGGGCCGTCGGGATCGTCTCGCGCATGGGGCGGATCGACGCCAGCGTGCTCGCGGATGCGGGCTCGCTCAAGGTGATTTCCAAGCACGGCGTCGGCGTCGACAACATCGACCTTCAGGCCGCCGCAGACCGGGGCATTCCGGTGCTCGTGGCCACCGGCGCCAACGCGGTCTCGGTCGCCGAGCACGCCATCGCCCTGCTGATGACTTGCGTCAAGCGGATCCTGCCGCTCGACACCAGCCTGCGCGAGGGCCGCTGGGAAAAGCCCGGCTTCAAGGGCCGCGAGATCGCCGGCGCAACGCTGGGCCTGATGGGCATGGGCGCCATTGCGCGCGCCACCGGCAAGATCGCCGCCGCCGGGCTCGACATGAAAATCATCGGCTACGATCCCTATGCGAGCGACGAGGCCTTTGCCGCGATCGGCGCCAGCCGGTGCGACAGCTTCGAAGAGCTGCTGGCCGGATCCGATTTCCTCAGCCTGCATTGCCCGCTGACCGACCAGACCCGCGGCCTTCTGAACGCCGAGGCTTTCTCGAAGATGCGCGACGGTGCCTTTGTCATCAATACCGCCCGCGGCGGGCTGATCGACGAGACCGCGCTGTTGGACGCGGTGCGCTCGGGCAAGCTTGCCGGTGCCGGCCTTGACAGTTTCGCCGTCGAGCCGCCCGCCGCGGATCACCCCTTCTGGGACGAGCCGCGCATCGTCGTCACGCCGCATATCGGCGGCGTCACCGCCGAGGCCAATGCCCGGGTCGGTGTGGACGCGGTCAGCGGCATCATCGGCTATCTCGCCGGCGAGCAGCTTCCCCCGCAACGCATCATCAATCGCGCCCTGCTCGACAGCGCGCGCGCCACACTTTCCAAGGTAGAGGACTAATCCATGTCGATCGGTTTCCGTATCTGCACCCGCGAGCAGGTCGCGTCCAAAGAACTTGTCGAGGCCTTCTCCAAGCTGCCCGTCGCCAACGTCTCGGATTCCATGTCGCGCCTCAGCGCTGCCGGGCCGGCCCTGCGCCCGATGCACGCCTCGGGGGGAATGGCGGGTGTCGCGATCACCGTGAAATGCCGCCCGGGTGACAACCTCATGCTGCACAAGGCCATCGACATGGCCGTGCCGGGTGACGTGATCGTGGTGGATGCCGGCGGTGAGACCACCAATGCCTTGATGGGCGAGCTGATGCTGGCCTACGCCATCAAGCGCGGCGTCGTGGGCTTCGTGCTCAATGGCGCGATCCGCGACCTTGACGCCTTTGTCGAAACCAACCTGCCGACCTTCGCCGTCGGCGTGACCCACCGCGGCCCGTACAAGGACGGCCCCGGCGAGATCAACGTGCCCATCAGCCTTGGTGGCATGGTGATCAACCCCGGCGACATCGTGATCGGCGATGCCGACGGCGTGCTGTCCGTGCCGCTGGCGGATGCAGAAGAAGTGCTGGCCAAGACCGAGGCCAAGCAGGATGCCGAGGTGCGCCAGATGAAGGCCATCGCAGAAGGCACGAACGACCGGACGTGGGTGGACGCAGCGCTCAAGAAGCTGGGCTGCGCTCTGCCGACCGAATGAAGAACGAGTTGAACCAAGGGAGGAAAATGATGTTCAATTCCATCAAGTACGCCACCGTCATCGGGGCCACGCTGATCGCGGGCGCCGCCATGGCGCAAGACTACCCGGAGAAGCCGATCGAGGTGATCGTTGGCTACTCCGCCGGCGGCGGCACCGACGTGATGGCGCGCACTGCCGCGCCCTTCATCGAGAAATACCTCGGCGACGGCGCGAGCCTCGTGGTCAAGAACATGCCGGGTGCGTCGGGCCAGATCGGCGTGACCGAAGTCGCAAATGCCGACCCCGATGGCTACACACTGGGCACGTTCAACCTGCCGGGCATGATGGCGCGTACCATCGACCGCAAAGCGGACTATTCGGCGGACAGCTTCACGTATCTCGCAAACGTGGTGAACGACCCCAACGTGATCGTCACCTCGAAGCGCAGCGGCATCGAGACCATGGACCAGCTCGTCGAAGAGGCGCGCGAGAACCCCGGTGCGGTGACCGTCGGCATGTCGAGCCTCGGCGGCGATGACCACTTCATGCTGATCAAGCTGCAGAACCTCACCGAGACCGAGTTCACCATCGTGCCGTTCCGCGGCTCGGCCCCGGCGCGCACCGCGCTGATGGGCGGCCACGTGGCCATGGGCATCCTCAACATCTCCGAGGTCGCCAGCTTCCAGGACGATCTGAACGTGCTGGGCATCGCGACCACCGAGCGCTCGGATTTCGCGCCCGACCTGCCGACCTTTGCCGAGCAGGGCTACGAGCTGGTCAACGGCTCGATGCGCGGCTTCGTCGCGCCCAAGGGTCTGCCCGAGGATGTCGAGGCCAAGCTTCTTGCGGCCTTCGAGCAGCTCGACGGCGACGAGGAGTTCCTCGCCGCGATGGCCGCGACCTCGAACCCGGTCGAAGTGGTCACGGGCAATGACTTCAAGGTCCTGACCCAGGACCTGTGGGATCTTGCCAAGGGTGTCTGGGACGAGACCCCCTGGAACTGAGTTCCTCCCAGGGGGCCCGGCCCGGCGCAAGTCGCGCAAGCCGGGTCCCCGCCTAATCTCACATATCACCGTAGAGCGCGGCGGCAGGGTACTGTACTGCCCCCGCATCTTCAGACTCAGGGATCCGATCCATGTCCGACCGACACACATCCCGCCTGCTGCGCCCCGAAACGCTGACTGCCATTGGCATCATCGTCGTGGCCGGCTGCTTCCTTTACGCCACGACCGACCTGCGACCGATCTCCGCCCTGCTTCCCGGGGCGATGCTGGCCGGTCTCGTCGTTCTGGCCGTGGCGCTTCTGGTCCGGGACCAGAGGAAGGCCTCCGCCGGTGAGCCTCCGGTGCAACTGAGCAGCGCGCCGCTGCGCGTCATGGGAGCCTTCGCGCTGATCGTCGGCTACGCGGTCGCCACCGATTTCATCGGCTTCTACCCGAGCACCATCGTGATCATCCCGCTGGTCTCCGCGCTCTTCGGCTTCCGCAATCCGCTTGGCCTGCTTGCCGCGACCGTGATCGTGGTCGGCGCCGTCTACCTGATCTTCGACTTCGGCATGTCGCAGGATTTCCCTGCCGGCCGGCTCTGGCAGAACTGAGGCCGCCATGTATTCCGATCTTCTCCACGCACTTCCCGAAGTCTTCGGCCTGACCAACTTCTTCGCGGTGATCATCGGCGTGATCGCCGGGATCGTCGTCGGGGCCATGCCCGGGCTGTCGGCCACCATGGCGATCTCGGTCCTCGTGCCGTTCACCTTCGGCCTCGAGCCGCTGGTGGCGCTCGGCCTGATGGCCGGCATCTACAACGGCGCCATGTACGGCGGCGCGATCCCGGCGGTGCTGCTTCGCATCCCAGGCACCCCGGCTGCGGTTGCGACCACCTTCGACGGCTACCCCATGGCACAAAAGGGCCAGGGCGGCTTCGCGCTGCAGGTTGCCGTGGTGTCCTCGTCGATCGGCGGTATCGCCTCGGCCTTCGCGCTCATGCTGCTGGCGCCGCCGCTGTCCAAGGTGACGCTGCTCTTCGGCCCGTCCGAGGTGTTCTGGGTGGCGGTCTTCGGCCTTGCGTCGATCATCTTCCTGCTGGGCGGCAACCCGATCAAGGGGCTGATCAGCGCCTGTTTCGGTGTCTTTGTCTCGGTGATCGGCTCGGACCCGATCTATGGCAATGACCGCTTTACCTTCGGCCAGCTCGAACTGCTCGACGGCATCAACATGGTGATCCTGCTGGTGGGCCTCTACGCGCTGCCGCCGGTCATCGACCTGCTCGAGACGCCGCTGAAGACGGATAACGTCGGCGAGAGCCAGCTCGGCACGGAGCCGATCTGGAAAGCGCTGCCGAAGATGAAGCACTTCTGGAAGACCTGGCTGCGCTCGTCCTTCATCGGCATCTGGATCGGCATCCTGCCCGGCGCGGGCGGCTCGATGGCGGCCTTCATGTCTTACAACGAGGCGCGCCGCGCATCGAAGAACCCCGACGCCTGGGGCGAGGGCGAGCCCGAGGGCGTTGCCGCCGCCGAGACCGCCAACAACGCCGACACCGCCTCGGCCCTGATCCCGGCGCTGACGCTGGGCATTCCGGGAACCGCCGTTGCTGCGGTCATGCTCGGCGGCCTGCTGGTGCATGGTCTGCAGCCCGGCCCCATGCTCTTCCGCGACAACCCCGATGTCGTCTTCGGCTTCATGTGGCAGTTCCTGTTCGGCGCCATCCTGCTGGTGCTGCTCGGCGGCTCGCTGGCAACCAACAGCTTCGCGCGCCTGCTGAATCTGCCGCGACCGCTGCTCGGCTCGATCATCATCGTCCTCATGCTGATCGGCGTCTACTCGATCCACGGCCGCATGTTCGATGTCTACCTGATGCTGGGCTTCGGGGCCGTGGGCTGGGTCATGGACAAGCTGAAGTTCCCGCTGCCGCCGGTGGTGCTCGGCCTCATCCTTGGCGGCTTCGCCGAAGAGAACCTGCGCCTCGCCCTGCGGATCGGCCGCGGTGACTGGATGGTGCTGTTCAGCAACGTGACCAGCCTTGTCATCGTCGCCCTCACCGTCGCCGTCATCGTGGGACCGATCCTGAAGAAGAAGCTTGCGAAGTCCAAGACGCGAGACGCGACCTGACATCCACACGCGACAGAGACTCTGTGTCGAGGAGATACAGGTGAACCCCGGAACGAAGAGCGCACTACGTGGCGGCGCATCCGGCCACCCTCGCCCCTGAACAGGTCGCCGGGGCTCTGTGACACGAATTTGCGCAGGGTGGCGCTAACTGCCACCCTGCGCAACAAGCGATGCACCTCCTGGCCAAAGGAGGGGCTCGACCAATGAAGCACCCTGTTGTCACGGCGCTTGCCGCGCGCGTCCGCACCACCGCTGCAGCACGGGCCGCCGACTTGCCCGGAACCCGTTCCAGTCGTTCTGAGTAAGCAGATTGAGGCGGATGCAGAATTTTGGATGCGTCGGATTTGGCCCTATATCCACACCAGTCGATGAAACGCGAAGGAAGTCCGATCATGGCCACCACCGGAAAACAGCTGTTCACCACGCTTGAGGCGGACGGCACGCTCACCGTCGCGCTCGAGGACGTGTCGTTTGCCGACCTCACCCAAAACCAGGTGCTGGTGCGCATGGAAGCCGCGCCGATCAACCCCTCGGACCTCGCCATTCTCGTCGGCGGCGCCGACATGGAAAACGCAGATTACACGCCCGGCAAATTCGTGGCTCGGATGCCCGAGGCGGTGAATGCCGCGTCAAAGGCCCGTCACGGATTGAAACTGCCCGCTGGCAATGAAGGCGCCGGCACGGTCATCGCCGCTGGCGACAGTGATGCCGCGCAGGCGCTGATGGGGCAGCGCGTGTCCTGCGTGCCGGGCAACGCCTACAGCCAATATTGCCTCGCCGACGCGGACATGTGCCTCCCGCTGGGTGACCATACCGCCGAAGAGGGCGCCAGCGCCTTCGTCAATCCGATGACCGCGCTCGGCTTTGTGGAGACCGCCAGGGCCGACGGACAGAACGCCATCCTGCACACAGTCGGTGCCTCGAACCTTGGCCAGATGCTGACGCGCATTTGCGCAGAGGACGGCCTCGGGCTGGTGAACATCGTGCGAAAGAGCGATCAGGTGGAGCTGCTGAAGGGGCTTGGCGCCGAGCATGTGGTCAACTCCTCCGAGGAGGACTTCATGGACCGGCTGGCCGACGCCATTCGTGCGACGGGCGCCTTTTACGGCTTCGATCCCGTGGGCGGCGGCACGATGGTCGATACGGCCTTCCGGGCGATGGAGCGCGTCGCAAGGGAGCAGATGGCCGAGTATTCACGCTACGGATCGAACCAGCCGAAACGCATGTTCATCTACGGCCGCCTCGACACCAGCCCCACTGTCCTGACACCCAGCTACGGGTTCGGCTGGACGCTGTCGGGCTGGCTGCTGTTCCCGTTCCTGCAGTCGGTCGGGCCCGAGACCGTGGGCCGGATGCGTCAGCGCGTGCGTGACGACCTGACCGGCACCTTTGCGAGCAGCTACAAATCTCGGGTCACGCTTGAGGAAATGCTCACCAAGGATGCTGTGCTCGACTACCGCGAGATGCGCACGGGAGAGAAATATCTCGTCACGCCCTGGGCCTGACACATGAGCAAGAGCGGCGGCGCCCGGCAAAGGGCGGCGCCACAGGAGGTTACAGAAGGCCAAGCACATTCTTGGCCGCAACCTCCGACGATGCCGGTTCTGGCCGGGCACCAGACGGTCATTGGCGACGGCATGAGACTGCCGCTTGCCGATGGCGTCGAAGTGGGCCCCGAACTCGCGAAGCTTCGAGCTCGCTCCGACCTCAACAGGTCTTCACGCCGTCGCCGCAGCCAGCCCCTGGTCAAGATCGGCGATGATATCCGCGACATCTTCGATGCCGATCGAGATGCGCACCACATTCGGCGCGGCCCCGGCCTGCACCTGCTGCTCTTCCTCGAGCTGCCGGTGGGTCGTCGAGGCCGGGTGGATGATCAGGCTGCGCGTATCACCGAGGTTGGCGACGTGGCTGAACAGTTTCAAGCTGTCCACCAGTCTGACGCAGGCGTCGTAGCCGCCCTTGATCGCCACGGTGAACAATGCCCCGGCGCCCTTGGGCACGACGCGCTGTGCCCGATCATGCCAGGGGGAGGAGGGCAACCCTGCATAGGTCACCGCCTCGACGCGCGGATCCTTTTCGAGCCATTCCGCCACCGCCTGCGCGTTCTTCACATGACGCTCCATGCGCAGGCCGAGGGTCTCGATCCCCATCAGCGTGTAATGCGCGCCCTGCGGGTTCATCGTCATGCCGAGGTCGCGCAGCCCCACCGCGATGGAATGGAAGGTGAAGGCCATCGGCCCGAGCGCGGCGTGGAAGGTCAGCCCGTGATAGGCCGGCTCGGGCTGCGACAGCGAGGGGAACTTGTCAGAGGCCGACCAGTCGAACTT
Organism: Salipiger sp. PrR007; assembly: GCF_010499845.1. Classification (NCBI taxonomy): domain Bacteria; kingdom Pseudomonadati; phylum Pseudomonadota; class Alphaproteobacteria; order Rhodobacterales; family Roseobacteraceae; genus Salipiger; species Salipiger sp. PrR007. The sequence goes on along the minus strand of NZ_JAAGOZ010000024.1, from coordinate 54,493 downwards.
GCCCGAGTCCACCACGATGCCGCCGGTGACCGTGCCGTTGCCGGTCAAGTACTTGGTGGCCGAGTGCACGACCAGCGTCGCGCCGTGCTCGATCGGCTTGCAGAGCCACGGGGTGGCGGTGGTATTGTCGACAATGAGCGGGATGCCCGCCTCGTCCGCGATCTTGGCCATGGCCCCGAGGTCGGTGACGTAGCCGCCCGGGTTTGCGATCGTCTCGCAGAAAAGCGCGCGGGTGTTCTCGTCGATCGCGGCCTTCACCGCCTCCAGATCGTCGGTGTCGACAAATGTCGCGGACCAGCCAAAACGCCGGATCGTCTGGCTGAACTGCGTGATGGTGCCGCCGTAGAGTCGCGAGGACGAGACGATGTTGCAGCCCGGCGCCATCAGCGGGAAGAGCGCCATGATCTGCGCCGCGTGGCCCGAAGAGCAAGCGATGCCGCCGGCACCGCCCTCGAGCGCGGTGACCCGGTTCGCCAGCGCCGAGACAGTGGGATTGGTCAGCCGCGAGTAGATGTAGCCGACCTCTTCGAGGTTGAAGAGCCGGGCCGCATGATCCGCATCGCGGAATACGTAAGACGTGCCTTGGTAGATCGGCACCTGCCGCGCGCCGGTGGCGGCATCGGGCTCGGTGCCGGCATGCACGGCCAGCGTGTCGAAGCCGGGGGTCTTGTCTGTCATGGATTCACTCCTCCTTACCTCGCGGCACGTTAGGCAAGCCGCACGCCGGCTGCAATGACCCGAGCGGCGCGCCGCCCCGATCTCGGGTGCGGGCGGTTGCGCCGAGACCTCCTGGGTCGGCGACGTCCATCGCGACACGAGGTCCGCGGGCGAGCGACACGAGGATTTCGGCGACCCAGACATCGACACAGCGCATTGCGGCGCTATCTCCCCCTCCACAAACCACGCGCCACGCTACGCATGCGCAGCCAGGGAGGGAAGCCATGGTTTCGTTCGAACTCAACGGAAAAGATGTGTCCGTCGACGTGCCGGAGGAGACACCGCTCCTCTGGGTACTGCGCGATGAGTTGCAGATGACAGGCACCAAGTTTGGCTGCGGCATCGCCCAATGCGGGGCCTGCACGGTGATGATGAATGGCATGACCCGCAGGTCTTGCGTGACCCCTGTCTCCATGGTCGACGGTGCCTCGGTGACCACGATCGAAGGTATCGACGGCCCAGAAGCCGAGGCCGTGCAGGCAGCGTGGGAAGGGCTCGACGTGCCGCAATGCGGCTGGTGCCAGTCGGGACAGGTGATGAGCGCCACCGCGCTCCTACGCGAAGTGCCCAAACCCAGCGACGAGGACATCGACAACGCGATGGCCGGCAACATCTGCCGCTGTGCCACCTACGTCCGCATCCGCAAGGCGATCCATGACGCCGCGGACAAGCTGGAGGGATGAGACGATGACACAGGTGCTTTCCCGCCGCAGTTTCCTGGCCTCGTCCGCGGGGCTGGTGATCGGCATGACCCTGCCCCTTGCGGCCCGCGCACAGTCCGGGGCGGCCGCGGCCTTTCAGTCCGGGGCGACCGACGAAGCGAGCTTCGCCCCCAACGCCTTCGTGCGCGTCGCGCCCGATGACACCGTGACGGTGATCATCAAGCACATCGAGTTCGGCCAGGGCCCGTTCACCGGCCTCGCCACTCTGGTGGCCGAGGAGATGGACGCCGACTGGGGCCAGATGCGTGCCGAGAACGCCCCGGCCAACGACGAGCTCTACAAGAACCTTGCCTTCGGTATGCAGGGCACCGGCGGGTCGACCGCCATGGCCAACTCCTACATGCAGATGCGCAAGGCCGGCGCCGCTGCCCGCGCCATGCTGGTCGCCGCCGCGGCCGAGGAGTGGGGCGTGCCCGAAAGCGAGATCACTATCTCCAAGGGAGAGATCAGCCACGGCTCGGGCAAAAGCTCGGGTTTCGGCGCGCTGGCGGAGAAGGCTGCCGGGATGACTCCGCCGGAGGACCCGCCGGTGAAATCCGCAGACCAGTTCGTGCTGATCGGGACCGACCTGCCCAAGCTCGACACCAAGGCCAAATCGACTGGCACGGCGATCTTTACCATGGATGTCTACCGCGAGGGCATGCAGACCGTGGTCGTGGCGCATCCGAGCAAACTGGGGGCCACGGTTGCCTCCGTCGACGGCAGCGCGGCGCTCGAGGTTCCCGGGGTCGAGGCCGTGCGGCAGATCCCGCAGGGCGTCGCTGTCTACGCCCGATCCACCCACGCCGCGCTGAAGGGCCGTGAAGCGCTGAGCGTCGAATGGGATGAGAGCGGGGCGGAGACGCGCTCCTCCGCCGAGATCTTCGAGGCGTTCTCGAAAGCAGCGTCGGAGGGCGGCAAGGACGCCGAGATGCTCGGCGACGGGGTGACGGGCATCGACGGGTCCGCTGAGGTGATCGAGGCGGAATTCCGTTTCCCTTATCTCGCCCATGCCCCGATGGAGCCGCTCGACGGCGTCATCGAGGTCCGCGAGGACGGCGCCGAGGTCTGGATGGGCTCGCAGTTCCCCGCGCTCGACAAGCCGACCATTGTGCAGACGCTCGGACTTTCTCCCGAGAGCGTGCAGCTCAACGTGATGCTGGCGGGCGGCAGCTTTGGTCGCCGCGCGCAGGACACTGCGCATTTCGCCGCTGAACTCGCCGAAGTTGCCAAGGCCGCCGGGGCCCCCGGGAGCTTCAAACTGGTCTGGACCCGCGAGGACGATCTGCACGGCGGCTACTACCGTCCGCTTACCATCCACAAGATGCGCGCCGGCCTTGATGGCGACGGCAAGCTGACCGGCTGGGAAGACATCGTCGTCAACCAGTCGATCATGGCGGGGGGGCCGATGGCGCAGATGATGCAGGACGGGATGGACCCGACCTCCTACGAGGGGTCGACCAAGATGCCCTATGACCTCGGCAATCTGCGCGTTGGCTGGGCCCAGCAGGAAAGCCCTGTCTCGGTGCTCTGGTGGCGTTCGGTGGGGCATACGCACACCGGCTATGCCACCGAGGTGTTCCTCGACATGGTGCTCGAGGCGCAGGGCAAGGACCCGGTACAGGGGCGTCTCGACCTCATGCGCGAGGATGCGGCGCGCGACCGCGGCGTGCTCGAGAAGGTCGCCGAGATGGCGGGCTGGGATGGCACCAAGGTCAAGGGCGACAAGGCCTATGGCGTTGCCGTGCACGAGAGCTTCGAGACCTACGTGGCGCAGATCGCCGAGGTCTCGGACGCGGGCGGGCAGCCGCGCGTACACCGGGTCTGGTGTGCCGTTGACTGCGGCGTTGCGGTAAATCCGAACGTGATCCGCGCGCAGATGGAGGGCGGCATCGGCTTCGGCCTCGGCACGGTGCTCTTTGACGAGATCACCTTGGGCGAGGGCGGCGTGGTCCAGCAGTCGAACTTCGACAGCTACCGCATGCTGCGCATTCACGAAATGCCAGAGGTGATGGTCGAGATCATCGCTTCGGACGCCGAGCCCACGGGCGTCGGAGAGCCGGGCGTCCCGCCGATCGGACCCGCCGTCGCCAATGCTTGGCGGGCACTGACCGGCAAAGCGGTGACCGAACTGCCCTTCCTCAAGACCATGGAGGCCTGAGCCATGCGCAAAACGATCCTGATGGCGGCGCTGCTCGGCGCCGCACCCGCCCTTTTCGCCCTGCCCTCCCTTGCCGAGACGGTGAAAGGCCTGCGCACCGTGGACGAGTTCGATGGCATCGAGAACGAAACCGAACGCTCGGTGGCGCTCTTTACCGAGATGATGGCGGTGATCGAGCACCCGCGCTGCCTCAATTGCCACCCTGTCGGCGACAGCCCGCGGCAAGGCATGGACATGCATCCGCATGTGCCGCCAGTGGTGCGGGGGGATGCGGATTTTGGCGCGCCGGGCATGCGCTGTAACACCTGCCACGGCGAGGAGAACTTTGCCTTCACCACCGGCGAAGGCTCCATACCCGGGCATTCACCCTGGCAGCTCGCCCCGATCGAGATGGGCTGGGTTGGCAAGAGCGCCGCGGAAATCTGCGCGCAGCTCAAGGATCCGGAGCGCAACGGCGGGCGCAGCATGGAAGACCTGCATGAGCACAACGCCACGGACGGGCTTGTGGGCTGGGGATGGGAGCCGGGCGAAGGGCGCGAACCTGCCCCCGGTACGCAGGAGGTCTTCGGCCAACTGACGAAAGCGTGGATCGAGACCGGTTCGGCCTGCCCCGATGGCTGATCCTCTCCATCTGGGACTTGGATGGCACAACCAAGTAGGCACCTCCGCAGGAACGACGAAGGACCGGGTGGGGTTCGATCAACGTCCTGGAAGTATGCCAGCGTGGTCGAGTTGATGGGGTGCCCCGCGAACCGAATTCAACCGGAGGCGTGACCCAGGCCCAACGGCGTGGTTAGCTGCGTGCCATGGATGAAGCGGTCATGCTGGGCGGGGAAGTCTGTCTCGGAGCCGAAGTGGCGAGCAATCGCGCGTCGCTCATGGGTGTGCCTTTAATCTCGGTGCCTCTCGCCTAGATAGCTTTAAGCGATCAACTATTCCGACGAGAGCCATGTCCAATTTGCGCCAGCTTCCGAGGGGAGCAAGACCATGATCCCCGCCCTGGCCTTCTTTGCCTTCAGCGTCGGTTACGCGCTCTTTTCATTTCTGATTGCCGTGCTGTTTCGCGACGAGGTGATCGCCGATGTCCTCGGGACGGTGAGATCCGAGCCCGATGTCTCGCTCTGGTACGTGGGTGTGATCGCCCTTGCGTTGGCGTATTGGGCCCTACGCGCAGAGACCCGGCGCGGCGCGAGCCGAGGGAGGGCCGCCGCCAATGTTGCGCTGGTCTTCGGTGCCATCCTCGCCCTGCACCTCGGCTTCACGCTGTTCAAGACCACGATGCCGCAGATCGTGCCCTATTACGCGGATCCCTACCTCGCGCGGTTCGATGCCTGGTTGCATGGGGACACGGACCCTTGGACGGTCATCAACCGGCTCTTCGGCCCCGACATCATGCTGAGCCTCACCCCGCTCTATCACGGACCCTGGCTGATCGCCGCCTTCCTGTTCCCGGTGATCCTCGTGGCCTGTGACCACGATCACACGCGGGTCAAGCGCTATCTGGTGCTCTATTGCGCAAGCTGGATCGTCATTGGCAATATGATCGCCCTCGGCGGCATGTCCGTGGGGCCGGTGTTTTATGACCGGCTCTACGACAGCAACCGCTTTGCCATGCTGACCTGGACGCTGCGCTACGCAGGGGTGGACGGCTCCACGATGGGGGCGCTGCAGGATTACCTGTGGGAAATGTACTCGGCGGGGCGCGAGAGCTTTGGCACCGGGATCTCTGCCTTTGCCTCGGTGCATGTGTCGGTCGCCACGCTGGTCGCGCTCTATTGCGGCGAGCGTTCGGCGCTGTTGGCCTTTCCGGCGGCGCTGTTCTGCGCGGTCATCCTGCTGCTGTCGATCTGGAGCGGCTACCACTACGCCGTGGACGGATACTTCTCCATCGGCGTCATGGCGCTGCTCTGGGCCTACCTGCGCAAGCGCATGGAGCCGGAGGCAGGATCCCTCGGGCTCGGCGGCGGTGCGCTGGGGGGGCTCCAGCGAGTCCGCAAGGACTGACACCCGGAACAAGGCCCCGGCAGTTTCGCAACCCGCTTGGCCTGAGCCATGCAGGGCGGCGCAACCGGGGGGATGTTGATATATGTCATCGCCGGAGCGCGCGTGTCGCACGGAAGGCTGCAGCCAACTCGGGTGTTGCGATGCCGATGCGCCCGGTGAAAGCGGGTCTGCGCTCTACTCGCCCACCGTCCCCCGACCAAGCGTCGCGTAATAGGCGGCGAGATCAGCGACATCCGCATCCGTAAGGTTCCGCGCGGCCGCCTGCATGAGATGGGATCGCGGTGTGTCGGGCGCGGGACCGTCCCGGTAGAGATGCAGCCAGTTGACCAGCCAATAGCCGTCCTGTCCGGCGATCCGCGGGGTGTCGGTCCGCTTGGGTGAGACCCCGTCGGCGCCGCCCTCGTGGCAGGCGGCGCAGCTGGCGATATCTTCGTGCTCGTCGCCCCGCTGCGCCAGCTCGCGCCCCCGCTCGGCATCGCCGAACGGCAGCGCCCTCCCCTGCCAGTCGCCGCTCATCCCCGCGTAGCGTTCGGCGATCGCGGCGCGTGTCTCGGCGGCAAGTGGCGCGGCGAGCGGCTCCATGAAGCCGCTTTCGCGGTGGCCCCCGGCATAGGCGCCGAGCACCAGGTCCAGCCATTCGGCGGACTGGCCGGCCAGCTTCGGCGCCGTGCCGTCGCGGCCCAGCCCGTCCTCGCCGTGGCAGCGTGCGCAGGCCAGTTCCTGCGGAATGGCCCCGGGCAGACCCCCGAAGCGCACGCCTTCGCTTTCATAGCCCCCGGCGCGGCCAAAGGCTGCGTCCTCGTAAGCGGCACGGTCGAAGCTGTCGTAGTGCGACAGGAAGGCTGCCAGCGCCCAAGGCTCGTCGTCGCGGCCCTCGCCGGGCCAACTCGGCATGCCCGTATACTTGAAGCCATGCCGGGCGATCCACCAGAACTCCTTGAGCTCGAAGTCACCGGAGGTAAGCATCGGCGGCTCCGGGCGCATGCCCTTGACCACCGGGTTGCGCGCGATGCCCGGCGCGCCGTGGCAGGTCTGGCAACCGGTGGCGAAATGCCCGGCGCCGAGGCGGATCAGCGCCGGATCGTCGAGGTCGACGTGGCGCGGCACCTCCACCCGGTTCGCCCGCACCCGCACCGCGTTGCGCAGGTACTGGTGCAGCGTCTCTCCCACGCCCGGCAGATGCGGGACCGAGGCCGCGATATTGTAGGGCGCGAACCAGAAGAACGCCGCGCCCCCGACCGCCAGCGCGCCGATGCCCCCCGCGATCCAGCGTTTCAGTCTCATGCCTGCGTCTCCCCGAGTTCCAGAGCCTGCCCCAGCCGGCGCAATGCGGCAACGAGGTAGATCGCGCCCCCTGCCCCGGCCATCAGCGCCCCCGCCACCTGCTGCTCCTGCAGCGCCGAGAGGCCCAGGTGCCCTGCGCAGATGTCCCCGTAGAGCGTGCGCGGCGCGAGGCCGATCAGCGCGCCGAGCAGGGTCATGTGCATTGTCGTGGCCAGCAGCACCACAGCGCCCCCGAAACCGCCCGCCGCGCGCACCGTGGCCCAGAGCAATATCCCGGCGCCCAGAAAGCTGCCTTGCTCCAGAACGAGGCCAGTGGTGCTCAGCCGCGCCCATAGGTGCAACGCCGGAAGGTGCCAGACCCAGACCACGAGCATCTCGGCCACTGCGCCCAGCACCAGCGCCATGGCGCCCGACGGCAGGCGCAGGGCCGGGGCCCAGAGCGCCGGAACCACGGCAGTTACGCCCAGATGCAGCACCATGTGCAGCACCATCGACCCCGCCGCCAGCCCGGGCAGCGGCCCGAGCCAGAGAGCCGCCAGCAGGCCGAGCGCAAGGAGGCGGCGCGGGCTCAGCATTGGCCCAGCACCATGCCGGGGATCACGGTAAAGAGGATCGCCACCGCCGAGAGCACGCAGAGCAGCAGGGCCACGTGGCCGATGAATTTGTCGCGCGCCCGCTCCGAGCTTTCGGTGATCTCCTCGAAGATCACGAAGACGCCACCGTAGCGCCGGATCGCCAGCGCAGCCAGACCTGCGATCACGGCGATGCAGAGCGCCCCGAGCGCGGCGATGATCCAGCGTGGCTCGGCCAGCGGCGTGCCGCGCCCGAGCTTGGCGCACCAGATCGCGGCGACCCAGTAGCTCAGCAGGAAATGCGCCGCCCAGATCGAGGGCGCGGCGACGAGGATCCAGACAGAGCCCTGGTCGATCACCCGCGGCGCCTCGCCGGGCGGGACGGTCTTTTTCCCCTCGGACCGGGCCATCACACCACCCCCATCAGCATCGGGAAGAGCGCCAGCAGCGCGAAGATCACCACCGCCGTCAGCGCGAGGAAGTGGGTGAAGAGCGTCAAGTTCACGCAGTCCGCCCGGTAGCGCGGCGTGCAGCGCCCGCGCCAGATCCGCGCCGCCACATAAAGCCGCATCACCGCGTCGAGCAGTAGGTGCAGTCCCATCCACAGGATCAGCACCCAGACGGTGGCGTCAAAGGAGGTCTCGGTGGGGTTCAGTCCGGCGCTCCATGCCGCCCAGCACCACGCCCCGATCCCAAGCGCGGCAAGCGGCACGCCTCCCAGCAACAAGGCCATCGCCTGTCCCGTGCTGCCGCCCGCCAGACGCTCACGGGCCAGCAGGGCGGTTGCCCAGCCCACCAGCAGCAGTGCCAGACCCAGAAGCAGCCAGCCGAAACCCGGAAGTTTCGCCGCGCCCGGCAGGAAATTGGGCAGCGCGGTCCAGTAGAAGAAATAGCTGAACACCAGCCCCATGAAGGCGGTCATGTCGCCGGTCATGGTGATGAACACCGCCCACCAGCCGGGCGCGTTGTTGCCCTGCGCGTAGGTCGGCAGCACCAGCCCGCGCCCCGCCTCTTTCTCCGGCTTTTCGGGGATCTCCGAAGTGCCGGTCCAGAGCCACCAGAGCGTGAAGCCGACGAAGCCCGCGCCGAAGAGCAGCGTCAGCGTCCACAGGTGGAAGGTGGCGAGGATGAACACCGCGCCGAGGCAGAAGGCCGAACCGAGCGTCAGGTAGCTCGGCCCGCCGACCCGCTGCACGTAGAGCGGGCGCGCGTCGAGGATATCGGTGATGATGAGCTCGCGCTTGCCCTCTTCGGCGTCGGGCAGGAACCACTCGCCCCTGTCCATCTCGCCGAGCAGCTCCTTCTGCTCCCAGAGCGGATATCGGGTGTGGATATAGGGGATCGAGCGCACGCCCCAGGGCTTGTCGGGAACCTCGGCGCTCCATTCCATGGTGCCGGCGTTCCACAGGTTGCGCTCGACCAGCGGCGCCTTGCCGCGTGGCCAGAGCACGTTGACCGCCAGCACCACGAAGCCCGCCGCGAAGATGAAGGCCCCGATCGTGGAGACCATGTTCAGCACCGCCCAGCCGTCGGTCACGTCATAGGTCCAGACCCGCCGCGGCATGCCCATCACCCCGGTCCAGTGCATCGGCAGGAAGGCAAGGTTGAAGCCGCCGAACATCAGCCAGAAGCTCCAGCGCCCCAGCTTGTCGGACATCTTCTTCTGCGTGACGAAGGGGTACCAGTAATGCACCCCGGCAAAGAGCGGGAAGAGCATGCCGCCGATCAGCGTGTAATGGAGGTGCGCCACCACGAAGTAGCTGTCATGCGCTTGCCAGTCGAAGGGCACCAGCGCCACCATGACACCCGTCAGGCCTCCGAAAACAAAGATCGCCAGCGCGCCCCCGGCAAAGAGCATCGGCACGGAGCGGCGTACCTTGCTGACCAGCATGGTCGCGATGAAACAGAAGATCTGGATGCCCGTGGGCACCGCTACTGCTTCGGAGGCGGCCGAGAAGAAAGAGAGCGAGATCTCGGGCAGCCCGGTGGTGAACATGTGGTGCACCCAGAGCCCGAAGCTCAGGAAGGCGACCCCCACTGCCGAAAGCACGATCCACGAATGGCCCACCATGGGACGCTCTGCGAACGTCGGCAGGATGGTCGCGATGAGCGCGATGGAGGGCAGGAAGATGATGTAGACCTCGGGGTGGCCGAAGATCCAGAAAAGGTGCTGCCACAGAAGCGGGTCGCCGCCCCGGTCGGGGTCGAAGAAGGCCCAGCCAAAGGCCCGCTCCATCTCCAGCAGCAGGTCCCCGGCGATCAGCGGCGGGAAGGCAAAAAGGATCATCCCCGCCACCACCAGCACGTACCAGCAATAGAGCGGCACGAGGTTGAGCCGCATCCCCGGCGGGCGCGACTTGAGCACTCCGACGATCAGCTCGACGGCGGCGGCGATGGACGAAACCTCGATGAACGACAGGCCCAGCAGCCAGATGTCCGCCCCCAGCCCGCTGTAGTCCGGGTTGGACGACAGCGGCGCGTACATGAACCAGCCGCCGTCCGGGGCAACGCCGAAGAACACCGAGCCGCAGACGAAGATGCCGCCGATCAGGAAACACCAGTAGCCGAAGGCCGAGAGCCGCGGGAACGGCAGGTCCCGCGCGCCGAGGATCTCGGGCAGGATGAGGATCGCCACCGCCTCGAAAATCGGCACCGCGAAGAGAAACATCATCGCAGTGCCGTGCAGGGTGAAGAGCTGGTTGTAGAGGCTCTGCGACAGCAGATCGTTGTTCGGCACCGCCAGTTGGGCGCGCATCAGCAGAGCCAAGAACCCGGCGAAGGCGAAGAAGGCGAAGGAAGTCAGCAGGTACCATTTGCCCACCGACGAGTTGTTCACCGCCGAGATGCGCCGCCAGCCGGTCGGGGTCTGCCAGACCTTCATCAGGCGCGCGCGCTGCGCCTCGTCGCGCGCCGTGTCGTAGGGCTCGGCGGGGGGGAGCTTCGAGAGGTCGATCTCTTGGGTCATGCGCGGCGCGGTCCCTTATTCGAGGCTCATCAGGAAGCCGACGAGCGCATCCAGCCGCTCGCCTTGCAGGCCCGGATAGGCGGGCATGTCGATCTCGGGCTTCATTTCGTGGGTTTCGGTGATCCAGCGCGCCATGTTCTCCGGGGTCATCGCGTAGATGCCCGCCCCAAGCTTGTCGCGCGAGGCGAGATGGGTGAGATCCGGCCCGACCGCTCCCCGCGCCTCTGTGCCGCGGATGGCATGGCAGGCGCCGCAGCCTTCCTCGTCGAAGACGACGAAACCCCGATCGCCCTCGGCCACCTGCGCGGGCCGCGCTTCGTGTTCAAGCCACCGGGCAAAGTCATCGGGCTCCATCACCACGGCGTCAAAGCGCATCAGCGCATGCGCGCCGCCACAGAACTCGGCGCAGAGGCCGCCCCAGTTGCCGAGCTTTCGGGGGGTCAGCGCCAGCGTCGTCTCGCGGCCCGGGATCATGTCCATCTTGCCCCCCAGCGCCGGAACCCAGAACGAATGGATCACATCGTCGGCGGTCAGCTTGAAGAGGGACCGCTCGCCGAGCGGCAAGCGGATCTCGTTGGCGGTGGTCACCGGGCCCTCGGGCGTTTCGTAAATCACCCGCCACCACCAGCGCTCGCCGTCGACGCGCACCGTCAGCGCGCCGTCATCTGCGGTGATGTCGCGCAGGATCAGCAGCCCCCAGACCAGCAGGCCGCCGACGACAAGCACCGGCAGAACGACACCGCCCCAGACGATGAAACGCCGGGCCTCGCGCTCGCGGTGCGGCTTGGCCTCGGCACGGTGCGCATAGGTGGCCGCGCCGATCACCAGAGCCCAGATCACTCCCGCGCCCGTCAGGACCACCCAGAAAAGCGTCTCGACCGACCGCGCTTCCTCGCCGGCGCCGGCGAGCCAATTGTGGCGCCCCGAGCACCCGGCCAAAAATACCAGTGCCGCCGCCGCTGCCAATGCCCTCAAAGGTTTGCCCTGTCGCTGCAAAATTCTTGCTAAACGATTCAGGAGGCGAAGCGTTCCACGCCAGCCCTGCGAAAGTTACCTCGCGGCGCGGGCGCCCCACGCTCCCTCAGAGGCTTCGCGCGACAAACCCGCGATCTGCCCTATCATCATCCGGCAGGCGGACAGCACCCGCTTCAATTTTACCGGTATTCCCGAAACACCACCGTCGACAGGAGCAAGATCCGTGGCACACCCCAAGATTGCAGTCATCTTCTACTCAACCTATGGCACCAATCACCAGATCGCCCTCGCGGCGGCCGAGGCCGCCAAGGACGCCGGCGCCGAGGTCCGCCTCCTGCGCGTCGCCGAGACCGCACCCGAGGCCGTGGTGAACGGCCAGGATGCCTGGAAGGCGCAGGCCGAGAAGATGGCCGACATCCCCGTCGTCACGCCCGACGACATGGTCTGGGCCGATGGCTATTTCTTCAGCGCCCCAACGCGCTACGGCCAGTCCGCCTCGCAGCTGCGGGCTTTCATCGACACGCTCGGCGGGGTCTGGTCGGAGGGCAAGCTCGCGGGCAAGACGATCACCGCGACCACCAGCGCGCAGAACGTGCACGGCGGCCAAGAGGCGACCACGCTTGGCCTTTACACCACCGCGATGCATTGGGGAGCGATCATCGTGGCGCCGGGTTATACGAGCGACGTCATCTACGCCTCGGGCGGCAACCCCTACGGCTTCTCGACCGAAGCCGGCGCGTTTGACGAGACCGGCAAGGCCTCGGTCTCGCACCAGGCCAAGCGCCTGGTCGACATCACCGCGAAGCTGATCGCCTAACGCGCCTGCCTTGGGCCCTTGCGCACCGGGTTTCAGAACTTGGTGCGCAGGGAGAGGCCCGTCTCGCCCCCGTCTCGCCAAAGGCGCGTCCTCAGGCGTTCCGTGACAAATTCGTGGCGGTTGCTCGCCAATTCCTCTGGCGCGCGTGCCGGGTCGCTCGCCTCGCACCGGCTCAGTAGGGCAGCGCGAGCCGGATCAGCAGCGCCACGGCACCCACCGCGGCGATCCCCGCAAGCCAGAGCCCTACGAACCAGAGCAGCCTCCTGCCCCGCATCAGTGATAGCCCTCAGAGGGGTCGATCTTGCCGCGGAACACCCAGTAGGCGTAGGCGGTGTAGGCCAGGATGATCGGGATCAGGATCACTGTGCCCACGAGCGCGAAGGCAAGGCTGCTGTCGGGCGCCGCGGCCTCGACGATGGTCAGCGAGGGCGGGACGATCATCGGATAGAAGCTGATGCCGATGCCGATGAAGCCCAGCACGAAAAAGCCGAGCGCCGAGAAGAACGGCAGTCGGTCACCGCCGCCTCGCAGCCCCTTCCAGAGACCCGTCGCGCAAAGCAGCACCAGCACAGGTACGGCCACGGAGAAGACCAGCGAGCCGCCGCTGAACCAGCGCTGGAAGTAGACCTCGTCCTGCAGCGGCGTGAAGAGCGACACGAGGCCCAGAAAGACCAGCGTCGCCAGACCCAGCGGCTGCGCCACCCGGCGCATGCGGTCATGCACCCCGCCCTCGAGCTTCATCACGAGCCACGTGGCGCCGAGCAGCGCATAGCCCGTGGCCACCGCCAGCCCGGTGAGCAACGAGAAGGGCGAGAGCCAGTCCCACCAGCCGCCGGCGTAGCCGCGATCCACCACCTCGATGCCCTGCACCAGCCCACCGAGCGCCATGCCTTGCGAGAAGCCCGCCACCAGCGAGCCGCCGAAAAAGGCGAAGTCCCACAGCCGCTTCCAGCGTTTCGTGCGCCAACGGTACTCGAAAGCGACCCCTCGGAAGATCAGCGCGAGAAGCATCAGGATGATCGGCACGTAAAGCGCCGGCATGACCACCGCATAGGCCAGCGGGAAGACCGCGAAGAGCCCGCCGCCGCCCAGCACCAGCCAGGTTTCGTTGCCATCCCAGATCGGCGCGACCGAGTTCATCATCACGTCGCGCTCCTGCTCGGTCTTGGCGAGCGGGAACAGGATGCCGACCCCAAGATCGAACCCGTCGAGGATCACGTAGACCAGCACGGCAAAGGCGATGATCCCTGCCCAAATGAAGGAAAGCTCCAATCCGAGCATGTCAGTCGCTCCTCTCGCCGGGGGTCACTGCAGGGCCTGGCATGATCCCCGCCGTCCGGATCGGCCCGTCGCGCAGGCCGAGCCGCGGCGTATCGGGCGCCTTGCGCATCATCCGCAGCAGGTAAAAGGTGCCCGCTCCGAAGACGAAGAAATAGACGGTGACGAAGCCGATCAGCGAGGTGGTCAGAGCCGGCAGGTCCAACGGCGAATGACTCTCGGAGGTGCGCAGCAGGCCGTAGACCGTCCAGGGTTGGCGGCCGACCTCGGTGGTGATCCATCCCGCCAGCACCGCCACAAAACCCGCCGGACCGAGCGCCACGCAGGCGCGCAGCAACCAGGGATCGCTATAGAGCCGGCCTCGCCAGCGCGCCCAGAGCCCCCAGAGCGCCAGCCCGAGCATGGCAAAGCCGAGCGCCACCATCACCCGGAACGACCAGAACACGATCCAAACCGGCGGCTGATCCTCGACCGGGAATTCCGAGAGGGCCGGGATCTGCCCGTCCCAGCTGTGTGTCAGGATGAGCGAGCCCAGGTGCGGCACCTCGAGCGCATAGTCCAGCTTCTGGTTCTGTTGGTCCGGGATGGCAAAGAGCACCAGCGGCACGCCACCCTCGTGGCGCTCGAAGTGGCCCTCCATCGCGGCGATCTTCGCAGGCTGATGTTCGAGCGTGTTGAGCCCGTGCTGGTCGCCGGCGAAGATCTGCAGCGGCGCCACGAGCACCAGCATCCACATCGCCATCGACAGGCTCCGTTTCGACACCGTGTGGCCGGGCGTCTTAAGAAGCTGGTAGGCCGAGGCGCCGCCGACCACGAGCGCGGTGGTCAGATAGGCCGCCAGCACCATGTGCACCAACCTGTAGGGAAAGGAGGGGTTGAAGACGATCTGCCACCAGTCCTCGGGCACGAACTGGCCGTTCTCGGCGATCGAGAAGCCGGCCGGCGTGTGCATCCAGCTGTTCACCGCGAGGATCCAAGTGGCCGAGATCAGCGTCCCCAGCGCCACCATGCCGGTCGCCAGCATGTGCAGCCCGTCCCCCACCCGGCTACGGCCGAAGAGCATAATCCCCAAAAAGCCCGCCTCGAGGAAGAAGGCGGTCAGCACCTCGTAGGCCATCAACGGCCCGATCACCGGGCCGGCCTTGTCGGAAAACACCGACCAGTTGGTGCCGAACTGGTAGGACATGACGATGCCCGACACCACGCCCATGCCGAAGGCGACGGCGAAGATCTTCTTCCAGAAGTTGAACAGAGACAGATACCGCCCGTCCCGCGTCCACAGCCAGGCGCCGTTGAGCACCGCGAGATAGCTCGCCAGCCCGATCGAGAAGGCCGGGAAGATGATGTGGAACGACACCGTAAAGGCGAACTGGAGCCGGGCGAGAACTTCTGCGGTCATGGCAAATTCCGTCGAAGGTGTGGCTTTAGGTAGAGCTAGCCCCGCCCGCGCATCCGGCAAACAGCCGGACGATCTTCGGGCAATCGGCCGGTCCGGCCGGATCGCTCCGTGGTCGGTCTGCCCCATTGATGGAGACTACGGCACGGCAGCCGCTGCGGATCACCCGGAGGCTTCACGGAACCGGCACCGGCGGAACAATCCCCCCGACGCCCCGGTTGTCCCGAAGCCCCCACGGAGCAAAGGAGCGATGTCATGGACGAAAGAAATTCCTCTGCCGGCCACCGGGCCGACACCCAGGATCCGGACACGCCCTTCGACAGTCACCCGGCCGGCGGTTGGGGCTCACTGAAGGGTGTCGCCCGGATAGCTGGCGAAACCGGTGTCCCCACCGTGGCGACGAAGGTACTGGCCAAGCTCAATAAGCCGGGCGGGGTGATGTGCTCCTCCTGCGCCTGGGCCAAGCCGGCAAAGCCAAGCACCTTTGAATTTTGCGAAAACGGGGCAAAGGCGACCCTCTGGGAGCTTGACCGCAACCGCGCCGGGGCCGAGTTCTTCTCACAGCACACCCTCACCGAGTTGCGCGGCTGGCACGACCATGATCTGGAAAAGTCCGGCCGCCTGACCGAGCCGCTGCGCTACGATCCGGCGCAGGACCGCTATTTGCCGGTCCGCTGGGAGGAGGCGTTTGCCGAGATCGGTCGCGAGCTGCGTGGTATGGCCCCCGAAAAGGCAGTTTTCTATGCCTCCGGCCACGCGGGGCTCGAGGCCTCCTATCTCTACGCGCTTTTCGCCCGCGCCATGGGGCACCAGAACCTGCCGCAAAGCTCGAACATGTGCCACGAGACCACCAGCGTGAACCTCAAGACCTTCATCGGCACACCGGTCGGCACCTGCACGCTCGAGGATTTCGAGCATTGCGACACGATCTTCTTCTTCGGCCAGAACACCGGCACCAACAGCCCGCGCTTCCTGCACGTGCTGAAGGATGCGGTGAAGCGCGGCTGCCGTATTGTCACCTTCAACCCGGTACGCGAGCGCGGGCTGATCGAATTCGCCGACCCGCAGAGCCCGGCGCAGATGACCGTCGGCACACCGACGCGGATCTCCGAGCTTTATTACCAGTTGCGCCCGGGCGGAGACATCGCGGTGATCGCCGGTCTGATGAAATGCGTGCTCGAGGCCGAGGACGCCGCGCCCGGCACCGTGCTGGATCACGGATTCATCACGGAACATACAAGCGGCTTCCCGGAGACGCAGCAGGCCGTACGGGCCGCCAGTTGGGCTGAGATCGAGCGGCACTCAGGGCTGACCGAAGCGATGATCCGCGAGGCGGCGGAGGTGTATCTCTCGGCCAAGACCGCAATAGGCATCTACGGAATGGGCATGACGCAGCATGTCAACGGCTGGCTTAACCTGGGGATGCTGTGCAACCTGCTCCTCATGCGCGGCAATATCGGCAAGTTGGGCGCCGGCATCTCGCCGGTGCGCGGCCATTCCAACGTTCAGGGTCAGCGCACCGTCGGCATCGGCGAGAAATCGGCGCATATGCCAGCAGACAAGCTGCGCGCACTCTTCGGGATCGAAGCACCGACCCGCGAGGGAATGAACGCCGTCCACGCCTGCGAGGGCATCCTCGACGGCCGCGTCGAGGCGATGATCTCGCTCGGCGGCAACCTGATCCGCGCCCTGCCTGATCGGGCGCGCATGGAGGCCGCCTGGCCGCGCCTGCGCCTGACCGTGCATGTGGCCACCAAGCTCAACCGCTCTCACCTTGTGCCGGGCCAGGTCAGCTACATCCTCCCCTGCCTTGGCCGCACCGATCGCGACGTGCAGGCGACCGGCCCGCAGGCCGTCTCGATGGAGGATACCTTCTCGCATATCTACGGCTCGCTCGGCGGGGCCGAGCCACCGTCGGAGACGGTGCGCTCCGAGCTCGCCATCGTGGCGGGCATGGCCAAGGCGACGCTGCCCGAGAACCCGAAGCTGGACTGGGAGGGATGGACTGAAAACTACGATCTGGTGCGCGACCTGATCGCCCAGACCTTCCCTGACGACTTCGCCGACTTCAACGAGCGGTTGATGCAGCCCGGCGGCTTCTACCGTGGAAATCCCGCCCGCGATCGCATCTGGCACACCGAAAGCGGCAAGGCCGGGTTCACCGAGCCCACGACGCTCTCGGCGCTTGGCGAGGCGCCGACGGGGACAGAGGTGATGACGCTGATCACCCTGCGGTCGAACGACCAGTTCAACACCACGATTTACGGCTTTTCCGACCGGCTGCGCGGGCTGAGCGGCGGGCGCGAGATCGTCATGATCAACCGGCGCGAGATGGAGCGGCTCGGCCTTTCCGAGGGGCAGAAGGTGGCGCTGGTCACCGCCGTCGACGATGGCGTGGCCCGGCGGGTCGAGGACTTCAGGATCACCCCCTACGACCTTCCCGATGGCTGCATCGCGGGCTATTATCCCGAACTCAACCCGCTGGTGCCGCTGACCTACCACGAGAAAAATTCCCAGACCCCCGCCTACAAGGGCACACCCGTGAGGATCGTCGCGTGAGCCTGCACCAGAGCCTGACCGGCGAGGGGCCTGCGCTGCCGCCGCAGATCGGGGAAGCCCCCGTGGCGCTGACCTGCGACGGCAGCACGCTCGCGGTGATGATGGCGACCCCCGACGATCTGGAGGACTTCGCGCTCGGGTTCATGTTGACCGAGGGTATCCTCCAGCACCGTGGAGAGCTGCGCGAGCTCGAAATCCTGCACCACCCGAATGGCTTCGAGGCGCGCATGTGGCTGGCGCCAGAGGCGTCCCGTCGCGTGTTGAAGCGCCAGCGCGCCATGGTCGGGCCAGTGGGCTGCGGGCTCTGCGGCATAGACAGCCTTGCCAAGGTGGCGCGCGACCTGCCGAGCTTGCCCGATGGCCCCTGTTTCGACCCGGACGAGCTCGCCGCGGCGCCTGAACGGCTCCGCGCGCACCAGCCCTTGCACGATCGCACGCGCGCCTGCCATGCGGCGGGCTTTCTGGTGCCAGGCCGCGGCATCGTGATGGCCCGCGAAGACGTGGGACGGCACAACGCGCTCGACAAGCTGGCCGGCGCGCTGTGCCAGGCCGACCAGAACCCTGCGGAAGGCGCGGTGATCATCTCGTCGCGCGTGTCGACGGAGATGGTGCAGAAGACCATCGCGCTCGGCGCAACGGCTCTGGTCGCCCCCAGCGCCGCAACCGACTACGCGCTGCGCATCGCGCTGGACGCCGGCCTGACGCTCGTCGCCCGCGGCACAGGGCGGGCGCCGTGCTGTCTTAGCGGCGCGAGGAGGCTGGCGGGATGGACCAGCCCCCCCGCACGTCCTACCCTTCGGTGAGGCACGTGGGGCAGGCCGAGGGGTCAGAGGGACGTCAAGAACCCCTTGAATTCCTCGGCAGCGGGCATGCGCACCGGCGTCTCCGCGGCGCACCCGAGCAGCCGGTTGGTCATCCGCTCCTCGAGGCTCAGCCGGTCCTCGAGCATCGCCCGTCCCCCGGCGAAGTCGCCCGCTGCGCAGAGCTGGCGCGCCTGCCCGAGGACCACCCAGCGCATCCGCCACGCGTGCTGCAGCAAGCTCACGGTCATGTCGATGTCGATCACGTCGAAGGCCCTTTCCCGGACGCCCTCGGCGACGAGCCGTCGCAATAGCGGCGTGGCCCGCTGCCGGGTTTCCTCTTCGAGCTTGAGAAAGATCGACTCGTTCCCGGCCATCATCGCGATACGGATCACCGCCACGATCTTTTCGGCATGGTCGAGTTCCCAGCGGGTCGTGCCCCCGAGATAGGCGGTGAAGCGCGCGACCGCGCCGCCCGGGCTCCGCTCGTGGACCGCCTGGCCTGCTGCGGTGCACGCGTCGGTGAACCGCAGCAAAAGCGCCTCGAGGACGTCCTCCTTCGAGGTGAAGTGGTGGTAGAAGCCGCCCTTGGAGATCCCTGCCCCCTCGAGAAGAAGGGCCACGGTCACCTCTTCCCACGGGTGGGTGGACAGTAGCTCGGCCGCGACATCCAGGATCGCCGTGCGGCGGTCCCCTGCGGTCATTCTGGAACGTTTGGCGGTCACGATTACGTTCTCCGTCATCTGCGCCCTTGATTACAGACCGACGGTCGGTATGTAAAGGCGCGCAGACCGAGTTCCGATCACGCCCTCATGAGCGAAGGTGCACCAGCATGACCGACCGCCCCGACGCCGCGCCCCAAGGACCGGCGCTGCAGTTCGAAACCGACCGCGGCTCCTCGCGGCCGCTCTGGATCGCCATCGCACTGGTGGGGGCTCTCGTCGCCTGGATGGGCAGCGGCTTCCTCTTCCCCGGTGCCGAGCCAAAGAACGAGGCCGTCGCCAAGGAGCCGCTGCCACCCTCGGTGAGGGTCCGCCCCTCGCAGGCGGAGCCGGTCACGCTGAGCTACCGCGCCGAGGGTCAGGCGCTGCCCGATCGTGACACCGAGGTGATCGCCGAGACCGCGGGCACGGTGATCGAGGTGCCCTTCTCCAAGGGCGACCGAGTGGATCCGGGAGACATCCTCGCCCGCCTCGACTCGACCCGCGCCGAGGCCGCGCTGGCCCAGGCCAAGGAACAGCGCACCAATGCCCGGCGGGAATTCGACAATGCCGCGCAGCTTTTCGAGCGCGGCGTCGCCACCAACGACCGGCTGTCCGACGCCCGCGCCGCGCTGGCCGTCGCCGAGGCCGACGTGGCAAGCGCCGAGGAGGCCATCGGCAATCTCGTCGTCGAAGCCCCCTTCGCGGGGCGCATCGAGGCGCTGCCTGCCAGCGAGGGCGAATACGTGCAGGCCGGTGCCACCATCTCGCGCATCGTGGACAACGACCCGCTCACCGTTGCCATCCAGGTGCCGCAGCAGGCCTTGAGCCGGATCCGCGAGGGACAGAGCGCCGAGGTCAGTTTCATCACCGGCCAGACCCGCGAGGGGCGCGTCAGCTTCGTCGGTGCCGCCGCGGCCGCCGAGACCCGCACGTTCCTGACAGAGATCGAGGTCGCCAACCCCGGCGGCGAGGTGCCCGCGGGCATCTCGGCGCAGGTCACCATCCCCACCGGCGAGGCCAAGGCGCATCGCGTCGTTCCATCGATCATCTCGCTCGACGAGGCCGGTCAGATCGGGCTGAAGACCGTCGAGGACGGGCGCGTCGTTTTCCATCCGGTCCAGATCGTGAAGACGGAGATCGACAGCGTCTGGGTCACCGGGCTCGACGACGAAGCGACGCTCATCACCCTTGGACAGGGCTTCGTGCGCGACGGCGAGGACGTCCGCGCCGAGCGGGAGGAAAGCACAGGGCAAGGCTCCGCCGCCACTGCCGCCCTGCCGCTCGACCTCGCCGAGGACACCCAATGAACAGCCTGATCGACGCCGCCTTCTCCCGCGGCCGCGCGGTGATGATCCTGCTGGGGATGATCCTCGCCTTCGGCGCCGTGGCCTATGTCTCGATCCCCAAGGAGGCGAACCCCGAGGTTCCCCTGCCGCTCGTCTACGTCAGCACGACGCTCGACGGTATCAGCCCCTCGGACGCGGAGCGGCTGCTCATCGAGCCTATGGAGGCCGAGTTCGGCGCCATCGAGGGGCTCGAGAAGATGTCGGCCGAGGCCACCGAGGGCTTTGCCAGCGTGCAGCTCGAATTCGCCGCCGGCGGCGACATCGACGAGGCGCTCGACAAGGTACGTGAGGCCGCCGACACGGTGCAGAGCGACCTGCCCGAGGATGCGACCACGCTCAACGTCACCGAGATCAACACCGCGCTCTTCCCGATCATCACCGCCGTGCTGTCCGGCCCCCTGCCCGAGCGGACGCTGAACGACATCGCCGAGGCGGTGCAGGACAAGCTCGAGGCGCTGCCTGGCGTGCTCGAGGTGGACATCGGCGGCGCGCGCGAGGAATTCCTCGAGGTGCTGATCGATCCCACGGTCTTTCAGACCTACAACCTCAGCTTCGAGAGCCTGACCAGCCAGCTTCAGCGCAACAACCAGCTGATCGCGGCGGGCGCCATCGAGACCGGCGGCGGGCGCATCGTGCTGAAGGTGCCCGGCCTTATCGAGGATCTCGAGGATGTGATGGACATGCCGGTCAAGGTCGACGGCACCACCGTCGTCACCTTCGGCGATGTCGCCACGGTGCGCCGCACCTTCGAGGACCCCACCGGCTATGCGCGCATCGACGGCCAGCCCTCGCTCGCACTCGAGGTCACCAAGCGCTCGGGGGCCAACATCATCGACACGGTTGCGGCCAGCAAAGAGGTCATCGACGAGATGAGCGCCGACTGGCCGGATAGCCTGCGCGTGACCTACCTTCAGGATCAGTCCGAGCAGGTGAAGACGCTGCTTTCGGACCTCGAGGCCAACGTCATGGCCGCCATCATGCTGGTGATGATCGTCATCATCTTTGCGCTCGGTTTCCGCTCGGCGATCCTCGTTGGCCTGTCGATCCCCGGCGCCTTTCTTGCCGGTGTCGCGATCATCTGGGCGATGGGCTACACGATGAACATCGTCGTGCTCTTCGCGCTGATCCTCGTGGTGGGCATGCTGGTCGACGGCGCCATCGTCACGGTCGAACTGGCCGATCGCCGCCTGCAGGAGGGCGACAGCCCCAAGGCCGCCTACGCCCATGCCGCCAAACGCATGGCCTGGCCGATCATCGCCTCGACCGCCACCACCCTTTCGGTGTTCTTCCCGCTGCTGTTCTGGACCGGCCTCATCGGGCAGTTCATGAAGTACCTGCCGATCACGGTCATCCTGACCCTCGGGGCCTCGCTCTTCATGGCGCTGATCTTCATTCCGGTCCTCGGCGGCATGATCGGCCGCAACCAGCCGCAGACCGCGCGCGCCAAGGCGGCGCTGCACGCCGCCGAACGCGGCGACCCGCGGCAGATCGGTGGGCTCATCGGGGCTTATGTGCGACTGCTCGAACGCGCCATCCTGCGCCCCTGGACGACCATCGTCCTGGCGCTGGCGCTGCTGCTTGGCGGCTTCGCGCTTTACGGCCAGTTCGGGCGCGGCATCTCGTTCTTCCCGTCGGTCGAGCCCGAGTTCATGCAGGTGCAGGTGCGCGCCCGTGACAACCTGTCGATCTACGAGCGCGACGATCTGGTGCGCAAGGTCGAAGACCGGCTTGTCGGCACCGAGGGCATCGAGAGCGTCTACGCTCGCTCGACCATGAGCGCCGGAGGCGGCGAGGAGGACGTGATCGGCACGCTTCAGCTTGACCTCGTGGACTGGCAGGAGCGCCGGACCGCCGACGAGATCGGCGCCGAAATCCGTGACAAGATGGCCGATATTGCCGGCATCGACGTGCAGGTCGAGACAGAAAGCGGCGGACCCTCGAGCGGCAAGCCGGTGAACCTCAGGGTCTCGGCGAGCGACGCCTCGGAACAGAGCGCCTCGGTGGATGCCGTCCTGGCCGCGATGGAACGTGTCGGCGGCTTCACAGACGTCACCGACACCCGCCCTCTGCCCGGGGTCGAGGTGGCGATCAACGTCGACCGCGCCGAGGCGGCGCGCTTCGGGGCCGACGTCAGCCTGCTCGGCCAGGCGGTGCAGCTGCTCACCCAGGGCATCACCGTGACCGACTACCGGCCGCCGGACGCCGACGGCGAGCTCGACGTGCGCGTGCGCTTCCCCAACGACTCCCGCTCGCTGTCGGAACTGACGAACCTGCGTGTGCCGACCTCGGCGGGTCTCGTGCCGATCTCGAACTTCGTGACCTTCGAGCCAGTCGAGCGCGTCGGCGTCATCCGCCGGATCGACGAAAAGCGCGTCACCACCATCGAGGCGAACGTCGCGCCCGGGCTTTTGGTCAACGATCAGGTCACCGCCCTGCGCGCCGAGCTCGACAGGGCGGATCTACCCGAGAGCGCCAGTTACGACTTCGCCGGCGAAGCCGAGGATCAGCAGGAATCGATGATCTTCCTTGCGCTCGCCTTCGTTGCCGCCATCGTGCTGATGTTCCTGATCCTCGTGGTGCAGTTCAACAGCATCTACCAGTCCGCCGTGGTGATGAGCGCCATCGTCTTCTCGATCGGCGGCGTGCTGCTGGGGCTGGTCGTCACCGGGCGCCCCTTCGGCATCGTCATGGGCGGCGTCGGGGTGATCGCGCTGGCAGGCATCGTGGTGAACAACAACATCGTGCTGATCGATGCCTACAATGACCTGCGCAGGGCCGGGCTCTCGCCGCTCGAAGCCGCGCTGCGGACCGGCGCGCAACGCCTGCGCCCGGTGGTGCTCACCTCGGTCACCACGGCGCTCGGCCTGATGCCGATGGTGCTGGGGATGAACATCAACTTCATCGACCGCGAGATCGTCTTCGGCGCGCCCTCGACTCAGTATTGGACGGAACTGTCGAGCGCGATCGCCGGCGGGCTGGTGATTGCCACGGTGCTCACCCTCGTGGTGACCCCTGCGATGCTCATGCTGCGAGAGAAACCGGGTAGGCGCGCCTTGGGCACGCAGGCTGCGCAGCCTGCGGAGTGACGCCAAGCGACAGGGTGCCCTGGCACGATCAGTTCTCTCCTCCGGGACACGCCCGCCGTCCGGAGGCCTTGGCCAGAAAAATCCTCCTCCACCCCGAGCTAACCGGTCTTGGGGGGCTGTGTCTCGATCTCGACCTCCTTCTCGGCCGCCCTCCCCTCGGCCCCGCCCGACAGGGGGCAGGACAGGCCCGCGGGAGACTGTCGCGTCCGTGTGTTGATCAGGCTTTGATGCGCGCCACGGTTTGCCGCCAGCTCGGCGCATGCCCGCTCAGCATGAACGGCCTCAAGCGGCACCTTCGCCTTCAACTCGGCGCCGTAGGTCTTCCGTTTGACAGCCATGCTTTTCGGGCTCGACAT
The DNA here is from genome assembly GCF_010499845.1 of Salipiger sp. PrR007. Classification (NCBI taxonomy): domain Bacteria; kingdom Pseudomonadati; phylum Pseudomonadota; class Alphaproteobacteria; order Rhodobacterales; family Roseobacteraceae; genus Salipiger; species Salipiger sp. PrR007. The sequence goes on along the minus strand of NZ_JAAGOZ010000024.1, from coordinate 30,772 downwards.
CGTTGGCGGCAAGCTCGGCAAAATGTCGGAATTTCGGTGCCTTCCTAAACCCATAGCTAGCGCGCCGGATGCCCTGCACATGATCGACAGCGGAACGTCTCTTCGGCTTCGTCGACATCGCCTCGATCCGACTTTGGGTGCGCCAGTTCTCAGCCTGACCTAGGAAACAGAATTTTGTCGCGCGCTGACGTTAGGCCATCCCGCCATACCCCATGAATCCGACGGTCGGATTGCTCCCATCCGAGCCCACCCGGCATCGCCACGGGGCGCCGCTTGGACCGATCCGCATGTAGACCGAGCTTCTTGCGCCCGAGGATTGCGATCCCACGACCTTCAGCCTGCCCGAGGTTTCTGCCGCCAGCTTGGCCTTGCATGCCCCCACGGCCGCATCGCTCGCGGAAAAACTGCCCTCGACGAAGCCCTTGGTCAGTGGTTGAATCTGCGGGCCCTGAGCACAAGCGCCGAGGGCAATAACCGTGGCAACCATCGCGAACGTCCGGGTGTACTCGACCATCGGGGGGTCCTCCTTTCGGGGCAGTCGCGATCAGCTTGCGGCACGAAGGAGCCCGTCTCAAGGGGGGCTGGCGAACTCGTGTCCGCCCCCGATCCCGTGTGGGCGCCTCTTTGCCGGTCACCTCCGCGCTGCTCCCGATGATGGCGGATGGGGATGTCGATGCCATCCCGGTGCTGGAGAGCGAACGCATTGTCGGCATCGTCACGCGCACCGACCTCATCGCCGCGCTGGCACGCGAGGCGCTGAATTTGTGCTGAGATCGCCGTTGAAGTCGGGTAGCCGGCAAGGTGGCCTACGCAGTGATGGTGTCGATCGGCAGTACAGTCTGGGTCTTCAACCGCCGCAGCGCGAAGTTGGCGGAAATCTCGCGCACCGGAACTGCTTCGGTGATCTGCCGCCGCAGACGCTCGAAGCCGGACATGTCGCGAACCACGATGCGCAGGACGTAATCGTGACTCCCGGCAAGTTGATAGACCTCCATGACCTCCGGCAAACCGACCACGACACTTTCGAACAGTTTTTGCCACTCCGCGCTCTGCTCCGGTGCCGAAATGCTGACGAAGACGGTGAGACCGAGCCCAAGACGCTCGGGATCCACCAAAGCCACGCGTCCCCGGATCACACCGGTCTGCTCCAGTTTGCGCACGCGCTTCCAACAGGGGGTCTGTGACAACCCCACCATGTCCGCCAGCCGGGCGAGCGGAACCGTCGCGTCCCCCATCAGCGTTGCGACGATCTTGCGGTCGATGCGGTCGAGTCCCATCCGGATCCCTCCTGCGAGTCGGTTTACCGGATCAGCATGTCGCATTTTAACAATATGTCTACCGTCATTGTCGTGATTAAAGCAAAGACGACTTCTCCTGCCGTGAATTTGGTGTTTTACTGAGCGCATGATCACGCAGAAGACCAAATACGCTCTCAAGTCCCTCATGGCCCTCGGGGCGCTCGAACCGGGCACGGCGCTGACCATTGAGGAAGTCGCACAACGGTCGGGAGCGCCGAAGCGCTTTCTCGAGCACATCCTGCTCGATCTGCGGAAATCCGGATACCTCGGGGCCAAGCGGGGCCGCGCCGGAGGGTACTTCCTGATCCGCGAGCCCGCAAAAGTCTCGCTTGGCGAGTTGCTGCAACAGATCGACGGGCCCATCGCGCCCCTGCCCTGCCTCTCTCGCCGCGCCTATCAGCGCTGCGAGGATTGCGACGACGAGCAGAGCTGCCAGCTGCGCCGGGTCTTCGGCGAGGTGTTCTACAGCTACCTACTGCTGATCGAGTCGCTGACCCTTCAGGATCTGCTGAAAGATCCTGTAATGGCAGGGAAAACCTTCGGCACCGGCACGCCATAGGAGGCGGCGCAGGAAAGCGGATTGTCGCGGCAACCGATCGCCAGAGAATAAAGTTCTCTCACAGCGATGCAAGACGCCGAACCTCTTCTCTCGCAAATACGACTAACACGATGGATATTTAGGTTATTGGGCAAGCTGCCCAGCTCATCGTCGGGCGATCCCGCCCGTCCGAAAGGAGGACCCGAATGCCGACGTCCCTTCACTCCAGTCCTGCGCGGCGGGTGCATGTGACGCACCTCGTGACCCGCGAGTCCCGACTGCCGCTTCAGGTCGGCAGCCGCGCGCTGACCATGCGTGCCGGCGCCCCCGAAGTGGGCCGCCCGCGAGAGGATGCAAGGCCGCTGCCCCACGCAATGGCGTGTCCGCGTGACCCGTCCCGGCCAAGTGCCGGTCTGACATTCCCCTTGTGAGAGAGACCCGACATGAGCCTCGCCTTTCTTCGCACCCACGCGTCCCTGCTCGCCGCCGTGCTGGCCAGCGGCGCGGTCATGAGCCCCAGTCTCGCCGCCGCCGAGACCCGGCTGCTCAACGTCTCCTACGACCCCACGCGCGAATTCTACCGCGCCTACAACGCGCTATTCGCCGACTGGTGGCAGGCGCAGGGACACGAACCCGTCACCATCGAACAAAGCCACGGCGGATCAGGCGCGCAGGCGCGTGCGGTGATCGACGGGCTCGACGCGCAGGTGATGACACTCGCGCTCGCCTCGGACATCGACGCAATCGCCGAGCGTTCGGGGGTGCTGCCCAAGGACTGGCAGGCAAGCCTGCCGCATAATTCCGCGCCCTATACCTCGACCATCGTCTTCCTTGTCCGCCAGGGCAATCCCAAGGGCATCGCCGACTGGGACGACCTGATCCGCGACGACGTGCAGGTGGTCACCCCCAACCCCAAGACCTCGGGCGGGGCACGCTGGAATTTCCTCGCCGCCTGGGGCTGGGCGCTGACCCAGTCCGGCGGTAGCGAGGACAGCGCGCGGGACTACGTGACAGAGCTTTTCAAACACGTGCCGGTCCTCGACAGCGGCGCGCGCGGGGCGACCACCACGTTCACCCGACGCGGCGTCGGTGACGTGCTGCTGGCCTGGGAGAACGAGGCGTTTCTCGCGCTCGACGAGCTTGGCGCGGAGGCCTTCGAGATCGTCGTGCCCTCTGTTTCGATACTCGCCGAGCCGCCGGTGGCGCTTGTGCCTGGCAATATCAAGGATGACGCGCAGCGCGAGGTGGCGCAGGCCTATCTCGAGTATCTCTACAGCCCCGAGGCGCAGGCGCTGGCGCTCGCAAACTTCTACCGCGCCTGGGACAGCTCGCTGGCCGCGGATGACGAGATCGACCGCTTCCCCGACCTCGAGCTCGTCACGATCGCCGATTTCGGCGGCTGGACCGAGGCGCAGCCGCGCTTCTTCGGCGACGGCGGCATCTTCGACCAGATCTCCGCGGAGTGAGCCCGGTGCTGCGCGTCGCCTCGCCCCTGCCCGGCTTTGGCCTGGGCATGGGGATCCTGCTTGCCGCCCTGACCGGCGTGGTTCTGCTGCCGCTGGCGGCGCTTCTGGGTCAGGGCCTGCTCATGGGCCCGGCGGAGATCGCCGGTCACCTCGCCCCGGCACGGGTGCGCGCGGCGCTCCTGCTGTCGTTTCGTGCGGCGCTGGTCGCCTCGCTGTTCAACCTGGTCTTCGGGCTGGCGCTGGCCTGGGTGCTGACCCGCTATCGCTTTCCGGGGCGGCGGCTGATCGATGCGGCGGTGGACTTGCCCTTTGCCCTGCCGACGGCGGTGGCCGGGATCGCGCTGACCACGCTCTACGCGCCGAACGGCGTGTTTGGACAGGCGCTGGCGCCACTGGGGATCAGCGTCGCCTACACCGAGGCGGGCATCTGGCTGGCGCTGGTCTTCGTCGGGCTGCCCTTCGTGGTGCGCACCGTGCAGCCGGTGATCGACGAGATCGACTCGGAATGGGAGGAAGCCTCGGCCACGCTCGGCGCCTCGAGGCTGCGCACGCTGCGCAAAGTCGTCCTGCCGGTGCTGACGCCCTCGCTGATGACCGGCTTTGCGCTGGCGCTGGCCCGCTCGGTGGGCGAGTTCGGTTCGGTCATCTTCATCGCCGGCAACCTGCCAGGACAGACCGAGATCGCGCCGTTGCTGATCGTCATCCGGCTCGAGGAATACAACTACGACGCGGCTGCGGCCATCGGCCTCGCCATGCTCGGCATCTCCTTCGCGATGCTGCTCTTCATCAACGCCACACAGGTCTGGACCCGCAGGAGGATCGGCCATGTCTGACCCCGCCGCGCTTGACAGGCCCCAGCCCCTCCGCGCGACCACCGAGGGCCCGACCGTCCGCGCCCTGCTCACGCTGGGCGTGCTCGGCCTGACCCTGGTGCTGCTGATCGCGCCGCTTGCGGTGGTTTTCGCCGAGGCCCTGCGGGACGGGTTTGGCGCCGCCGGCGCCGCACTCACCGAGCCCGACGCGCTCTCGGCGATCCGCCTCACCCTCATGGTCGCCGCCGTCTCGGTGCCGCTCAACGCAGCGATCGGCCTCGCCGCCGCCTGGGCCATCGCCAAGTTCGACTTCCGTGGCAAGGCCGTTCTGATCACCCTCATCGATCTGCCCTTCTCCGTCTCGCCGGTGGTGGCGGGGCTGGCCCTCGTGCTGCTTTACGGATCGCACGGCTGGCTCGGCACTTGGCTGCAGGCGCATGACCTCAGGATCGTTTTCGCCTTCCCGGGCCTGCTGCTGGCGACGCTTTTCATCACCTTTCCCTTCGTTGCGCGCGAGCTTATCCCGGTGATGACCGAACAGGGCCGCGCCGAGGAAGAAGCAGCGCTGACGCTCGGCGCCTCGGGCTGGCACATGTTCCGCACCGTGACCCTGCCCAACGTCCGCTGGGCGCTGCTCTACGGCGTTCTGCTGTGCAATGCGCGCGCCATGGGAGAGTTCGGCGCGGTGGCGGTGATCTCGGGCAAGATCCGTGGCCAGACCACCACCATGCCGATCATGATCGAGATGCTCTACAACGAGTATCTCTCGGTCGCCGCCTTCTCGATGGCGGCGCTGCTGGCAGCGCTCGCACTGCTCACGCTCGCCCTGAAATCCCTGCTTGAATGGCGCCACGCGGACCAGCTGGCCGCCACCCGCCGTCACTGATCGGAGACTTCCATGCACATCGACATCGAAGAGATTTCCAAGAGTTTCGGCACGATGACCGCGCTGCACCCGGTGTCGCTCGCCATTCCCTCGGGCGCGATGGTCTCGCTGCTTGGCCCGTCAGGCTCGGGCAAGACCACGCTGCTGCGCATCCTGGCCGGGCTGGAACAGCCAAGCGCCGGGCGGGTGCTGCTTGACGGCGTGGACGCCACTGGCACCCCGGTGCAGCAGCGGCGCACCGGCTTCGTGTTCCAGAGCTACGCGCTCTTTCGCCACATGACAGTGTTCGAAAACATCGCCTACGGTCTGCGCGCCCGGCCGCGCCGCGCCCGCCCCGGCAGTGCCGAGATCGCCCGCCGCGTCGCGCGGCTGCTCGAGCTGATCCAACTGCCGCAGATCGCCGGGCGTTATCCCAGCCAGCTGTCGGGCGGCCAGCGCCAGCGGGTCGCGCTGGCGCGTGCGCTGGCACCCGAGCCGCGCATGCTGCTGCTCGACGAGCCCTTCGGAGCGCTCGACGCCAGGGTGCGCCGCGAGCTGCGCGCCGGGTTGCGCGAGATCCACGATGCAACGGGGCTTACCACCGTTTTCGTCACCCATGACCAGGAAGAAGCCCTGACCCTCGCCGACCGGGTCGCGGTCATGTCGATGGGCCGGATCGAACAGGTCGGAGCCCCCGCCGAGATCCGCAACCAGCCGGCCACCGAGTTCGTCCGGAGCTTCATCGAGCCGCCGGCCGGCGTCACACCGACACGCGCCACCGCGGTGCTCGACAGCGCCACTGTGCCGCGATAGCACAGGACCGACACCGCGGGCCGCGGGCCCGCGCGCAGGAGACGACACCCATGAGGTCCCATGCCTGATCCCGTATCTGGCCCCCGACCCGCAATGCCCGCTCGATGAGAAGCCCGCTCCTCCGAGGCATCCTATCGGTCGGCAGTTGGACGCTCGCCAGCCGTCTTGTCGGCTTCCTGCGTGACCTGATGATCGCCGCCTACCTCGGGACCGGGCCGGTGGCGCAAGCCTATCTCGTCGCTTTCAGCCTGCCCAACATGTTTCGCCGTTTCTTTGCCGAGGGAGCGTTCAACACCGCCTTCGTGCCGATGTTCGCGCGGCGCCTCGAGGCCCGCGACAACCCGCGCGGATTTGCCGAAGAGGCCTTTTCTGGTCTCTTTGCCGTGGTGTTTGCGGTCTCGCTGCTGGCGCATCTGGCGATGCCGTGGCTGGTGGCGCTGCAGGCCAGCGGCTTTCTCGGCGACGAGAGGTTCGATCTGGCGGTGGTCTACGGGCGCATCTGCTTTCCCTACATCCTGTTCATCTCGCTCACCGCGCTGCTTTCGGGCCTTCTGAATGCGGGAGGCCGCTTCGCCACCGCCGCCGCTGCACCCGTGGTGATGAACCTCGTCCTGATCACCGCGATGCTGCTGGCGGACCGGCGCGGCTGGGACATGGGCCTCGCGATGGCCTGGTCGACCCCGTTGTCGGGACTGGCGCAGCTGGCAATTGTCTGGTGGGCAGCCCGGCGCATGGGCTTCGCGCTGCGTCTGCGCCGCCCGCGGCTGAGTCCCGACATGCGCAGGCTGCTCGTGGTCGCCGCCCCGGCGGTGCTGGCGGGGGGCGTCGTGCAGGTGAACCTGCTGGTTGGGCGGCAGGTCGGCTCTTACTTCGAGCATGGCATCGCCTGGCTGACCAACGCCGACCGGCTCTATCAACTGCCATTGGGAGTCGTCGGGATCGCGATCGGCATCGTGCTGCTGCCCGAGATCACCCGCCGCCACAAGTCTGGCGACATCGCCGGCGCCCGCCATGCCTTCAACCGCGCGGCCGAGCTTGCCCTGGTTCTGACGCTGCCCGCCGCGGTGGCGCTGGTTGTCATCGCCGAGCCGCTGATCTCGGTGCTGTTCCGCCGCGGGGCGTTCCTTGAATCCGACGTCGGCCCGACCGCACTGGCGTTGGCGATCTACGGCGCGGGCCTGCCGGCCTTCGTGCTGCAAAAGGTGCTTCAGCCTCTCTACTTCGCGCGAGAGGACACCCGCAGCCCGTTCCGCTTTGCGCTATGGTCGATGGCAGTGAACGCCGCGCTGGCGCTTGGCCTCGCGCCGGTCATGGGATTTTCGGCCGCGGCGCTTGGTACGACGGTCGCGGGCTGGGTCATGGCGCTGCAGCTTTGGCGGGGCACCCGCAGCTTAGGCGCCGCCACGCGGGTTGATCAGCGGTTGCGGCAGCGACTGCCGCGGATCGGCATCGCCACGGCTGTCATGGCCGCCACGGTGGCGGGAGCTTGCGGAGGTTTCAGCGGCGCGCTCGAGGCGGACGGCCTTCGATACATTGCTCTCGGGGCCGTTATTCTGGTCGGCGCAGGCAGCTATCTCGGGACGTATTGGATGCTGGGCGGATTGCGCGGCAGCGGCTCGGAACTTTGAACCGATCACGAGCACGAACCGAGACGGGCTATGACGCCAGGCGCGCATGGCATCGCGACGACCGAGACCGATCTGTCGCGCGTCACGGAGCGCGCACACGGCGTCGGGCATAGCTGCATGGGGACGAGTAGTCCGGGAGGAGAGGAAGGGTGGCGACGACCCAAGGGAGGAGGAGAAGGGTCGTCGCCGATTTCCGAGGCTCAGGGAGGAGGAGGAGAGCCTCTAGAAAATTCCTCGGCACTGCGTGGTGCCGATGAGCTATTGATGCCATTTGCTGCGCCGCAGCACCACTGCCGAAAAAGAAGACCCGCCTTGCATCCGGCGCATGGCTCTGGCCCGCATGAGGCAACTCCGGGAGCCGGCTGTTTACAAACGTTTAATGAAAGCCCGTCACCCGACCAGCGGGCGGAAGGAAACCTGTCCCTGAAGCCAGTCCGCGAAGGCCGCAGCCTTGTCGCCCCGCCCTTCCGGCGCGACGATGTACCAAGCCTGCTCGGTGCTCAGCGGCGCGTCCAGCACGATGGTCAGCTCGCCGCGCTCCAGCTCCGCCTCGATCAGGTAACGGGGCAGTAGCGCGATGCCGAGCCCGGCCTTGACCGCCTCGATGCTGAGCGCGAATTCGTCGAACCAGTGGCCGCCTTGCGGATCGGCCCCGTCCAGCCCCAAGCTGGCAAACCACTCCGCCCACATGGTCGCGCGGCTGGTGACATGCAGCTTGGGCTGCGCCAGCAGCTCCCCCGCCCGTCCGATCCGAAGGTCCCGCAGCGCACCTCCGGCGACGGGCACCACGATCTCGCTGCACAGGTAGGTGCATTGCCCGCCCGGCCAGAGCGGCTGACCGAAGTGCAGCGCGAGATCGCATTGCCGGCTGCCAAGGTCGAAGACGCCAGGATTCGTGCTCACATCCACCCGCAGCCCCGGGTGCCGCGCCAGGAAATCAGGCAGCCGCGGCATGAGCCAGCGCGTGGCGAAGGTTGGCGGCGCGTTCAGCGCCAAGAGGCTCTGGCCTTGCGCCCCGGCGGTGGCATGGCGCATGGTGCTCTCGGCCATGCGCAGCAGGCGCTGCACCTCGGGCAACAGCTCCGCCCCGGCCTGGGTCAGCACCACCCGCCCCCGCAGACGGTCGAACAGCGGCTTGCCGATCTGCGCCTCGAGGTCCCGCACGTGCCGGCTGACCGCGCTTTGGGTCAGGGAAAGCGCCTCGCCCGCGCGGGTGAAATTGCCGTGCCGGGCGGCAAGCTCGAAGGTCTGCAGCACCTTCATGTCGGGAAGCAGGCGTCGTTGCAGGGGCACGTCGGTCCTCGGGTTGATGCGGCGGTCACGATAGGCCGCAGCAGCGGCGATCACCATGCCAAACCCGCATGGGGTCAGCCCGACTTGGCGTTATGCGCATCGGCTGTCCGCTTGCTAACCTTACGCCGACCCATCGCTCCCGGAGGCCCCCATGCTGAGCAAACCCCTGCCCACCCTCACCGCCGAAACGCTCGAAAGCTGCGGCGTCGCCGCCGCGCTTGACGTGGACGGCGGCTTGCAGGTTGTCTCCCCGGTGACTGGCGACGTCGTCGCCACGGTCGCAACCCACAGCGCGGAAGACGCGGCCAGGGCGATCAACATCGCCGCACAGGCCTTCCGGGCCTGGCGCCTCGTGCCCGCCCCGCGCCGCGGGGAGCTCGTGCGGCTCTACGCCGAGGAACTGCGCAAATCCAAGGAAGCGCTCGGCCGCATGGTCTCGATCGAGGCGGGCAAGTCGCCTTCCGAGGGGCTGGGCGAAGTGCAGGAAATGATCGACATCTGCGACTTCGCTGTCGGCCTCTCTCGCCAGCTCTACGGCCTGACCATCGCCACCGAACGCCCCGGCCACCGCATGATGGAGACCTGGCACCCGCTCGGCGTGGTCGGCATCATCACCGCCTTCAATTTCCCCTGCGCGCCCTGGTGCTGGAACGCCGCGCTGGCGCTGGTCTGCGGCGACCCGGTACTCTGGAAACCGTCCGAGAAGACCCCGCTGACCGCGCTCGCCTGCCAGGCGGTACTGGAGCGTGCCCTTGCCCGCTTCGGCGACGCGCCCGAGGGGCTGAGCCAGGTGTTGATCGGCGGGCCGGAGCTGGGCGAGGCGCTGGTGGACAGCCCGAAGGTGGCGCTGATCTCGGCCACCGGCTCAACCCGCATGGGCCGCGTCGTCGGGCCAAAAGTGGCGGCCCGCTTCGGCAAGTGCATCCTCGAGCTTGGCGGCAACAACGCGGGGATCGTCTGCCCCTCGGCCGACATGGACATGGCCCTGCGCGCCATCGCCTTCGGCGCCATGGGTACGGCGGGACAACGGTGCACCACCATGCGCCGGCTCTTCGTGCACGACAGCATCTACGACCAGCTCGTCCCCGCGCTGCGCAAAGCCTACGCCAGCGTTACCGTCGGCAACCCGCTGGACAGCGGCGCGCTGGTCGGGCCGCTGATCGACAAGGCCGCTTTCGAGAGCATGCAGACCGCCCTGCAGGAAGCGGCGGAACTTGGTGGCACCGTGCACGGCGGAGCGCGCGCGCCGGTCGAAGGCGCGGCCGCCTACTACGTGAAACCCGCGCTGGTCGAGATGCCCGAGCAGGCCGGCCCGGTGCTGCGCGAGACCTTCGCGCCGATCCTCTATGTGATGAAATACAGCGATCTCGACGAGGCGCTGGAGCATCACAACGACGTCGGCGGCGGGCTCAGCTCGTCGATCTTTACCACCGACCTGCGCGAGATGGAGACCTTCCTCTCGGCCCGCGGCTCGGACTGCGGCATCGCCAACGTCAACATCGGCACCTCGGGCGCCGAGATCGGCGGGGCCTTCGGCGGCGAAAAGGAAACCGGTGGCGGGCGCGAGAGTGGCTCGGATGCCTGGCGCGCCTACATGCGGCGGGCGACCAACACGATCAACTACTCCTCGGAGCTGCCACTGGCGCAGGGCGTCGTCTTCGACATCGGCTGATCGGGGGGCGCCGGGCGTGCAACCCCCGGCGCTTTGTCGTGCGGCCTACCCTAGGAACCCCGGCTTGAGGGCATGGGTCAGCGTCGCGCCAGCCTCGTAGTAGGCACTGCGCAGACCGGTGAAGCGCTCGACATAGCTGTCGATCGGCGCAACCGGCAGCGCGTCCTCGCGCCCTTCGAGAAGCGCCTCGGCGGCGGCGGTGCCAAAGACCGTCCCCGGCGCGATGCCCCGGCCCGAGTAGCCGAAGACTGAGAGCGCCGAGGGGCCGAAACGCACCACCTTGGGCACATGGTCCCGGGTCATCGCGATGCGCCCCTGCCAGGCGTGCTCGAAGGGCACATCCGCCAGTTCGGGATAGACCTGCGCCAGTTTGCGTCGCGCCCATCCCGCGTGAAGACCGCCGCCGAGCCCCTCCGCATCCCCCATGCCTCCGAGGATCAGCCGCCCGGCGTGATCGACGCGGAAAGAGGACATCACGAGCGCCGTATCCCAACATCCCTCGCCCCCCGCCAGAATGCGCGCGCGCAGATCGTTCGGCAGCGGCGCGGTGGCAAACTGGCTGTAATGCACCGCGACGTAGGACGGGCGGAAGGGCTCCGAGAACCCCTCGTGATAGGCATTGGTGGCCATCAGCACGGCCCCGGCCCGGACCCGGCGCCCGCCCGCGCGGATCTCCCAGCCCTCGCCGGAGCGCGACAGCTCGGTGACCTGCGTGCGCCCGTGAAGTCTTGCACCCGCCGCCTGCGCGGCCCGTGCCAATCCGCGGCAATAGGCCAGCGGCTGCACCGTGCCCGCCCGCGGGTCGAGCAACGCGCCAGCGAAAGCGTCGGATCCGGTCCGCCGCACGGTCTCGGCGGTGTCGAGGAGCTGCACCGGCGCGCCGACCCGATTGCCCTGCCGATGGCGCGAAGCGAGATCCTCCGCCCCCGAGGCTGCATGCGCGAGATGCAGCGTGCCATTCCGCGTCGCCTCGCAGGAGATTCCCTCGCGCTCGATCAGACCGAAGACCCGCGCCGGAGCCCCGCCGAGCACGTCGATCAGCCGCCGCCCCGCCGCCTCGCCCATCTGCGCGAGGATCTCGTCCGGCGGCAGCCAGAGCCCGGCGTTGACCAACCCGACGTTCCGCCCCGAGCCACCATGGCCGATCTCCCGCCCCTCGAGCAGTGCCACGCTGGCGCCGAGCCGCGCCGCCTCGAGTGCCGCCGCACAGCCGGTGAAGCCGCCGCCAATCACCGCCAGGTCGACGTCGAGATCATTCTCGAGCGGGGGCGCCAAGACCTCTTCGGAGGCGCTCGCGTGCCAGAGGTTGCCCTTCGGGAAGTCTTCCATGTTTTCAGCCCAGTCCTCGCGGCCTCTCTGGCCGCGAGGACAGTCTTGGTCAGAGCCTCCGCCGCCGTCCAGTGCCGTTTGCGCATGGACCGACACGTGCGGCGCATGGTGGCCGGGCTGGCACGGGCCACGCGCCGGGCTCCCGGGGAAGTTGGCGTCCAGAGGAAAAGGCGGGCGTTCAGGCGGCGAGGAGCCCGGCCAATGGCAAAAGCGCGAGGAGAATGCCGAGCTCCCCCCAGCCGCCGTCCTCGTCCGAACCCTCCTCGTCTTCGGCGGGCCGCGTGTCTTCGGCTTCGGCCAGATCGATCAGGGGCATCCCCGTGCCGAGCGAACTGCCGCCCTCCACGGTGTCGATCCCGGCAAGGACCGGGGCGAAGGCCTCGGTCGGAGCCACGTCCCGGATCACGACCTGGAGGATCTCTTGGGGCGCGAGGGCGACCTCGAGCAGCCCGTCTACGTAGAGCACCTCCGGGTCGAGCGCCTCGAGCTGCGGCGCGGCGGCCGCATCGCCGGGACGCGCTCCCCCGGAGACGCCGAGCAGGGTGATCTCCATGCCGCCGAAACCCGTGAGAAGGCCCGACAGATCGAGATCGGTGACGCTGGCCTCCCCAATCTGCGAAATCACGTAGAGCACAAGATCGCCCTCCCCCGCAAAGCCATGCACGGCAAGCGCGGCATCCCCCGTCTCGGTGCCGCTGGCGTCGCGGGGGGCGAAGTCGAGCAGGGCCTTGCCGGGGATCGCCCCGGCCATCATGGCGAACATCTCTCCGGGCACGGTGCTGGCCGTGTAGGTGACCCCTGTCGAGAGCGCATTCGCGGTGTTCTGGATCAGCGGCCAGACGTGGGCCTGCTCGACCCCGGCCTCGACGAACTCTTCGACGATCTCCAGCATCTCCTGCGCCTGCAGCAGCCCGTAGTCCGACCTCGCATCAAGGTTTTCCGAGGACTTGAGGTTCCACTCCGTGACATGGATCTCGAGATGTCCGAACCCCTCCTGCGCCAGCCAGGTGTCGTGGATCGTGTCAAGATTGTAGGACCGGCTGTCCTCGGTCCCGCGGGCGTACACATGGGCGATGACGCCATCGAGCGCCGCCTGCTGCGCTTCGGTCTCAAAGCCCATGCGGACCAGCGCGTTGGTCACCTCGGACCAGTTCACCTCGCCATTGCCGCGGATATTGGCGGCGCCGAGCCCGGCTCCCGGATAGGTCTGCGCCAAATCGGCAATGATGTCCTCGGCCTCCCAGCCCGCGTAGCCGTCGGAAATCTTCGAGACCCCGTAGTTCTGGCCCATCTGTGCCAGCACGCGGATCTCGCTGGTGTCGAGGTCCATCACCTCGGCCACGAGCGCCAGTTCGTCGGCGATGATCTCGGCCATACGCGCCGCCAGACGGCCGTATTCCACCGCCGTCATCTCGCCCGAGCCCCAGTATTCGTTGCCGATCTCAAGCGCCGCGATCTCGGCATCGCCGTAAACGCCGGAGACGAGGTCGTGCACGAAGTCGCGGAGTGCTTCCTCTTCGATCTGCGGCAGGCGGTTGCCGGACGCGTCCAGCGCCTCCGACAGCTGGTCGCGGGTCGGCAGCACGACGGTCACCGCGTGGCCCGCCTCCCCCGCATAGGTCATGAAGTCCGACAGCGGGATAAAGGGTATCTGCTCCCCCGTCTCGGCGTGGCTGGCGGTGGCGGCATCGGGGGTGGCAAGGTCGAAATAGTATTCGGTGAGCGAGCCGCCCGGGTAGCGCAGCCCCGTGACGTTGAGCGCCGCGATGGCCTCCGCATAGGAGCCTTCGCCGGTCATCGCCGTGCGCGGTGCGAGGATATTGCCGCCAAAGAGCGCCGCGCCGGCGGGCGCGCCGCTCGCGGTGATCTCGGTGGGCAGGGCAAGGGGCATGCCGTCCTCCGGGTGGCGGCGCGGGGGGAGCGGGAAACCGGGAAACTGGCGCTGGACCGGCCGGAGCCGGGCACAAAAAGGCTCTGGCGGAGCCACAAGAGGCCCGCCATGCAGCACTCGTCTCAGGCGTCGAAACAGGGAAGGCCGCGATATCCGCGGCGCGGTCGTGATCGGAAATATCGGAATGAAAGCGCTTACGCGGCGCGAAACCCACCAGCGCCTGCCCTCGACGGTAGATGGGCACCCCCGTCCGCGCAAGCGTGTTCACCCGGTGGACGAGGGGATGGGCGAGGACCTGCCGCAGGCGCGTCAGGCGGGCCGGCAAAAAAAGGCGCGGCGACAGGGGTCTGCCGCCGCGCCTGTGATGCGCAAGGTGCCGGGCGGACCCGGCGCCCGCTCAGAGGATGCGCTCGCCGGTGCCGGGATTGAAGTAGGACACCTTGCCGAGATCGAAGGCGAAGGTATGCGCTGCCCCCGGGGCCGCCGCGGTCTCGGCATGGAGCCGCGCGGTGATCTGCTTGCCGCCAAGCGTCGTCATCACGTAGGTGTCCGCGCCCGCGGGCTCGACGATCTCGACCTTGCACTGCGCCTGCTGCACCGTCTCGCCCGAGCGGTAACCGGGCTCCGAGATGTCCTCGGGGCGCAGGCCGAGGATCACGTCCTCGGGCAGGTTCGTCGCGCGGGTGTCCGTGAGCACGACGGGCTCGGCGCCTTCACGGGCGATCTCGAGCTTGGTGCCATTGCCGTTGGCGCGGGCCTTGGCGGGGATCAGGTTCATCGCCGGCGAGCCCATGAAGTCCGCGACGAAGAGGTTGGCGGGTTTGTTGTAGATCTCGGCCGGGGTGCCGATCTGCTGGATCACGCCACCCTTCATCACGACGATCTTCGTGGCCAGGGTCATCGCCTCGATCTGGTCGTGTGTGACATAGACCATCGAGGCGCCGAGCCGCTGGTGCAGCGACTTGATCTCGGTGCGCATCTCGACCCGCAGCTTGGCGTCGAGGTTCGACAGCGGCTCGTCGAAGAGGAAGAGCTTGGGATCGCGCACCAGCGCCCGGCCCATCGCCACGCGCTGCCGCTGACCGCCCGAAAGCTGGCCGGGACGGCGCTTCAGCAGCGGCTCGATCTGCAGCTGGCGGGCCACCTCGGCGAGCTTGCGGTCCTGGGTCGCCTGATCGACGCCGCGCACCTTCATGCCGAAGGTGATGTTCTTGGCGACGCTCATCGTCGGGTAGAGCGCGTAGGACTGGAACACCATGGCGATGTCGCGGTCCTTGGGCGAGACATGGGTCATGTCCTCGCCGCCGATCTTCAGCGTGCCGCCGGTGATCGGTTCGAGCCCGGCGATGCAGTTGAGCAGCGTGGACTTGCCGCAGCCCGAAGGGCCGACGAGCACGAGGAAATCGCCCGGCTCGATCGAGACGTTGATGTCCTTGAGGATCTCGGTCGCGCCGTAGTTCTTGTAGAGATGCTGGATATCGAGGATCGGAGCCATGGGGATCATCCTTTGACGGATCCGGCGGTCAGACCGCGGATGAAGTATTTGCCGGCGACGACGTAGACGAGGAGGGTCGGCAGCGCGGCGATGATCGCGGCGGCCATGTCGACGTTGTATTCCTTCACGCCCGTCGTCGAGTTGACGATGTTGTTGAGCGCCACGGTCACCGGCTGGGTGCCGGCCGAGCTGAAGGAGACACCGAAGAGGAAGTCGTTCCAGATCTGGGTGAACTGCCAGATCACGCTGACTACGATGATCGGGATGCTGAGCGGCAGGAAGATCGACCAGAAGATGCGCAGGAAGCCCGCGCCGTCGACCTTGGCCGCTTTCACCAGCTCCTGCGGGATCGTGACGTAATAGTTGCGGAAGAACAGCGTGGTGAAACCGATGCCGTAGATCACGTGCACGAAGACCAGACCGGGGATCGTGCCTGCGAGGCCCATCAGCCCGAGCAGGCGCGCCATGGGCAGCAGCACCACCTGGAAGGGGATGAAGCAGCCGAAGAGCATCAGCGCGAAGATGATGTTGGCGCCCTTGAAGCGCCATTGCGCGATCACGTAGCCGTTCACCGCCCCAAGCAGGGTCGAGATCAGCACGCCGGGCACGGCGATCAGCACCGAGTTCCAGAAGTAGGGACGCACCCCCTCGCACTGGATGCCGGTGCAAGCACCGGACCAGGCCTTGGCCCAGGCGTCGAAGGTCACCTCGCGCGGCAGCGCCACGAGATCTCCGGTGCGGATCTCCTCAAGGCTTTTCAGCGAGGTGGTGAGCATCACGAAGAGCGGCATCAGGTAGTAGACCGCGAAGAGTCCGAGGATCAGGTAGAGCCCCCAGCGCAGCGCGGTCTTCAGGCCGGTGCCCTGCGAGCGGGCCGCCGCCGCGGCAGCGGGCGTTGCGGAGACATCAGTCATTTTTCGCCCTCAGTTCGGAGTAGAGATAGGGCACAACGATGATAAAGATCACCATCATCATGATCATTGCCGAGCTTGCCGCCTGGCCGACGTCGCCACGCGAGAAGGCCATCGCGTACATGTAGGTGGCCGGAAGGTCGGTGGCATAGCCGGGGCCGCCGCCGGTCAGCGCGATGACGAGGTCGAAGCTCTTGATGGCAAGGTGCGCGAGCACGATGAAAGCCGACAGGAAGATCGGGGCCATCGAGGGAATGATGATCGCGGTATAGACCCGCCAGGTCGGGATGCCGTCGATCTGCGCCGCGCGGATGATCTCGGTGTCGACCGAGCGCAGACCCGCGAGGAAGAGCGCCATGACGAAGCCCGAACTTTGCCAGATCGCCGCCATCACCACCGTGTAGATGGCCATGTCCGGGTTCACCAGCCAGTCGAACTTGAAGTTCTCGAACCCCCAGCCCTGCACCATGGCCTGCACGCCGAGGCCCGGGTTCAGGATCCATTTCCACGCAGTGCCGGTGACGATCATCGACAGCGCCATGGGGTAGAGGTAAATCGTGCGGATCGCGCCCTCGACGCGGATCTGCTGGTCGAGCAGGATCGCAAGGATCAGCCCCAGCACCAGCGAGATGACGATGAACATCCCCCCGAAGATGTAGAGGTTGTTCATTGCCGTGTCCCAGCGCGGGGAGGCAAAGAGCCGGTCGTATTGAATGAAGCCGTCGATCTCGTAGCGCGGCATCAGCTTGGAGCGGGTGAGCGACACCCAGGCAGTCCAGCCGATGAAGCCGTAGACGAAAATCAGGACCGCGATGAAGCTGGGCGCCAGCACGATCTTCGGCAAATGGGTTTCGAACCATTTGGCCATGGTGTTCTCCTATGACGGGCCCGCCCCGGTGAGAGACGGGCCCGCTTGAGTTTGGTCAAAGATCGTATGATCCAAGACCGGGAACGGGGATTACATCGAGTTCGCGACAGCGTCCGCGAGCATCTTCACCGCATCCTCGGAGCTCATGTCCGAGTTGAAATGCGCCGTCACCACATCGGTGATCGCGCCGGACTGCGCGCCGCGCAGGGCCATGCCGTGGGCGTAGGAAGGCAGCAGCGAGCCGTTCTCGGCGCTGGCCTTCATGTCCTCGGAGGATTTGACCGCGCAGTCGTCGAACTCGTCGAGCGCGACGTCGGTACGGACCGGGATCGAGCCCTTGTTGAGGTTGAACACCTTCTGGAAGTTCGGCCCGACGATCAGCTTGGCCAGCAGCTCCTGCCCGGCTTTCTTGTCGTCGCCGTCGACGTCGAACATCGCGAAGCTGTCAACGTTGTAGAGATAGCCCTCGCCCGGGGTCGCGGCGCAGAGGAAGTCCTCGCCCGGCACCTTGCCAGCGGCAAGGAATTCGCCCTTGGCCCAGTCGCCCATGATCTGGAAGGCGGCTTCGCCGTTCATCACCATCGCGGTGGCGAGGTTCCAGTCACGGCCCGAGAAGTTGTCGTCGACGTAGCCGCGCATGGTGCGCATCTGGTCGAAGACCTGCACCATCGTGTCCGAGGTCAGCGCCTCCTGATCGAGGTCAACCAGCGCCTTCTGGAAGAACTCGGGGCCGCCGAGACCAAGCACGACGGTCTCGAAGACGGTGGCGTCCTGCCAGGACTGGCCGCCGTGCGCCAGCGGGATCACGCCCGCCGCCTGCAGCTTCTCGGCCGCGGCGTTGAACTCGTCCCAGGTGGTCGGCATCTCGATGCCGTTGGCGTCCAGAACCGACTTGTTGGCCCAGATCCAGTCCACTCGGTGCACGTTCACCGGCGCGGCGCACCAGGTGCCCTCGCACTTCATGTGCTCGGCGATCTGCGCGGGCAGCACGTCGGCCCAGCCCTCGGCGTCGGCGACCGAGGAGATGTCGGCGAGAACACCCTCTTCGTACCACTCCTGGATCGCCGGACCCTTGAGCTGCACGGCGGTCGGCGCGTTGCCCGACAGCACGCGAGCGCGCAGCGCGGTCATCGCCGCATCGCCGCCACCGCCGGCCACCGGCATGTCAGTCCAGGTGCCGCCGTTTTCCGAGAACTCTTCCTGCAGAACGGCAACGGCCTTGGCCTCGCCACCGGCGGTCCACCAGTGCAGAACTTCGGCTTGCGGCTCGGCATGGGCGACGCCGGCAACCGTCAGGGCGAGCGCAGAGATCGCCGCTTTTGCGGTGTATGTCATATCGGTATTCCTCCCGTTCGTGCTGCTTTCCCAAGCAGCGTGTGGCGAAAACCCTGCGTTTTCGCGGCGCGGGTTCGCAAGGGCTTACCCCACGCCGCCGCGCAGCATCCCTTCAGAATTCCGGGCGATCTGTTACAGGCTGTTACAGCACGATTGCAAAGCCCGCCAGCGGAGGCAAAAACTCCGCGCCGGGACAGCCGCGAGGAGACGCCAGTGACCATCTCGAGACTGCTCGTCGTGGACGATGATTCCGAGATGCGCGAGATGATGATCCAGTTCCTGCAAAGGCAGGGCTTCATCGCGCATGGGGCGCAGAACATGGCCGAGATCGCTGCGGCGATGGAGGCGGGGCGCATCGACCTCATCCTGCTCGACGTGATGCTTGGCGACGAGAGCGGCATCGAGATATGCGCCCGACTGCGGCGCGAGCAGGACGTGCCGATCATCATGGTCTCGGCGCTCTCGGCCGATCACCAGCGCATGGCGGGCTACGAGGTTGGCGCGGACGACTATATCGCTAAACCCTTCAACCCCGAGCTCATGGTGGCGCAGGTGCGCGCGGTGCTGGCCCGCACTCGCCGCACCGCCTCGCTGGCGCACCGCCGCCGCACGCAGGCGTTCCGCTTCGCCGGCTGGCGCTACGACGCCAAGCGCGCCGAGGTCACCTCGCCCGAGGGTTTCCAGGTGCCGCTGTCGCGGCGCGAAACCATGCTGCTGCAGGCGCTGCTGGCCAATCCTTTCATCCCGCTCACTCGCGAGGAGATCGCCGCGGCGCTCGACGTCACCGGGGAGGGCGGCACCGAGGACGCCCGGGGCCGCGCCATCGACGTGCTCGTCGGGCGGCTGCGCTCGAAGATCGAGAAGACGCCGAAAGACCCGAAGATGCTGCGCACCGAGCGCGGGGTGGGCTACGTATTCGCGGTGGATGTGACCACCGAGGAGACATGACGGAGGGCGTGGGCTCCGGCGGCCCGAGCCTGCGCCTCTCGGGCACGCTGCTGATCCTCGCCGCGGCGTTGGCAGGGGTGGTGATCACCGGCATGTGGAGCCTGTCGCAGACCCGTTGGACGGCGCATCTCGACCGCGCCGAGCGGGCGGGGCTCCTGCTCTATGGCGCCCTGACGCGGGGACTGGCTCCGCCCGAGGGTGTCAGCCTCGCCCCGTTGGACCCCGCCGATGCCGCACGCGCTGAAGAGGGCAACTTCGCGCAGGTCTCTGCCCTGCCAAGGCCCGCCTATGTCACCCTCGCGCCGATCCTGCCCGATGGCACCGGCGGCCCCGGGCTGCAAGTCGCGGTGGTCTCGGACGGGCTGCAATACCGCGTCGCCGAGCTGCCCTCGCGCCCCGGCCAGCGCCCCGAGGAGACGCTTGGGCAACTCACCCGGCTGATGGCGCGCTACTGCAGCCACCCGCAGATCATCGCCCGCCCCGACGCCGGAGATTGGCAGCGCGTCGAAGCGCCGGGGGTCTGGGGCTGCGAGGCCGCCCCTGCCGATCTGCGCCTGCCCGCCATCGTCCTGTCGTTGCTGGCGCTCGGGGTGATCTTCACGCTGGTCACGAATACAGCCGCCCGCTTCACCGAGTTCGCCGCGGCGCTCGCCGCGCGCCGTCGCCTCGGCGGGCCGGAAAGCTACGAGGCCACCGGCCCCACCGAGCTGCGCGCCATCGTCGGCGCGGTCAATACCTACCTCGAGGCCGAACGCGAGCAGCTCGCCAAGCGCGCGGTGGTGCTCTCGGGGGTCAGCCACGACCTCGGAACGCCTGCGACCCGGCTGCGCCTGCGCTCGGCGCTGATCGAGGACAACGAACTGCGCGGAAAATTCGAGGCCGACATCGACCGCATGACCGCGATCATCGAAAGCGCGCTGACCTACACCCGCGCCGAACTCAACGTCGAAGCCCCGCGCGAGCTGTCGCTCTCGGCGCTGGTCGAGGCGCTGGTGGACGACTACCGCGACATGGGCCAGCCGGTAAGTCTCGGTGCGGTAGAGCCCATCGTGCTGCGCGGCGGGCAATCGCTCTTCACCGCGCGGCGCGGGGCGCAGGTGGTGGGGGGCGCGCATCGGGTCATCGTCACCGCCCGCCCCGTCTCGATCCAGCGCGCGGTGTCGAACCTCGTGGACAATGCGCTGAAATACGGTCGCAGCGCCCGGCTGCACCTCGAGGCCAGTGCCGAAACCGCGACGATCATCGTCGAGGATGAGAGCGGCATGCGCTCCACCGAGGAGATCGAGGCGCTCATGGCCCCCTTTCGCCGCGGTGCGAACGCGCGCTCGAGCGACGGCATCGGTCTGGGGCTCAGCATCGTGTCCACCATCGCGATGATGCACGGCGGGGAGTTGCGTTTCGAGACCGCGCCGCATGGGCTGCGCGCGCTCTTCACCATCCGGCGCGGTTGAACCCCCCGCACTGAATTCGCGCGAAAATTTGCCTGTTCCGGATTGCGCGCTACTCCTTGAAGGGACGCGGCCGCGAGCCTTCCCTGCAGCGTGGCCCGCCGTTGAAACCAAACGGGAACCTCGCCATGTCCTATCGAACCGGCCTGACCGTCATGATGGTCTCGGCGCTGGTCGCGCTCGGCTGCGGCCTCTACGCCTATTTCACCCCTCTCACCGGCGTGACCGGGGTTTGGGGACCTCTCGCCGCCGCTTTCGGCGCGCTCTGTCTTCTGCTCGGCGCGGCGCTGATGATCCGCGCCCGTGCCCGCGGCCTGCGCGTCCTGCTGCTTGTGTTGCTCGCGCTCGGCCTGCTGCTCACCGCCATCGCCGCCTTGCTGATGCATCAATGGGTGATGCTCGCCGCTCTGGCGGTCTGCGCGCTTGGTTGGATCGCCGCGCTCTCCGGCCCGGAAGGAACCTACGCATGACCTCTCTTCTCCGCAGCACCGCCCTGCTCGCCCTGCTCACTGGCCCCGCCTTCGCCCAGCAGGCAGACACGCCGACGCCCCCGGCACAGCCCGAAAGCGCCGCGCCGGAAACCGAGGCCCCCGAGACCCCGCCGCCCGGCGCGACCGCGACCGAAGAGGGCAGCGAGACTGGCGTCTCGACGGAGGAAGGCCCCGCCCGCGATGCCGTGAGCCCCGAAGCGCAAGGCGCCGAGGCCCCCGCTGCCGAGGCTCCGGCCGCCGAGGCGCAGGACGACAGCGCCCCCGAACCCAACGCTGAAACCATCAATGTCGAGGTGCCCGCCGCACGCCCGTCGTCCGACGCCAAGGTGCCGACCCCCGGCACCGGATGGCCGAGCTTCCACGGGCAGGTTTCGGGCGCGAAATACTCGCCGCTCGACCAGATCACCCCCGAGAACGTCGGTGACATGGAACTGGCCTGGCGGGTCGAGACCGGCGATGTCTCGGACGGCTCGGGCGATCTGCCCGCGACCGTCTGGTCCGCGACACCGATCTACGCCAATGACACGCTCTACATCGGCACGCCCTTCTACCGCGTGCTGGCGCTCGATCCGGGCACGGGCGAAGAAAAATGGTCCTTCGACAGCAAATCAACCCTCGAGGCGCTCACCCAGCCCGCGCTTAAAAACCGCGGGGTCGCCTATTGGGAGGCCGACGATCCACAGGAGGGCGCGGCCTGCCAGAAGATCGTCTACCTCGGCACCATGGACGCGCGGCTCTTCGCCATGGACGCGGACACCGGCGCGCTCTGCGAGGATTTCGCCGATGGCGGCGTGCTCGACGTCAACCAGTGGAACACGGTCAACGACCGCTGGCCGCTGTCGCTGCTGCAGCCGCCGACCATCGTCGGCGACCATGTGATCATCGGCTGGGCCGGCAATGACTGGGACTGGGCCGAGGCGCCTCCGGGCTCGGTATTCTCGGTCAATGCGCAGTCGGGCGAGCTGGAATGGACCTTCGACACCATCCCCGAGGACATCCGCGCCAAGACCGGCACCGCCAACGTCTGGACCGCGATGAGCGCCGACGAGGAACGCGGCATCGTCTACCTGCCCGTGGCCTCGCCCTCGCCCAACTACTGGGGCGGCAACCGCACCGAGGACATCCCCTATGCCACCTCGACCACCGCGCTCGACGTCGACACCGGCGAAGTGATCTGGTCGCGGCAGTGGGTGCATCACGACATCTGGGACTATGACATCAACTCAGCCCCGACGCTGATGGACATCACCGTGAACGGCGAGGAGATCCCGGCGCTGATGCAGGCCACCAAGATGGGCTTTCTCTTCGTGGTCAACCGCGAGACCGGCGAGGACATCTGGCCGATCGAGGAACGCCCCGTCCCCGCGGGGACGATCGAGAGCGAGCGTTACGCGCCGACCCAGCCCTTCCCCACGATCCCCAAGCCGCTGCTCGACCAGTCGCGCCTGCCGGACGTGTGGAAACTGGCCGATCTCGCCTCCTTCGGAGAATGTTCGGAGCTTTGGAGCAAGCTGACCTACGACGGCATGTACACCGCGCCCACCACTGAGGGTGAAGGCGCCGGGGCCTACCCGAACTCGGCGGGCGTGGTGCAATGGGGCGGCGTCGGCTACGATCCCGAGCACCAGATCGCCGTGGTGAACCTCAGCCATGTGGTGCAATACATCAAGCTGTGGTCGCGCGAGGATTACGAGGCCGAGAACGGCGAAGCCGGGGTCGGAGAAAGCGGCTTCCACCCGCAGACCGGCGCACCTTACGGCATGTCGCTGAAGACCGCGATGAACCGCTGGGGAATGCCGTGCTGGGAGCCTCCCTTCGGCGAGTTGATGGCGCTCGACATGACCACAGGCGAGACGCTCTGGCGCAAGCCCTTCGGCATGTCGCAGCGCTATGGCTTCTACATGCCCGAGGCCTGGGGTTCGCCGACCATCGGTGGCCCGGCGATCACCGCCGGCGGGCTGATCTTCATCGGCGGGACGATGGACGGCATGGTGCGTGCCTACAACCTGCAGAGCGGCGAGGAGCTTTGGAGCGACCTGACCGAGGCGCCCTCGGTCTCGAACCCGGCCATCTACGAGCACGACGGGCAGGAATACGTCGCCTTCATCTCGGGCGGCAACTCGATCCTGAAGCCGTCGGTGGGCGACATGATTTCGGTCTACCGCCTGCCGCTCTGAGCCCTTTCCCCGAAAATGCCTGTCGGCGCCACGCCGCCGACAGGCCCCCCAAGGCTCTGGAGCCACACCCCCTTCCGCGCTATGCTGCAACGCAGAATTTCTCCACTTTTCGGAGGCTTTTTGCTTTTCCATGACGACTTCACAATCACATGATTCCAGCAAGATAATACTCGACGTCGCACTGCAGGGCGGTGGCGCGCACGGGGCCTTCACATGGGGCGTCCTCGACGCGCTCCTGGAAGAGGAACGCATTGAAATCGGCGCCCTTTCGGGCGCCAGCGCCGGGGCTATGAACGCCATCGTCGCGGCCTCGGGCATCGCCACCGGCGGACGCGAGGGCGGGCGCGCCGCGTTGCGCCGCTTCTGGACCTCGGTCAATGCCGCGGCGCGCGAGGCGACGCCGGTCTTTCATATGCTCGAAACCTTCCCCGGGCTCTTCGCCGCCTCCGCCGCCTGGTGGCAGGTGGTCAGCGGCGGGCAGGTCACCGTCTCTTCGCGCCCCTGGCAGGGACGCGGCGCCCAGATGGCGCTCCGCCAACTCATCGCTGACCAAGTGGACTTCGAGGCGCTGAGGCGCGCCGATGCGCCCCGGCTCTTCGTGTCGGCGACCAATGCCCGCAGCGGCGGCGCGCGCATCTTTCGCAACGATGAGATCAGCCCCGACGTCGCCATCGCCTCGGCCTGTCTGCCGATGAGTTTTCCGCCGGTGACCATCGACGGGGTCGATTACTGGGACGGCGGCTACTCCTCCAACCCGCCCGTCGCCGCCCTCGTGCGTTTCACCCCGCAGGCAGACCTGCTGCTGGTCACCATCAATCCCGCCCGCCGCGCCTTCACGGCGCGCTCGCCCGAAGAGATCACCCAGAGGGTCAGCGAGATGGTCTTCAACCAGGCGCTGCTTACCGAACTCCGTGCCATCGCCATCATCCAGGACGCGCTGGTCGAGCATATGAAGTCACATGAGGGCGACAGCGGCTCGGACTTGCTAAGCGACCTGCACGAGCTGCGCTTCCACGAGATCCACGACGAGGCGAGCCTCTCCGAGCTCGATCCCCATACCAAGATGTACCCAACCCTCGACATGCTGCTCGAGTTGCATGAAACCGGGCGCGCCGCCGCGCAGGGCTGGCTGACGGACAACTTCGAGCATCTCGGCAAGCGGGGCACCGCGAAACTCAAGGAGCGCTACCTGAGCGACATGCTGCAGACCGGAGCCTGACTCGCTTCTGCCTGACTCGCTTCTGAAGGTAACGCTCGACGCAAGCGCCTGTTTCGCGCTAGGATTTCACCCAAGCGACGGCAAAGACCCGCGACGGAAGGGAAGACGGCGGCGCGCAGGCACCGGTCGGAGGGTCCGGTCGGCAGTCGGAATTTGCGCGGCGCACAGCCTTGCCGGACGGGTCCGATTGATGTGGGTGCGTCCGATGCGTTTTCTTGAAGTCCTTCTTTTTATCGCTCTTTTGCTTGTCACCTTCGTCTTCGGGATGAAGCTGATCTTCCCCCTGCCCAAGCAGAATTTTGCGGAAAGACAGCTCCGGCTGCCGCCCGACACCGAGGGCGAGCTTGGCAGGATCATCGCCCCGATCGTTGCCGCACACCCTGGGGAGAGCGGGGTGCTGCCGCTTGCCGACGGGCGCGACGCTTTTGCCGCGCGGATGCTGCTGGCGCGGGCGGCGCAGCAGTCGATCGATGCGCAGTATTACATTTGGCAGGACGACACGACCGGGCTGATCCTGCTCGACGAATTGCGGGCCGCCGCGGATCGCGGCGTGCGGGTGCGGCTGCTGGTGGACGACAACGGCATTCCTGGCCTCGATGCGCTGCTCGCCGAACTCGACTCCCTGCCAAGCGCCGACGTGCGCATCTTCAACCCTTTCACCCTGCGCGCGCCCAAGCTCGCCTCCTACCTCTTCGATTTCAGCCGGTTGAACCGGCGGATGCATAACAAGTCGATGACCGTCGATGGGGCGGCCACCGTAGTCGGAGGGCGGAACATCGGCGATATCTACTTCGAATACGGCGATGGGACGCATTTCTTCGACGTTGACGCGCTGGCGCTGGGACCGATCGTCAGCGACGTCTCGGCCTCGTTCGACCGCTACTGGAACAGCGCCTCGGCCTATGATGCGGACCTGCTGCTGGATCCGTTTGTCAGCCCGGCGCTGGCCGAGGCGGGCAAGGCGGCGCGCGGCACCTCGGTCGGCAACGGCTATCTGAAGGTGGTGACCGAGAGCCAGCTCGTCTCGGGGCTGAAGGGCGGGGCGCTGAACCTCGAATGGGGCAAGGCCGAGTTGCTCGTCGACGATCCCGCGAAGGGGCTGGGCCGGGCGCCCGCCAAGAGCAAGATCGTCGAACGGCTGTTCGAGCTGCTCGGCGAGGTGGAGAGTAGCCTCGATCTCGTCTCTGCCTATTTCATTCCCGGCGAACGCGGCACCGAGGCGCTGACCGACCTCGCCCGCAAGGGCGCGCGCGTCCGGGTGCTGACCAACGCGCTGGAGGCCACCGACGTGATGCCGGTGCATGCCGCCTACATGGGCTATCGCGCGCCCCTGCTCGAAAGCGGTGTCACCCTCTACGAGCTGCGCGCCATGCGCGAGGAGCACGTGAGGCGCTCGCTGCCAGAGGTGCTCTCGGGCTCGGCCTCGGGGCTGCATGCCAAGGTCTTCGGGCTGGACGGCAAGCGGGCCTTCATCGGCTCGTTCAACCTCGACCCGCGCTCGGCGCAGATCAACACCGAGATGGGCATCCTGATCGACAGCCCGACCATCGCGGCCTCGCTTTCCGAGCAGCTCGACACGCCCCGCTACGCCTATCACGTCACGCTGGATGACGCAGGAGCGCTTGTGTGGTCCAACACCCCCGAGGTCGGCCCGCCGCTGGTCTTTCAGCACGAGCCGAACACCGGCCCGCTGAAACGCGCGCTGACCCATGTCGTCGGCTGGCTGCCGTTGGAATGGATGCTCTGAGCGGGCGGTTGCGGCGGACGCCGGGTTGCGACATCTTTCTGCCGAGGTGCCGCGCGGCACCGCAACGAAGCGACGGAGCCTCCCGCCATGACACAGCCCTGCATCATCTGCGTTGCCATCACCGGCTCGCTGCCCACCAAGGCGGACAACCCCGCCGTGCCGATCACCGTGGCCGAGCAGGTCGAGTCCACGCAGGAAGCCTTCGAGGCCGGCGCCACCATCGCCCATTGCCACGTACGCGACGACGACGGAAAACCGACCTCCGACCCCGAGCGTTTCGCCGCGCTGAAGGAGGGGATCGAGAAACACTGCCCCGGGATGATCGTACAACTTTCCACCGGTGGTCGCTCGGGCGCGGGCAGGACCCGCGGCGGCATGCTGCCGCTGAAGCCGGACATGGCCTCGCTCTCGGTGGGATCGAACAACTTCCCCACGCGCGTCTACGAGAACCCGCCGGATCTTGTGGACTGGCTGGCGGCAGAGATGAAGACCTACGGCATCAAGCCCGAGATCGAGGCTTTCGACCTGTCTCACATCTACCAGGCCAAGGCGATGGCGGACCGCGGTGCGCTGGTCGGCACGCCCTACGTGCAGTTCGTCATGGGGGTGAAGAACTCCATGCCCGCGGTGAAGCGGGTGTTCGATTACTACGTGGAGACCGTGAAGGTTCTTTTCGGCGAGGATACGCCGTGGTGCGCCGCCGGGATCGGGCGACACCAGATCGAGCTCAACGACTGGGCGGCTGCCGCGGGCGGCCACCTGCGGACCGGGCTCGAGGACAACATCCGCCTCGACAGGGATACGCTGGCGCCCTCGAACGCCGCGCTGGTCCAGCGAGCGGCGGAGGTGGCGCAGAAGCACGGCCGCAGTATCGCCACCCCCGCCGAGGCGCGCGCGCTGCTGGGGCTGCGCGCCGCCTGACCGCTCACTCCGCCGCGGTGGGCTCCGGCCGGAGCCCGCCGGACGTGCTCTCCTCGCTCACCGGGCCGTGGCCGAACTCCTCGAGGCCCGGCCGCGTACCGATGGAGATGTGCTCGATGTCCTCGGCGTTGAAGCCGCGGATGATCGCCGGGATCATCATGCTCACCAGCACGAAGATCGGCAGGCCCACGACGGTGATCACCTGCTGCAGCGCGGTCAGACCCGCATCGCCCGCCAGCAGGATCAGCATCGCCGCAACGACTCCCTCTGCCGCGCCCCAGAACACCCGCTGATGCACCGGACCCGGCGTCGCGCTGCCGGTGCAGAGCATGTCCACCACCAGCGAAGCCGAGTCCGAGGAGGTGGCGAAAAAGATCGCCACGATCACCACCGCAAAGCCCTGGATGAAGGTGGTGAAGGGAAAATGCTCGAAGAAGGCGAACATCGCCAGCGGCACGCTGTCGGCAACGGCGCGGCTGATTTCGCCAGCACTATCGCCCATGGCTGCGCGCGCCGCGAGGCCGAGCCCGTCGAAGTCCATCGCCTGCCAGCCGAAAATGGCAAACCAGATCAGCGTGAAGAGCGACGGGGCCAGCAGCACGCCGAAGACGAACTCCCGCACCGTGCGCCCGCGCGAGATGCGCGCCACGAAGAGCCCGATGAAAGGCGACCAGGTGACCGTCCAGGCCCAGTAGAACACCGTCCACGATCCCTGCCAGCCCCATCCGTCGGTGCTCGGGTTCTCGTTGGCCAGCATGTCGTTCCAGAATGCCAGACGCGGCAGATTGGTCAAATAGAGCCCGAAGGTCTCGACGATGCCGCGCAGCAGGAAGAGTGTCGAGCCGCAGACCAGCACGAAGATCATCAGCGCCACCGCCATGGCGATGTTGAGGTTCGAGAGCATCTTCACGCCCTTGTCGAGCCCCGCGACGATCGAGCCCACGGCCACCACGGTCAACACTGTCAGGATCGCCACCTTGACGAAGGCCCCGTCGCCAGTGCCGAAGAGCGCGTCGAGCCCCGCGGCGATCTGGCTCGAGCCGAGACCGAGCGACACCGCCACGCCGAAGAGCGTGCCGAGGATCGAGGCGATGTCGATGGCCTTGCCGATGGGGCCGTGAATGCCCTCACCCAGCAACGGATAGAAGACCGAACTCACCCGCACCGGCAGGTCGTAGCGGTTGATGAAATAGGCGAAGGCCAGCCCCGGCAGCGTGAAGATCGTCCAGGTGTGCAGCCCGAGGTGGTAGATGGCAATCGATATGGCGTCGCGTGCTGCCTCTTCGGTGTAGGGCTCTACCCCCGGCAGAGGCGGCGTCGAGAAATGGCTGATAGGCTCGGCGACGCCCCAGAACATCAGCACCGTGCCGATGCCGCCGGCAAAGAGCATGGTGAACCATGACAGGTTGGAATAGACCGGCCGCTCGCCTTTGCGCCCGAGCCGGATGTGGCCGTGGCGCGACATGGCTGCCCAGATCAGGAAGCCCAGCCAGACGTTCACCCCCAGCACGAAGAACCAGCCGAGGTTGGTCACGATCCAGCTGCGGCCGGTGGCAAAGGCATCGCCGATAGCTTCGGGGAAGATCACCAGCGCGAGAACGAAGACGATGGTGAAACCGGCAGAGATGAAAAAGATCGTCGGATCGGTGCGCAGTCCGAGGCGGCGGGCAAGCTGTTCCAAGGGCTCAAACCTATGTGTAATTCCGTGTGGGCTCCGTTTCCGAACCAACGGGTTCCGCATTGGTTCCCAAATTTGCTGCCCGGCGCTCGGCGGAGCCGGCCAGAAAAACGCCGGCCCCGCGAGGGACCGGCGGTCTTCGTTTCATCGGGATGAGGCCTCTCAGAGGTCGATCAGCACCGTTTTCGTGCGGCGGTTGGCGAGATACGCCTCGCGGCCCAGATCCTTGCCGAGGCCGCTCGCCTTCCAACCGCCCGTCGGCAGAATATGGTCCCGGGTGCGGCCGTAGCGGTTGACCCAGACCGTGCCCGCCTCGAGATCGCGTGTCAGGCGCAGCGCGCGCGACAGGTCGCGGGTGAAGAGCCCCGCCGCCAACCCGTAGGTCGGATGGCTCGCCAGCTTCATCGCCTGCTCCTCGGTCTCGAAGGTCTGGAAGGTAGCCACGGGGCCGAAGATTTCCTCGCGGACAGCCGGGTTGGTTTCGTCCACGCCGCCGATCAGCGTCGGACGGTAGAAGGAGCCCGCATGCTCGAAACGCCCGCCGCCGCAGATGAGCTCGCCGCCCTGATCGGTCGCCGCCTGCACGAGGCTGTCGATGCGTTGCAGCTGTTTCTCCGAAATGATCGGCGAGAAACCTGCCTCGGCGCTGTGGGTCTCCAACGGGGTGATCTTGGCAAACCTCTCCGAGAGCTTGGCCGCCAGTTCATCCGCGACGCTGGCCTCGACGATCATCCGCGAGCCGGCAACGCAGAACTGCCCGGCGTTGGGGATGATCCCGGTGACCAGCGCGTCGGCGGTCACGTCGAGATCGGCGTCGGCGAAAACCACCATCGGGCTCTTGCCGCCCAGCTCCAGCGTCATCGGCTTGATACCGCAGCGCGCGATATTCTCCATGATCGCGGCCCCGGCGCGGGTCGAGCCGGTAAACGAGACCTTATCGATGCCCGGATGACCGGTGATCGCCGCGCCGGTGGTCGGCCCGTCGCCCAGCACCACGTTGATCAGCCCCGCCGGGATCCCCGCCTTCACCGCCAGTTCGGCGAGATAGAGCGTGGTGTAGGGGGTCATCTCGGAGGGCTTCAGCACCACCGCGTTGCCCGCCGAGAGCGCCGGACCGAGCTTCCAGGCGGCCATCGAGATCGGGAAGTTCCACGGGGTGATCGCGCCGATCACGCCATAAGGATGATCCGAGATGAAGCCGAACTGGCTGTCGGCCGTGGGCACCAGCGTGCCCGCCTCCTTGTCGGCGAACTCGGCAAAGAACTTGATCTGCTCGGCGGTGACCATCACGTCCCCGGCCAGCGCCGCGGCATAGGGGCGCGACGAACATATCGCCTCGAGCTTGGCCAGCGTCTCGGCCTCGCGTTCGATCAGCTCGGCCCAGGCGTAGAGGGCGCGCAGCCGGGCGCGCGGCTGCAGCCCGGCCCAGCCCGAGGTCTCGAGCGCCTTGCGCGCCGTCCTCACCGCGCGATCGACCAGCGCCGCGTCGGCGCAGGGGATGGCGCCGAGCAGCTTGCCGGTCGAGGGCGAGCGCAGCTCGAGCGCGTCCTCACCCGAGACATAGTCTCCGCCGATGAAGTGCTGGTTCGGCAGGGTCAGCCTGTCGGGATCGAAAGCGAACGTCATGGGGTACCTCGTGTTGGTCTCGCGTGGGTCGTCTCGCCAAGGCCCCTCCCGCGCAGCATTGCTGCGCCGCGGGGCGCGTTTGCGACCGAAGCTTCTGCGCCAGTCTTAGCGAGGAGAAATTTCGCTGGCCAGCGCCGCCACGGCCACCGCGCCGCAAGCGGCGTGCCGCACCTCGGGTAAGGCTAGATTTCCGGGCAGTTTTTCCCGGTTCTCGGCCCGCAGGTCCCCGCCGGTGAGATTCGCAGGTCGCGGCCCGCGGCGGACATGCTGCCCAACTCGTAGACACGGACGAAGGTGCGGATA
>NZ_JAAGOZ010000023.1:0-80338 GCF_010499845.1 Salipiger sp. PrR007 | reverse complement strand
CACTCCAATCCTGCCCATTCAGGGGAGTGTGACACTTCAGCTTTGCTCATGTGAGACATTCTAACTTGGCGCTTACACACGTATATCGTATAAGCATGATTATGTTTAATAAATGCATTCGCGGATCAGCGAAGTCTTGTTGATATCTCTTTGACGGCGCGTCGAAGTCTTCGCATCCTGCGCACATGATGCAGCCAAGCAAAACCGTCCGCGGCGTCCTGATCGCCGTCATCGCCCTCGCGCTTGTCGCCGCGACGGTTGTTGGCGTCCGCACCGTGCAGCACGCGCTCTACTGGGCCGATCCCGCGCATCGCAACGTGACACCCGAGGCCTGGATGACCCTCGGCTACCTCGAGCGTTCACACCATCTGCCACGCCACAGCCTTGGCCCGGCACTTGGCCTCGCGCCGCAGCCCGGCGTGCCGCGCAGCCTCGAGGAAATCGCCGAGCAGCGTGGCGAGCCTGTCTCGGCGCTGCTCACCGAAGTCACCGCGCTCATCAAGGCGCAGAAGAAATGAGCGTCACCGAAAGCGGTTTCAGCGACAGCGTGCTTGCCTTGCTGCCGGAACTCGGACTGCCGATCCTTGCCGGCACGGTCATGCTCGCTTCGCTGGGCGTGCCGATGCTCCCGGGCTCCTTGATGGTGCTTGTCGCCGGAACCCTTGCCGCGGCCGGAGAACTGCCGGTGCTTGCCACGATGACAACAGTACTCTGCGCCGCGCTCCTCGGCGACCAACTCGGCTTCTTGCTCGGGCGGCTCTTCGGGCCTCAGCTTGCCCGGCGCGAGGATCCGACCCTCCGGCGCGCTCTGTCCTTGCTGGAAACCCGTGGTCCCATGGCTGTGTTCCTGACACGCTGGCTGATTGCACCGCTCGGGCCGGCGATGAATGTGGTTGCCGGTGCCGGCGGGCTGGTCTGGCCGCGCTTCCTTCTTGCCGATCTCGCCGGCGAAATTGTCTGGACTTTGGGCTACATGGCGCTCGGCGCCAGCTTCGCGCCCTTCATCCCGCAGATTGCCGAGCTGTCGAGCGACGTCACCCTTCTTCTCGCCGCGCTCGCCGTTGCGCTTGCCGCGGGTGTTCTTCTGCGCCGCCATCGGCCCAATGGGCCTCGATGAGCGGGCTTTCTGGACAAGACGCTCGCGCCTGAGCTATCTGGTCGGGAACGATCTGGAGACTTTCCAATGCATTCGCTGCTCATCCTCAATGGCCCCAACCTCAACCTGCTCGGCCTGCGCCAGCCCGAGGTCTATGGCCGCACCACCATCGCCGACGTCGAGGCGATGTGCCGCTCCCATGCCGAAGCGCTCGGCGTGGCGCTTGATTTCGCGCAGAGCAACCACGAAGGCGCGCTGATCGATGCGATCCACGCCGCCCGCGGTACCAAGGACGGCATCATCCTCAATGCCGGCGCCTACACCCACACCTCGCTGGCGCTGATGGACGCCATCAGCTCCGCCGAGGTGCCGACCATCGAGCTGCACCTGTCGAATGTGCATGCGCGCGAGGAGTTTCGCCATGTGAGCTACATCGCCAAGGTTGCGCTCGGCGTGATCTGCGGCTTCGGGCCGCGCGGCTACACGCTCGCGATGGATGCGCTGGTGTCGCACCTCGAACGCTAAGCGGATCAGCCGGGACATGCGATTGTCCCGGCCCTGCCCCAATGCGGCCACTGCCTCGCCCGGCATGATTGGCAAGAAAAAGGCGAGACAGGACATTGCACCGGCTCCGGAGCTCCTGCGGACGATCATCCTTGACGTTTGCGCCGCGAAAAAGACACAGATGTGCCCAGGAAATCGGCGCAATCTGTCGGGAAGGCGACATTTATTGATGAAATGTTCATCCTCGTTATATACTATGCGTCAAGTTAACTTCGTGGCAACGCCGAATCGAAAGGCGCCGCTTTCATCGATCAGCGTGTTCGCGATCGCCGCAGATTAGGCTTTTCTTATCTCGGCATTTCGGAAACCCGAATATGTGGCGTAAATCCCTCCGGATTTCGATGTAATTCGTACATCCTCCCGTTCGGCCCCTTCCCCTTGAACAATGGACGTTGCACACTCGGGTCGTTCCGTGAGTGGTGGCTTTGGCCATGGAACTCGAGACTGTCACTCCTCGCGATTTCGAGGCTCTGCCAGTTTCCCGGTTTTCACCGGAGCCGACTCGCCTCCGGACAATTTTGGTTCGGGTGCGTCTTGGCACTCCTGCTTCGGCACCCCTGCCTCATCCCCATTTGTTTTGGGGTGTCGGGGAAAACAGGTAGCGGAGCCGTCCCCCGGGGCGGCTCCGTGACCGTTTTGGCCCTTCGCAAGTCTCCGCGCCAGCCGCGCAACACGCGCGCCGCGCCGTCACGTTCCACCCCCTCCCGAAAAGAAAAAGGGACGCCCGAAGGCGCCCCTTTCAAGATCGGGATGCGGAGGGCGATCAGCCCTGGGCGGCCTTGGCCACCTCTGCCGCGAAATCCTCTTCCACCTTCTCGATGCCTTCACCCACCTGCAGGCGAATGAAGCCGGTGATGGTGGCGCCGGCTTCCTTGGCGGCCTGCTCGACGGTCAGGTCGGGGTTCACCACGAAGGGCTGACCCAGCAGGGTGATTTCCGCGAGGAACTTGTTCATGCGGCCGACGATCATCTTCTCGATCACGGCGTCGGGCTTGCCCGACTCGCGTGCGATGTCGATCTGAACCTGGCGCTCTTTCTCGACGATCGCCGGGTCGAGCTCGGCTTCGTTCAGCGAGGCCGGGTTCGAGGCGGCGATGTGCATCGCGACCTGACGACCGAAGTCGTCGCTGCCGCCGGTCATGGCAACCAGCACGCCGATCTGGCCGAGGCCCGCTGCGGCGGCGTTGTGCACATAGGTCGAGACGACTTCGCCTTCGATCTTGGCCATCCGGCGCAGGGTCATGTTCTCGCCGATGGTGGCGATCTTGTCGGTGATGACGTCCGACACCTTCTTGCCCTCGATGGTCGCGTCGTTCAGCGCTTCCACGCTGTCCACGGCCAGGGCGGCGCCGGCGATGTCGTTCACCATGGCCTGGAACTCGGCGTTCTTGGCAACGAAGTCGGTTTCGGCGTTCACCTCGACGGCAACACCCACGCCACCTTCGACGCGCACGGCGACGAGGCCTTCAGCAGCGGTGCGGCCCGACTTCTTGGCGGCTTTCGCGAGGCCCTTGGTGCGCAGCCAGTCGATCGCGGCGTCCATGTCGCCATCGGTCTCGGTCAGCGCCTTCTTGGCATCCATCATGCCTGCGCCGGTCATCTCGCGCAGTTCTTTCACCTGTGCAGCAGTGATCGCCATGTCGGCTCTCCTCATCTCAAATGCGGTGGGGCGGCCCTGCCCCGGGCCACCCGCTCCTGTCATGACTTCGTGACGCTTTCGCGACAGTGCACATCTGGGCGCCGATGCGCCGGTGCAGTCCCTGTCGCAAGAGCGACGTCTGCGCCCGCCCCGCAGGGCGCGGCGGGCGCGATCGGCTTACTTGCCGGCGTTTGCTTCGGCGAGCAGCTCTTCGGCCGGCGCGTCTTCGAGGGCGCCAAGGTCGACGCCTGCGGCTTCCATCTGGCCGGTCATGCCGTCCAGGGCTGCGCGGGCGACGAGGTCGCAGTAGAGCGAGATGGCGCGGGCCGCGTCATCGTTGCCGGGGATGATGTAGTCGACGCCGTCGGGCGAGCAGTTGGTGTCGACGATGGCGACAACCGGGATGCCCAGCTTGTTGGCTTCGGCCACGGCCAGCGCTTCTTTCTTCACGTCGATGACGAAGAGCATGTCGGGCAGGCCGCCCATTTCGCGGATGCCGCCGAGCGAAGCCTGAAGCTTCGTCTGGTCACGCTCCATGCCGAGGCGCTCTTTCTTGGTGAGGCCTTCTGCACCGGCTTCCATGCGCTCGTCGATGGTCTTCAGGCGCTGGATCGACTGCGAAACGGTCTGCCAGTTGGTGAGCGTGCCGCCCAGCCAGCGGTGGTTCATGTAGAATTGTGCGCACTTCTCGGCCGCTTCCGCGATCGGCTGCTGCGCCTGGCGCTTGGTGCCGACGAAGAGCACCGAACCGCCCTTGGCGACGGTCTCACGGATCGCGTTCAGAGCCGCGTCCAGCATCGGGACGGTCTGGGTGAGGTCCATGATGTGGATGCCGTTGCGCGCACCGTAGATGAACTCGCCCATGCGGGGGTTCCAGCGCTGCGTCTGGTGGCCGAAGTGCACGCCTGCTTCAAGCAGCTGGCGCATGGTGAACTCGGGAAGAGCCATGTCCGTTTTCCTTTCCGGTTTCATAAATCCTCAGCGGGGGCTCATCCTGTTGGACAACCGGTGGACGCTCGGGGATGTCTCCCCCGAAGTGCCCGACCCCGCCTGCGGCGTTCTCGTGGGCGCGCCTATATGCCTAATTGGGGTCGGGCGCAAGCCCGGCCGCCCGCATTTCATGCAAGACTTGCAAGCCATGGGTCCATCCGGGCTACCGCTCGGCTGAAAAGGAGCCTGCCCTGCCTCCTCTATATGAAGGTTGCCGGTCCTGCGAGGCGCAATGGGAGCGGCCTGCGCGCCTGGCCCTGCCCGGCCCCGGCTGTGCATGTGCGCATAGCCCCCCGTGCATCCGTCCGCCTTGCGAGAGATACTTACCATGTTAAGTACTTTGCAAGTTAAGCAACCCGAGTCCCTCTCCCATGTCCAATCCGCAGACCCAGACCCGTCTTCTCGAAGCGATGCTCGAAGCGATGCGCGAGCTGCGCACCCATTATGATGCCAGCGCGCAGGAGGTCGGCCTGACCCTCTCGCGGGCCCGCGTGGTGAGCGAACTGGCCCGGCGCGAAGGCGCGACGCAGGCCGAGCTGGCCTGCGCGCTGCGCATCGAGGCGCCGGCCCTCAAACGCCAGATCGATGCTCTGGAGGCCGCAGGCTTCATCGAGCGACGCGCCCTCGATGGCGACGCCCGCAAGCGGGCGCTGCATCTCACCGACAAGGCCCGATCGAGCCGGATCACCTGTTTCCTGGAGCGCGTACGCGACGATCTGATGGAAGGCATTTCGGCCGACGACCAGGACGCCACCCGCCGCACGCTCGAACGGATCGCGCTCAACGCAACGAAGCTGTCCTCGCAATGACCGACACCACTACACAAACGCCCCTTGCCGAACCGCCGAAGCCCGAGACCCCGGCACCGGCACCGGGCATGCCGCTGGCACGCGCCCTGCCCTATGTGGTGGCCTCGGTGATGCTGGGGATCACCCAAGGGCTCGGCCAGGGCTTCATCTCGGCCAACATGCCGCAGATCGCCGGCGACCTCGGGATCACCACGGCCCAGGCCAGCTGGTTGATGGCGGCCTACATGATCCCCCGCGCCTCGCTGACCATCCTGCTGATCAAGCTGCGCACCCAGTACGGGCTGCGGCGCTTTGCCGAGATCGGCATCGCCACCTATGTCCTCGTCGCCTTCGCCTCGGTCTGGGTCGTTGACCTGCGCTCGGCGGTGGTGCTGCAGTTCCTCTCGGGCGTCGCCGCGGCGCCGCTCTCTACGCTGGCCTTTCTCTACATCCTCGAGCCGCTGGCGCAGCAGTGGAAGCTGCGGCTCGGTCTGCCGGTTGCGTTGGTGCTGCTCACCTCCGGCGCCTCGCTGGCGCGTATCGTCTCGCCGGTGCTTATCGGCGATGGCGGACTAGCAGGCATCCATATGACCACCCTGGGGCTGTCGATGATCTGCCTGATGCTGGTCTATCTGCTGCCGCTGACCCCGGCACCGCGGGCCAAGGTGATCCAGCGCGCCGACCTGCTCAGCTTCGGGCTGATCGCTTTCGGACTCGGCGGGCTGGTGACTGGCTTCATCCTCGGGCCAATCCACTGGTGGACCGACCTGCACTGGCTGGGCTTGCTGCTTGCCGCCTCGCTGGCTGCGCTGACTGCAGCTGTGGTGATCGAGCTGCACCGCGAGGCGCCGCTGATCGACATCCGCTGGCTGCTCAGCCCGGCGATGCTGCACCTCGCCTTCACGCTCTTCCTGTTCCGGCTGCTGCTCTCCGAGCAGAGCAGCGGCGCGCCGGGCATGTTCCAGGCGCTGGGATTGGGCAATGCGCAGATGACCGGGCTCTTTACGGTGATCTGCCTGGCCACCGTCTTCGGCGCGCTGGCGTGCGTCGGCTGGATGACGCCCGGGCGCGAGCCCGCTTATCACGCCGTGGCGCTGGCGCTGATCGCGCTCGGGGCCTTTATGGATGGCGGCTCCACGCTGCAGACCCGGCCCGAGCAGATGATGCTGAGCCAGGCGCTGATTGCCTTCGCCTCGATGCTGTTCATGGCCCCCGCGATGATGAAGGGGCTGATCGCCGCGCTCAGCAAGGGTCCGAATTACCTGCTGTCCTTCGTCATCGTCTTCTTGGTGACGCAGAGCGCCGGAGGCATCCTCGGCTCGGGGCTGTTCCGCACGGTGATAAACGTGCGGCAGGCCTTTCACCTGCAGGTGCTGCGCGAGGAGTTGACCGGCACCGACCCGCTCACCACACACGCCATTGCCGCCAATATTCAGCAGCTCGCGCCGCAGATCTCCGACAGCGCGCAGCTCAAGGCGCAGGCCGTGGCGCAGCTGGCCTCGACCGCTGCGCAGCAGGCCACCGTCATGGCCTACAACGACGCCTATGTCCTCACCGGCCTTGTCGCGCTTCTCTCCCTCTGCGCGCTGGGGCTTCACCTCTTCCGCGACTGGCTGGCGGCGCGCCTGCGCCGCTCCGAGCCAGCGCTGCAAACCTCCTGACCCTCCCGAGCTAGACACATGAAGAAACTCCTCTCCCTCCCGACCCTCATCGCCACCGCCATCGGCGCCGCCGGCGTGCTGCTGCTGCTCTTCGCCTGGCACCTGCCGCCGTTTTCCGCGGCGCATCCCTCGACCGAAAATGCCTATCTGCGCGGCAAGGTCACCCAGCTCGCGCCGCAGCTCTCGGGCTATCTGTCAGAGGTCGCGGTGGGCGACTTCCAGCAGGTCCACCAAGGCGATCTCATCGCCCGGATCGACCCTGCGATCTACCGCCAGAAGCTGTCGCAGGCGCAGGCCAGTCTTGAGGCCGCGCGCGCCGCGGTGGACGTGGCCGAGCAGAGCGTGAACTCCGCCGTCGCCACCGAACATGCCTCCGAGGCCGCGCTGGCCTCGGCGCAATCGACCCTGCAGACCGCCGGGACCGACGCAGAGCGAATGACCAAGCTGCGCGACCGCGGCGTCACCTCGCAGTCGAGCGCCGACCAGACCGACCTCGCCCTGCGCCAGGCCCAGGCGGCGGTGCGCCAGGCCGAGGCACAGCTGCAGGTAAGCCGCGAGGCCACCGCCACTTCCCGGCTGCAAATCGCCGCGCGCAAGGCCGAGGTGACCAGTGCCGAGGCTGCGGTGGAATTGGCGAAGATCGACCTCGATCACACCGAGGTGCGCGCGCCCGCCGACGGGCGGCTCGGGCAGGTTTCGGCGCACGTGGGGCAATATGTGACCGCCGGTACCACGCTGGTGAGCCACGTGGGCACAGAGCTTTGGATCATCGCCAACCTCAAGGAAACGGCGCTGGCGGGCATCCGTAGCGACCAACCGGTGCGTTTTACCGTCGACGCCTTGGGAGGGCGCGCCTTCCACGGCCACGTGCAGGGCTTCTCGCCCGCCGCGGCCTCGGAGTTCAGCCTGCTGGCAGGATCGAACGCCACCGGCAACTTCACCAAGATCGCGCAGCGGCTGCCGGTGCGGATCTCGATCGACCCGGGACAGGATGCGGCGGCGCTGCGGCCGGGATACTCGGTGGAGGTCGAGGTTGAGACCGGAGACGCGGGCTGAAGCGTAGGCTCGCCGGGGGCGCTGCCCCCGACCGCCTGTGCCGGTCTCCCCTAGGGTACCTTCGCCTGCAAGAAATCCATGCGCTGGAAAGAGGAAGGGCGGCCAGTCGGGCCGCCCTTTTCTTTTCGCGGTCAGCCAAGTCTTTTCGGGCTCAGCCGAGCGCGTAGCCAGCGCCGCGGACGGTGCGCAGCGGGTCCTCGCCGCCATGAGCGCCGAGCGCCTTTCGCAGCCGGCCGATGTGGACGTCGACGGTGCGCGTGTCGACGTAGATGTCGCGCCCCCAGACCCGGTCGAGCAGCTGCTCGCGCGACCAGACACGCCCGGGCTTTTCCATGAAGGTCGACAGCAGGCGGAACTCGGTCGGGCCGAGCTTCAGCTCCTGTCCGCCGCGGGTGACGCGGTGGGTCTCGGAATCGAGCACGATGTCCTCGAACTCGAGCCGCAGGCCCGCCGCCGAGGGACGCGCTCGGCGCAGCTGTGCCTTCACCCGCGCCATCAGTTCGCGCAGGCTGTAGGGCTTGACCACGTAGTCATCGGCGCCGGTGTCGAGTCCCCGGATGCGGTCTACCTCCTCGGAGCGGGCCGAGAGCATGATCACCGGCAGGCCGCGCGTGTCGGAGCGGGTCTTGATCTGCCGGCAGACCTCGATGCCCGAGAGGTTCGGCAGCATCCAGTCGAGCACGACGACATCGGGGTTTTCCTCTTCGAGCAGCACCAGCGCCTCCTCGCCATTGCCGGCGGCGGCCACGCGGAAGCCCTCGGCCTCGAGGTTGTAACGCAGCACTTCGCGCTGCGCCGGCTCGTCCTCGACCACCAGTACGGTCGGTTGATCTGCTGCCATGACCTACCCCAGGTCCGCGCCGGAGCTGAGCGCCGGGTCGGTAGACGTGCGGTCTTCCTTGATCCGGTCCTCCTTGGGCATCGTGCCGGTGGCAAGGAAGATCACCTGCTCGGCGATGGCGGTGACGTGGTCCCCCATGCGCTCGACGTTCTTGGCGATGAAATGCAGATGCATGCACGAGGTGATGTTGCGCGGATCCTCGAGCATGAAGGTCAGGAACTCGCGGAACAGCGTGTTGTACATCTGGTCGACGTCGCGGTCGCGCTCGATCACGTCCCGGGCCAGCGCCTCGTCTCGGCGGATATAGGCATCGAGCGCGTCCTTGAGCATGTGCTCCACGTCGCGCGACATGCGCCGCAGCGCGGTGGCCGAGCCATCGATCTGCGCCAGCTGCGAGAGCACGGCGGTGCGCTTGGCCATGTTTTTCGACAGATCGCCGATGCGCTCGAGGTTCGAGGCCATGCGCATGACCGAGAGCACCACGCGCAGGTCGCGCGCGGTCGGCGCGCGCAGGGCGATCACCCGGGCGGCCTCCTCGTTGAGCAGTTCCTCGAGGGCGTCGATCGCCTTGTCCCCGGCGCGCACCTTGTCGGCCAGTTCCTCGTCGCGGGTCTCGAGCGAGAGCGCGGCGTCATGGATCGCCACCTCGACCAGCCCGCCCATCTTGAGGATCTGCGCCTGAATGGCCTCGAGATCGCGGTCGAAGGCCGAGGCGATGTGTTTCTTCAGCTCGTCGCTCATGACTTATCCGATCCGTCCGGTGATGTAGGACTCCGTGCGCGGGTCCACGGGGTTGGTGAAGATCTGGCTGGTGTCGCCATATTCCACAAGGTTGCCGAGGTGGAAAAAGGCGGTCTT
This sequence comes from Salipiger sp. PrR007, assembly GCF_010499845.1. Classification (NCBI taxonomy): domain Bacteria; kingdom Pseudomonadati; phylum Pseudomonadota; class Alphaproteobacteria; order Rhodobacterales; family Roseobacteraceae; genus Salipiger; species Salipiger sp. PrR007. Next base: position 70,845 of record NZ_JAAGOZ010000023.1, on the reverse strand, counting down.
CTGGCTGACGCGCGCCGCCTGCTGCATGGAGTGCGTGACGATCACCACCGAGTAGTTCTCGCGCAGCTCGTCGATCAGCTCTTCCACCTGAGAGGTCGCGATGGGGTCGAGCGCCGAGCAGGGCTCGTCCATCAGCAGCACCTCGGGCTCGGTGGCGACGGCGCGGGCGATGCACAGGCGCTGCTGCTGGCCACCCGAGAGACCGGTGCCGGGGGCGTCGAGGCGGTCTTTCACCTCGTTCCAGATGGCCCCGCGGCGCAGCGCCTTCTCGACGATCTCGTCGAGCTCGGCCTTGTTGCGGGCGAGACCGTGGATGCGCGGGCCATAGGCGACGTTGTCGTAGATCGATTTCGGGAACGGGTTTGGCTTCTGGAACACCATGCCCACCTTGGCGCGCAGCTGCACCGGGTCGACGCGCTTGTCGTAGATATCCTCGCCGTCGAGCTCTATGAGCCCCTCGACGCGGCAGATGTCGATGGTATCGTTCATCCGGTTCAGCGTGCGCAGAAAGGTGGACTTGCCGCAGCCCGACGGGCCGATGAAGGCGGTCACCGTCTTGTCGAGGATCTCGACGTTGACGTCCTTGATGGCGTGGGTGTCGCCGTAATAGACCTGCACGTCACGGGCGGAGATCTTGCTTGCGTTGGTGTCCACTTCGGTCTTCCTCAATGGCGAGTCGTACATCTTGAGTATCCTTATACCTTACCAGCGGCGCTCGAACTTGCGGCGCAACACGATGGCAACGAGGTTCATGGCGAGCAGGAACACCAGCAGCACGATGATCCCGCCCCAGGCGCGTTCGTAATAGGCCGGGTCGGCCCGCTTGGCCCATTCGTAGATCTGCGCGGGCATGGCCGAGTTCGGCGACAGGAAGCCCGAAAAGACGCCTTCGGGATAGTTGGTGGCGATATAGCCAACCATGCCGATCAGCAGCAGCGGCGCGGTTTCGCCGAGCGCCTGCGCCAGACCGATGATGGTGCCCGTCAGGATGCCGGGCATGGCCAGCGGCAGCACGTGGTGGAAGGTCGCCTGCATCTTCGACGCGCCAACGCCGAGCGCCGCATCGCGGATCGACGGCGGCACCGCCTTGAGCGCGGCACGGGTCGAGATGACGATGGTCGGCAGGGTCATCAGCGTCAGCGTAAGGCCGCCCACCAGCGGTGCCGACTGCGGCAGATGCGCGAACTGGATGAAAGCGGCAAGGCCGAGAATACCGAAGACGATCGAGGGCACCGCCGCGAGGTTGGAGATGTTCACCTCGATGAAGTCGGTGAAGCGGTTCGTGGGGGCGAATTCCTCCAGGTAGATCGAGGCGGCGACGCCGATCGGCAGCGCCAGCAGCAGCACGGTGATCATCATGAAGAGCGAGCCCAGCATCGACACGCCCAGACCGGCCTGCTCGGCGCGGCTCTCGGAGGCGTCGGCGCCGGTGATGAACTCCCAGTTGAAGCTCTTGTGGATGGTCCCCTCTGCGCGCAGCACGTCTACCAGGTCGAGGTGCGCGGCGTCGATGTTCTTGTCCTGCGCAATGCTCTCGCGGCTGACGCGGCCCTTGAGGTATCCGTCGACCCGGCTCGAGGCGAGGATCTGGAAATCCACCGTCTCGCCGACGCGGTCGGGATGGGCCAGCACCCAGTCGCGCACCTTGGCGGCGGCCGAGGCCGAGATCATCTCCTTGACGTCCTTCGCTTCCTCGAACTCGGTCTCGGCGCCGCTGTCGACAATGACCTTCCACAGCGAGTTCTGGATGAGCGGGCTGTAGCCGAAGGTCGAGACCTTGGCCATCTCGGCCGGATCGCGGTTGCCGGTCTTGTCGAGCTTGGCTTCCTCAAGATAGACCGGCACCTCGATGAAGGTCTGCTGGAAGGCGCCGACACCGTTGGCAAGGATCGAGGCCAGCAGAACCACGAGGAAGAAGACGCCCGCACCGATGGCCGCGAGGCCGTACATGCGGAAGCGCTTTTCGGAGGCATTGCGCTTCTTGGTGCGCGCGTCGACGGTCAGCAAGCCGTGCTTGGCGGGTGCCTTGCCGCCGGAATAGGTCGCGTCGGTCATCAGTCGTACTGCTCCCGGTATTTGCGCACGATGTAAAGCGCGAAGACATTGAGGCCGAGGGTCATGACGAAGAGGGTCATGCCGAGGGCGAAGGCCACCAGCGCCTCGGGCGAGGCGAAGTCCGCGTCACCGGTCAGCTGGCTGACGATCTTGGCGGTCACGGTGGTCATGGCATCGAACGGGTTGAGCGAGAGCCTTGCGGCGGCCCCTGCCCCCAGGACCACGATCATCGTCTCGCCGATCGCGCGTGAGGCGGCGAGCAGGATGGCCCCGACGATGCCCGGCAGCGCGGCGGGCAGGATCACCTGCTTGATGGTCTCGGACTTGGTCGCGCCGAGCCCGTAGGACCCGTCGCGCAGCGATTGCGGCACGGCGTTGATGATATCGTCGGACAGCGAGCTGACGAAGGGGATCAGCATGATGCCCATCACCAGCCCCGCGGTCATCACCGCCGTGCCCGCCTGCATCCAGCCCAGCCCGTCGCGGCCGAAAACCGACAGCAGCAGCGGGCCGACGGTCAGCAGCGCGAAAAGGCCGTAGACGATGGTCGGGATGCCGGCGAGCAACTCGAGCGCGGGCTTGGCGACCGAGCGGAACTTCGGCCCGGCGTATTCCGACAGGTAGACCGCGGCGAAAAGTCCGATCGGCACCGAGACCAGCAGCGCGATGAGCGAGATGTAGAGCGTGCCCCAGAGCAGCGGCCAGATGCCGAGCTGCGAGCCGCCGCCGAAGCTCGGCGACCAGGTGAAGGAGCCGAAGAACTCGGACGCCGGGTAGATGCGGAAGAATTCGATGGTGTTGAAGACCAGCGACAGCACGATGCCGATGGTGGTCAGGATGGCGAGCGAGGCGGCGCCGACGAGGATGGCTCGAATGCCGCGCTCGACGGAATTGCGGGCGCGGAAATCGGGCTTGGTCTGCGCCAGCGCGAGCGCGCCGCCGAGCAGCGCAAGGCCGAGCACCACGATCGCACGCAGCAGATTGCCGGTCGCATTGGTCGCGCGGTAGCTCTGCGCCGCGGCCAGGACCTCGGGGGTGATCTCGGTGCCCACGGCGACCCCGGCGGATCCCAACGTGCCGCGGACGTCGGAACCGGTCACCGAAAGCTCGGAGGCCTCGCCCGCGCTCAGCAGCCCCTGCTCGACCGCAAGGTCGAGACCGTCGGCCACGCGCCGCACGTCGGACATCACGAGCCCGAGGGTCGATCCCTCGGGGATCGCGGTCTCGGGCAGCAGGCTGGTGGCCTTGGTGTTCACGATGAAGGGTTGCGCGATCAGCCAGACGATCAGCACGAGAAAGGCTGGCACCATCACCTTCATGGCGACGTTCCAGCCGTAGTAGCTCGGCAGCGAGTGCAGTGCGCGACGATCGTCTCCGGCGCCGGAAATGGCGCGCGCGCGCCCCGCGACATAGCCCGCGACGGCCAGCGCGAGAACGATCAGGATCAGCCAAAGAACAGGCATCGGGCCCCCAGGTTGGTTCGGTGATCACTCACCAAAAAGGAAAACGGAGGGCAGCACGCAGCCGCCCTCCGGAAATCGGACCTGCGTCCGATTACATGCTTTCGCCCATGGTCACTTCGTCAGCAACCTTGGCTTGGGTGTCGGCCAGCTCGGGGTCGGACACGAGGCCGTAGTTGGCCAGCGGGCCATCGGGGCCGGCGATCTCGTCGGCGACGAAGAATTCTGCGAATTCCTTCAGGCCGGGGATGACGCCGATGTGGGCCTTCTTGATGTAGAAGTACAGCGGACGCGACACCGGGTAGTCGCCCGAGGCGATGGTCTCGGTCGAGGGCTCGATGCCGGACATGGTCGCGACCTTGAGCTTGTCGGTGTTGTTCTCGTAGAACGCCAGGCCGAAGACGCCGACGCCGTTCGAGTTGCTGTCGATACGCGCGAGGGTCTCGGTGTAGTCGCCGTCGATGTCGACCGACTTGCCGTCGGTGCGGACCGAGATGCAGGCGCCTTCGGCGTCATCTTCGGACATGCCCGACGCGATCATGGCTTCCAGCGCGCCAGTGGCTTCGCAGCCCGCCGCCAGCACCTTCTCTTCGAAGACTTCGCGGGTGCCGTGCTTGGTGCCCGGGATGAAGGCCGCGATCTCGACGTCCGGCAGGTCGGCGTTGAACTCGGACCACTTGGTGTAGGGGTTGTCGACCAGCTCGCCGTCGACGACGACTTTCGGCGCCAGGGCGTTGTACCAGTCGGCCGGTTCGAAGGCAGTGAACTCGGGGCCGGTCTTTTGCGAGGCGAAGACGATGCCGTCGTAGCCGATGCGGACTTCGATGATGTCGGTCACGCCGGCGTCGGCGCAGGCCTTGACCTCTTTGTCCTTGATCGCGCGCGAGGCGTTCGCGATGTCGATGGTGTTCTCGCCGACACCTTCGCAGAAGCGCTTCAGGCCAGCCGAGGAGCCGCCCGATTCCACGACGGGGGTCGGGAAGTCGAAGTTCTCGCCGAAGGCTTCGGCGACGATCGAGGCGTAGGGCAGCACGGTCGACGAGCCGGCAACCTGCACATTGTCACGTGCGGCAGCAGCCGTGGCCGAAGCAGCGGCGAGCGCGAGTGCCGAAACGGCGAGTTTCACGGATTGCATAGGAATGCTCCTGTTGGGTCAGATACAGCCCCCCGGTCGGGGACCTCGAGGCGGTGCCTAGGCGTCCTGCGCAATCCTTTTGTGACACTTGCGTAACGGTTTTATGACAGTCGAGGGGGAGCAAGAAGAAAGATCACGAAAATAAGCAATATTACTAGATATTTCAATCACTTAATCAACATATACCGATATGAGAAATTCTGCAATTTTCCGCGACGGAAGCCCGCAGGTGCAAAGCTCTCGCGGGCATACGGCAGATTTTTACACGCAGAAGCTGCGCATTCATGACAGCCCGCCGCGACAACGGGAAGCGCCTCGGCGGCGCGAGCAAAAAGGGCGGTCAGCAGAATCGCCGTAGCGGGGGTCAGGCCTCTTCGCCGCGGGGTGGGCCCGCGCGCAACGGCAGGATCACCCGAAAGGTGCTTCCCTTGCCGGGGGTGCTCTCGATGCGCAGCCGGCCGCGATGGCGGTTGACGATGTGCTTGACGATCGCCAGCCCGAGTCCCGTGCCGCCCATCTCGCGTGATCGGTGGCTGTCGACACGGTAGAAGCGCTCGGTCAGGCGCGGGATATGCAGCGGATCGAAGCCGGGGCCGGTGTCGATCACTTCGACCTCCACGCCATCGGCGCGCAGCCGGGGGTGGTAGGCGGGTGCCGAGAGCCGCAGCGTCACCTGCGCGCCCTTCCCGGAGTATTTCACCGCGTTCTCGACGAGGTTCACGAAGACCTGCCGCAGCTGGTCCGGGTCTCCGGCGATCTCGAGCGGCGTCTCGGGCAACTCGGGGATCAGCGTCACCCCGGCCTCTGCCGCCACCGGCGCGAGGCTGCTGAGCACGGAGCTCAGAAGGTCGGGCAGGTCGACAGGGTGGGTCGGGCGCACGCGTTCTTCGGCCTCGAGCCGGCTGAGCGACAGCAGATCGCCCACAAGGCGCTCCATGCGCCCGGCCTCGTTGCCCATGATCTCGAGAAAGCGCTCGCGGGCGGCGGCATCCTCGCGCGCCGGGCCGCGCAGTGTCTCGATGAACCCCAGAAGCGCGGTGAGCGGCGTGCGCAGCTCGTGGCTGACATTGGCGACGAAGTCGCGGCGCATCTGCCCCGCCTGCTCCATCTGCGTCACGTCGGCGAAGGTCAACAGCACCCCCGGCCCCTTGGACAGCGCGACGGCGCGGCACGAAACGTCGAAAGTGGTGTCCTGCCGCCCGTCGCTGGTCAGGTAACGGGTCTTGCGCGGCGCCCCGTCGCGCATCGTCCCTTCGATCGCATCGAGCAGCACCGGCTGACGCAAGACGGTGATGAAGTGGCGCTCCACGAGCCCCTCGCCCAAAAGGGCGACGGCCTCGGCGTTGGCGGCATCGATCCGCTCGTCCCAGCGGATCAGCACCGCCGGGAGTGGCATGGCAGCGATCAGATCGCGCGCCTCGGCATGCATCAGAGCGCGCTCGCCGCCTTGAGGCCGGCCTCGAAGACCTCGAGCAGTGCCTCGGGCTCCTCAAGCCCGACCGACACGCGGAAGAAGCCCTCGGAGATGCCGAGCACGGCCCGGCCCTCAGCCGTCAGTGCGCGGTGTGACGAAGACGCCGGATGCGAGAGCGTGGTGCCCACGTCGCCCAGCGTCGGGGCAAAGGCGATGCCCTGCGCCGCCTCGGTAAAGGCATTTGCCGCGGCGCGCCCGCCCTCGAGCTCGAAGCTCAGCATGTTGCCGGGGTTGCCGCGCAGCACCGATTGCGCGCGGGCGGCATCGGGGTGGTCGGCACGGCCCGGATAGAGCACCCGCGTCACGCCGGGCTTGCCGGTCAGGAAGTCCGACAGGCGCTGCGCCGTCTCCTGGCTCTGACGGAAGCGCATCGGGAAGGTCATCAGCCCGCGCTCGGCCAGCCAGCAGTCAAAGGGGCTGGCGGTCAGGCCTGCGGTGACCGCAAAGACGCGGAGGCGCTGGTTCAACTCGGGGTCCTTGGCCGCGACCCAGCCCAGCGTCACGTCGGCGTGGCCCGCAAGCAGCTTGGTCACCGAATGGATCACAATGTCCGCCCCGCGCTCGACCGGCTTGATCGCCGCGGGCGTGGTGAAGGTGTTGTCCACCGCCAGCAGCACGCCTTTGTCCCTGCAGAGCGCGGCGATGCCGTCGAGATCGGCGATGCGCAGCGTCGGGTTCGACACCAGCTCGATCAGCACCAGCTTGGTCTCGGGGCGGATCGCGGCGGCGAAGGCGTCAATGTCGGTCGGATCGGACAGAGATGTCTGGATACCCAAGCGCGGCAGATCCTCGGCCATCATCCGCAACGAGCGCCCGTAAAGCTGATCGGCCCCCAGCACGTGGTCGCCGCTCCGCAACAGGCCCAGCAGCACGGCGGTAACCGAGGCCATGCCCGAGCCCATGACGATGCCGCCGCTCATCCCTTCCAGCGCGTCGATACGCTGCGCAAGAACGTCAGCGTTGGGATGACCCTCCCGCGCGTAGGTGTAGCCGGAGGTCACGCCATTGTACTGGTCATCGAGCGAGTCCGGGCTGTCCGAGGCGTAAACCACCGCCGGCATGATCGGCGTCACAACCGCCGAGGAGACCGAGCCGGGAACGGCGATTGGGCGGATGAGCGTCTTTCGGGTGTCCATGGGGCCTCCATATTTCGGCCACAGGCTTTGCACAGCGCCCCCGCTAGGACAAGAGTGAGAATGTCGGCGACTTTCCGCCCAGGTAGGTTGGTAAACAAAGCCCAGAGAATGCCCGACTTTCACTGACAAAGGGTCGCTTTCACCTTCACAAATGGAGACAAAGATACGATTTCTGTGAGACTGTTTACTGTCACCTGTTTTACACTCATGTAAGGAGAAGTTTGCAAAAATTTGGGTTGCCTTTTGCCCAATTCTTAACACATCCTTAAGGTGTAGGTGGGGGCACCTACAACCCACAGGAGCGTCGATAGAGATGCAGAACGATCCTCTCGATGTACGCTGTAGTGAGTGTGGAAAGGCTGCTCAGTTCTTCGAGCCTTTCCGGTTTACCTGTGTCGTACGGCTCCCTGAAGTGCCGGAGAACTCCCACGTCTGGGGCCGTGTCATCGTCGAAGAACTCTTTCCCGAGCAGTTTAGCTGGGAACAACCTGCCTGCGACAAGCCGAAATTCCTGCAACCGGGAGAGACCGGCGAAGGCTACAGGCTGAACACGCGCGGCATGGTGTGGTGCAAGGCCTGCAAGACCTTCGAGGCCGCCACGATCTCTTGGCCGGAAGACGCTTTCTGGAAGCTGAACGTGAAGGGCCATGAGCTGGTTGCCCGCAATCGCGAGCACGCCGAGCAAATCCTCGGGTTCCTGCAGGAAACGCAGCGCGCCCCGAACCGGAAGCCCGCCCTGCGCGGCATTCCGACCGCCCTGCTCACCCGCCGGCTTCAACAGGAAGTCAGCAGCAGGCTGGAGCGTGCGCTGGCCACCGCGTAACGGCCAGCAACACTCTTGTCAGATGGCACAAAGCCCGGCGCGAAAGCGTCGGGCATTTTTCTGGTAGCCCTTCGCCGATTTGCGCAGGCCCTCGATGGCGGCCTCGTCGAGCTGGCGTACCACCTTGCCCGGCATGCCCATCACCAAACTGCCATCCGGGATTTCCTTGCCCTCGGGGATCAGCGCGCCCGCGCCGATCAGGCAGTTGCGGCCGATCTTCGCGCCGTTGAGGATCGTCGCACCCATCCCGATCAGGGAGTTTTCGCCGATCGTGCAGCCGTGCAGCATGGCCTTGTGGCCTATGGTGCACCCCGCGCCGATCACCAGCGGATAGCCCATGTCGGTATGGCACACGACGTTTTCCTGAATGTTGGAGCCGGCGCCGAGGCGAATCTCCTCGTTGTCGCCGCGCAGGGTACAGCCGAACCAGACCGAGCTGTCTTCTTCCAAAACGATCCTGCCGATCAAGTTGGCATCTGGCGCCACCCAGGCGCTCTCGTGCACCTCGGGGGCGACGCCGTCCAGCGCGTAGAGAGTCATTGATCGCCCTCCTCGAATTCCGCCTGCAGCGCCCGCACGTGGTTCAGCAGCCCCGGCTGCTGGGTGCGGCGCAGGCGGGTCGCGGTGATGATGCTCTTGAGCTGCGCCTCGGTCTGGTCGAGATCCTCGTTCACCAGCACGAAATCATACGAGCCCCAGTGCGAGATCTCGTCCCAGCTCTTCTGCATCCGGCGGTCGATGACATCCGCGCCATCCTGGCCGCGCGCCTCGAGCCGGCGCTTGAGTTCGGCGATCGACGGCGGCAGCAGGAAGATCGACAAGGTATGCAGCCCCAACTCGGAGTTGGTGATCTGCTGCGCGCCCTGCCAGTCGATGTCGAAAAGCACGTCCTGCCCGTCGATGATCGCATCGCGCACCGGCCCCTTGGGCGAGCCGTAGAAATTGCCGAAGACATGCGCGTGCTCGAGCATGTCGCCGTGCGACACAGCCTTCTTGAACTCGCTCTCGGTCATGAAATGGTAGTCGTCGCCATCCACCTCGCCCGGCCGGGCGTCGCGGGTGGTGGCCGAGACCGAGAAAATGATCGAGGGGTCCCAGGCGCGCAGCCGCTTTGCCAGGGTCGATTTGCCCGCGCCCGAGGGCGACGAGAGGATGATCAGGAGGCCGCGCCGTCCATTCATATTGGTCTTACTCCACGTTCTGCACTTGCTCGCGCATCTGGTCGATGACCGTCTTGAGGGTCAGGCCGATCTGCGTCAAGGCGGCGGAGCCGGATTTCGAGCAGAGCGTGTTCGCCTCCCGGTTGAATTCTTGCATCAGGAAGTCCAGCCGCCGCCCCACCGCGCCTTCGGCGGCCAGAAGCTCGCGCGCGGCGCCGATATGGGCGGTCAGCCGGTCCAGTTCCTCGGTGACGTCGGATTTAACCGCGATCAGCGCCAACTCCTGCGTCAAACGGGCCTCGTCAAACCCATGGGCCGGATCCAAGACCCGCGCAAGTTGGGCGCGCAGCCGCTCGGCCTGCTCGTCCTTGCGTGCCTCGACCGCCACAGCCGCCTGCCCCACCAGCGCCTCGACCTCCTCGAGCTGTCCGGTCAGGATCTCGGCCAGCGCCGCGCCCTCGTGGCGGCGCATCTCTCCGAATTCCGCTAAGGCCTCGCCAAAAGCCACCATCAGCTCTTCCCGGAGCGGCCCGACATCCGCCGGCGTCGCGTTGCTGCTGAGCACCCCGCGCAGGGCCACGATCTGCGCAGACGTAGAGGGCGACAGCACCAGCCCCTGCCCCGCGGCTGCGCCCTCGATCCGCGCCATCGCGGTGAGAATGCGCGTCAACACCGCCTCGTCGAGTTCCGCCGCGCTGTCCTCGCCGCCGCCCTGCACCCGCAGCGAAATCTGCACGTTGCCGCGGGCCAGCGTCTTCTGCGCGGCGGCGCGCACCAGCGGCTCGAGCCCCTCGATCCAGTCTGGCAGGCGTAGGCGCAGCTCCAACCCCTTGCCGTTGACCCCGCGCAACTCCCAGCCCCAGCGCAGCCCCGCTGTCTCGCCGCTGCGCGATGCGAAGCCGGTCATAGATTGCCGCATTTGAGCCCCTTTCAAAATCCACCCCGGGCAAATCCAACCGCCCGCTTTTCAATCGCCTATCCGTCTCGCGCCGCCCTGTCCACCCGGCAGGCCAAAGCGGACGTTAACCTTTCAGCCACAATTGGGGCGAAAACAGGTCGCATTTGAGGTAACTTCGTCTTCAATGCTCGTCAGACTGTTTCGGGGGGTACAGCCGGGCCGCGCAGATGTTACGATTGGAGTAAGCAAGATGTTCGGACTGGGTGGCAGTGGCGAAGGTGTGGTATCGATGACGGAGCGTGAACAGGAGCGGCGCCTCGCCGCCCTGCGGCAGATCGAGTCCTATTGGCGGAATCTTCTCGGCGATGACGGTCAAATCCCGCTGCGCAGCCAGATCGACCCGAGAGCCATCGAGGAAGCCCTCGAGTACGCCTTTCTCGGCGAGCGCATTGCGCCGATGCTGGCCAAGGTCCGCGTTGCGGGCACACATCTCAATAACCTCATGGGCCTCGACATGGCGGGCATGCCGCTCTCGACGCTCATCGCCCCCGAGGACCGCGAGCAACTTGGCGCCGCGGTGAGCAAACTGTTCTCCGACGGGCTGGTGATCCGGCTGCATCTCGTTGCCGAAGAGGGCTTCGGCAAGGGTCGGTTGAGCGGCGACATGTTGCTGCTGCCCTTGCGCTCGGATCTGGGCGACATGAGCCGCATGATCGGCGCGCTTGTGACCCACGGGAGAATCGGCCGCACGCCGCGACGTTTCCGGATCGAGAGCATCTCCATGCAAGCTCCGAGGCAAGGCGAGGCCGTGCCCGCCCCAGCGCCTTCGGAAAAGGCAGATCCCGCCCCGAGACCCGTGTACAAGCCAGCGCTCAAGCCCGCTGCTGCGCCCCGCGGCTTCGCAGAAGGCGCCACCCCCTTCCGCGGGGCACCGCCGAAGGAGACAAAGGAGACCAAGGACAAGCGTCCTCCCTACCTGCGCCTGATCATCTCCAACGACGACTGAGCGGGCTTTGCTCCCCGCCATACCCCTTGAGGCGCGAAAAAAAAGGCGCGGCACCCATCGGGGCCGCGCCATGTCACTCGCCAATCAGACTTCTTTGAACGCCTGCTGTCACTCCGCGGCAATCGGCATCGGCTGCATCTCCTGCAGCACCGGATGGAATTCCTTCTGCGAGCCGGCATAGGCCAGCGTTGCACGCAGCATTCCCGCCTTGGAGCCACAGTCGAAGCGGTCGCCAGAGAAGCGGAAGCCGCAGAGGCCAACCTTTCCTGCGCCGAGGGCAATGGCGTCGGTCAGCTGGATCTCTCCGCCACGACCTGCCGGCAGGCCGTCGAGTTCCGCAAAGATCGACTCGTCGAGCACGTAACGCCCGACCACTGCCTGCAGCGACGGCGCCTTGTCGGCCTCGGGTTTCTCCACCATGCCGGAGGCGCGCAGCATCTGGCCCTCGGGCTCGCCCTCCGGGACGAGCACGCCGTAGGCCGACACCTCGTCGCGCTTGACTTCCATGGTGGCGACCATGTGACCCGGTTCGCTCGTCTCATAGGCGGCGATCATCTCGGAAAGGCACCCCGGCTCGCTGATGATGAGATCGTCGGGCAGGATCACTGCCACCGGTCCCGGCAGCGCATGCTCGACCGCGCAGAGCACGGCGTGGCCCAGTCCCAGCGGCTCGGGCTGCATGACAAAGAACACCTCTTCCTGCTCGGGGTCGATCGCCGCCGCGTGCAACGTGTCTGCGATCTGGTGTTTGCCGCGCTCGCGCAGGGTTGCGCAGAGGTCCAGGTCCTGGGTCACGTAGCGCTCGATGGCCCCCTTGCTGGGGTGCGACACGAAGATCATCCTCTCGATGCCGGCGGCACGCGCCTCGTCGATGGCGAACTGCAGCAGCGGCTTGTCGAGCACCGGCAGCAATTCCTTCGGTGTTGCCTTGGTGGCGGGCAGGAAACGTGTGCCAAGGCCGGCAACGGGGAAGATCGCGGTGCGGACCTTGGACTTGCTGGTCTTGTTCTCGGGCGTGCTCACGTCGTGGTCTCCTTTCGTCAGCCCGTTCGGGGCCGAGAAGCTGATGAGGCCGCATCCTCGCTGGGGCGCCTGAGGGCGCATCCGCTGCGCTGCGGCGAATGGGTAAGAGCGTATGGCCATTTCTGGCCAGGTCAAATCCGGGCACTCACACATGAGCGGCGCACCGCCCAAGTCATTGTAATTGCGTACGTGAAGTAAACGCCCAAGCCACCAGAATGGTTCCATGCCTAAAATTTAGGCACTCGCTGAGGGTGGAAACATCCCTTTCAAGACAGGGGTTTGGCGAAAAACGCTCTCGCAGCTGCAGAAAAATCACGCGTGCAGCGGTGGCTATCGGGGAACAAAGCCCTATTGTCAGCGTTATCAAGCAAACAAAAACGGAGAGAGCCCTCAGGGCCGTCAACGATGCCATTTCGGCAGCGGCCCCTCATGTGTCATGGACGGACAGAGCATGCAAACCCCGCCCGCGCAGCCTCGCGGCCTCACCGGCCCGCGCCGCGCCACGCCCTACTCCCGCCTCACGGTGATCGGCATGGGGAGCTGGGGGACCGCCCTCGCAGCCACCGCCGCGCGTGCTGGATGCGACACCCGGATTTGGGGACGCCGCCCCGATCTCGCCCGCGCCATGGCCGAGACCGGCGAAAACACCGACCACCTGCCCGGCATCAAGCTGCCGGCCACGCTGAGGCCCACCTCGGACCTGCGCGAGGCGCTTGAAGGTACCGAGGCGGTGCTGCTGGTCACCCCGTCTCACACGCTGCGCGACGTCGCCCGCTCGATGCGGGACTTCCTGCCCGCGGGCGTCCCGCTGGCGCTCTGCTGCAAGGGCATAGAGCGCGGCACCGGCTATCTGCTGAGCCATGTGGTCGAGGAGGAGTTGCCCGGCCATCCGGTTGGCGCCCTCTCCGGCCCGACATTCGCCACCGAAACCGCGCTCGGGCACCCCACAGCCGCCACCGTAGCCTTCAACTTCAGCCACCACGACCGCATCGAGCCGGAAAAAGCGCCTGCCGCCCGGCTGGCGCTGACCATGCAGACCGATGCCTTCCGCCCCTATGTTTCCGACGATCTGGTCGGCGTCGAGGTCGGCGGCGCTGTGAAGAACGTGATTGCCATCGCGTGCGGCATGATGACCGGCGCGGGTTTCGCCGAAAACACCCGCGCCGCGCTGATCACCCGCGGCATGGACGAGATGAAATTCCTTGCCGAAGCGCTCGGCGGGCGCCGCGAGACCGTCACCGGCCTTTCCGGGGCCGGCGATCTCACCCTCACCTGCTCGTCCACCACCTCGCGCAACATGGCGCTCGGCACCCAGCTCGGGCGCGGGCTGGCGCGTGAGGAGTGTTTTGACGGCAAGCCGGTCGTCGTCGAGGGCGAGGTCAATGCGGTCTCTGTGGTCGATCTTGCACGGCGGCTCGGTGTCAGCATGCCGATCTGCGAGGCGGTGCATGCCGTCCTGCACGAGGGCGCTCCGCTCACCGCCACCTTCCAGCAGCTCTGGGCCGCCCCGATCGAGGGCGAGCCCCGCGCGCTCGATCTTTTCCTGCATCCCCACGAAGGAGACCCCGCATGAGCCTCGATACCACGAAGGCCCGAGACATCGCCACCTGCCGCTTCGTGCTGGCCACCGATCTCGACGGAACCTTCCTCGGGGGCTCCGAAGAGGACAGGAAAACGCTCTACGATTGGATCGAAGCCAACCGCGACACGGTCGGGCTGATCTTTGTCACCGGACGCGACCCGCGCTTCATCCGCGAGCTCTGCGACGGTGGCGTGCCCTGGCCCGAGTTTGTCGTGGGCGACGTCGGCACCACGATTGCCGAGGTGGTGGATGGCGAGATCCACCCCATCGAGCGGCTCGAGGAAGAGATCGCCGAGACCTGGGGCAACGCTGGCGAGACCGTCCGCGCTGCGCTTCATGGCCATCCCGGCCTGACGCTGCAGCCCACCGACTTCCGCTACCGGGTGAGCTACGATCTCGATGCAGAGGCCTACGACGGCGCGGCCCACGACAAGGTGCGCGAGATGGGCCACGATCCGTTGGTGTCTGACAACCGCTATTTCGACGTGCTCCCGCGCGGCATCTCAAAAGGGCCGTCGCTGCGGCGGCTGGTCTCGCATCTGAAGATCGAGGAACGCCGGGTGCTTGCCGCCGGGGACACGCTGAACGACCTGTCGATGCTGCAATGCGGCCTGCCCGCCGTTGCCGTTGGCGGTGCCGAGACCGCGCTTCTCAAGGAGGTGAACGCCCTGCCCCACGTGCACAAGGCCGAGCGCATCGGCGCCGCGGGCATACTCGAGGCGATCCGCACCTTCCAAATGCACGACCTTCCGAAAGGAGCCTGAGCCATGTCCAGTGATCTGGTGATCGTCTATCATCGTCAGCCCTACGAAGAAGTCGAGGTCGACGGCAAGATCGAATACCGCGAGAACAAGAGCCCGAACGGCATCGTCCCCACGCTGAAAAGTTTCTTCGGCTCGGTCGAGAAGGCTGCATGGGTCGCATGGAAAGAGGCCGAGGATCCTTCCAACCCCGGGTTTGACCGCGTGGTGGAGATCGAGGACAGCTTCGGAGAGTACACCGTCTCGCGCCTGCCACTCACCGCCGAGCAGGTACGCAGCTTCTATCACATCACTTCGAAAGAGGCGTTCTGGCCGATCCTTCACGGCTTCAAGGAGAAGTACAACTACGACCCCGTCGACTGGCCGACCTTCCGCGAAGTGAACTGGGCCTTCGCCGAGGCGGCGGCATCGGAGGCCGCGCAGGGCGCATCGGTCTGGGTACACGACTACAACCTCTGGCTGGTGCCCGGCTACCTGCGCCAGATGCGCCCCGACCTGCGCATTTCGTTCTACCACCACACCCCCTTCCCGGCCGCCGACATGTTCAACGTGCTGCCGTGGCGCGGCGAGATCATCGACTCGCTGCTGGCGGCCGATGTCGTCGGCTTCCATATCCCGCGCTATGCCGCGAACTTCCTGAGCTGCGTGCGAAGCCTGCGCGATGTCGGCAACGTACCTCGCGCCAAGGTGGCCGATGACATGATCTCGGAGGGCTCTGCCCTGTCCGACCGCACCGTGCCCACCGAGATCCACATGGATGACGGGCACATCGTGCAGCTCGGAGTGACTCCGGTGGGCGTCGACGTCGAGTACATCAAGGGGCTCGCAGGCACCGAGGACACGGACAAGCTTGCCGCCCGCTTCCGGTCCGAGATCGGCGACGGCAAGCTGCTGCTCTCGGTCGGCCGCACCGACTACACAAAGGGGGGCGCCGACCAGCTGCTTGCCTTCGAGCGCCTGCTGGAACGCCGCCCCGAGCTGCGCGGCCAGGTCCGCCTGCTCCACGTCTCGGTCCCGGCCAACCGGAACATGACCGTCTACGAGCCGATCCAGAAGGAGCTCGAAGAGATCGCCGGCCGGATCAATGGCCGCTTCGGCAGCTTTACCTTCCAGCCGGTCGCGCTGATTTCCCGCGCGATTCCCTTTGTCGAACTGGTGGCATGGTACCAAGTGGCGGATGTCGCCTGGATCACCCCGCTGGCTGACGGGATGAACCTCGTGTGCAAGGAATACGTCGCCTCGCGCAAGGATGGTGACGGCGTGCTGGTGCTCTCGGAATTCGCAGGTGCGGCAGTGGAGATGGGGGCGGCCGTGCTCACCAACCCCTGGTCGACCCGCGCCATGGATTTCGCCATCGATCTCGCGCTCGACATGCCCGAGGAAGAGCGCCGCGCCCGCATGGCCCTCCTGCGTGCGGCGGTCGAGAAGCGCGACACGCGGCATTGGGCGTCGGACCAGTTGTCGCTGCTGTCGCCGGAGAACTTCGGCAAGAAAGCCGGAAAGGGCGAGACCGCAGCCGCCTGATCCCCTTGGGACATCGCTTGATCACCCCGCCGCGACTAGCGCGCGGGGTGATTGGCGATTGCCCATGCCGGACACGGCGAGCATTCACCAAACAAGCAATCAACAAACGGAAAAGGCGGGCCCGAAAGCCCGCCTGATCGCATTCGTCTGACACCTGCCCGACCGGGAAGAAGGCCGCAGCCCGCCTCAGGCGGAGGCCACATCCCCTTGGGTTTCGCGCATCGCCGTCAGCTCCTGCGCGACGAGGAAGGCGAGCTCCAGCGACTGCGAGGCGTTGAGGCGCGGATCGCAGGCGGTGTGGTAGCGGTCCGAGAGGCTCTCGTCGGAGACGGCATAAAGCCCGCCGGTGCATTCAGTCACGTCCTGACCGGTCATCTCGAAATGCACGCCGCCGGGCACGGTGCCCTCATCGCGGTGCACTGCGAAGAACTCGCGCACTTCACTCAGCACCGACTCGAAGGGCCGCGTTTTATACCCCGAGGCCGACTTGACGGTGTTGCCGTGCATCGGATCGCAGGTCCAGAGCACCTTGGCGCCCATTTCCTTGACCGTCTTGATCAGGCGCGGCAGATGATCGCCCACCTTGCCCGCGCCGAAACGCGCGATCAGGGTCAGGCGGCCCGCCTCGTTCTCGGGGTTCAGCTTCTCGATCAGGACCTTGAGATCCTCGGTGGTCATCGAGGGGCCGCACTTCAGGCCGATCGGGTTCAGCACACCGCTGGCGAACTCGACGTGCGCGCCGTCGGGCTGACGGGTGCGGTCCCCGATCCAGACCATGTGGCCCGAGCCCGCGAGCCACTTGCCCGAGGTCGAGTCGACCCGTGTCAGCGCCTCTTCGTATTCCAGCAGCAGCGCCTCGTGGCTGGTGTAGAAGTTCACCTGGTGCAGCGCCGCCGAGCGCGAGCTGTCGATGCCCGCGGCCTTGATGAAGTCGAGCGTGTCCGACAGGCGGTTGGCCATCTCGCGGTAGCGCGTGGCTTTCTCGCCCTCGACGAAGCCGAGTGTCCAGGAATGCACCTGGTGCACGTCGGCGTAACCGCCGGTCGAAAACGCGCGCAGCAGGTTCAGCGTGGCGGCGGCCTGGGTGTAGGCCTGCAGCATCTTCTGCGGGTTGGGCTGCCGCGCTTCGGGGGTGAAGGCCAGTTCGTTGATGATATCGCCGCGGAAGCTCGGCAGCTCGACACCGTTCACCGTTTCGGTGGGGGCAGACCGCGGCTTGGCGAACTGGCCGGCCATACGGCCCACCTTCACCACCGGCACCTTGGCGCCATAGGTCAGCACCATCGCCATTTGCAGCATCACCTTGAAGGTGTCGCGGATTGAGTTTGCCGAGAACTGGTCAAACGCCTCGGCGCAATCTCCGCCCTGCAGCAGGAAGGCCTCGCCGCGCGACGCCTTGCCAAGCTCTTCGCGCAGCCGCCTGGCTTCGCCGGCAAAGACCAGCGGCGGATACTTCGCAAGCTGTGCCTCGACTGCGTTCAGCTCTGCCTGGTCCTGATAGTCCGGCATCTGAATCCGCGGTTTTGCTCTCCAGCTCGATTTGCTCCACTCGGTCATGGCTCTCTCCCAGCGACACTCCGTTAGCGTAAACGTCTTGGTAAAAACGTCCTGTGGCTATACCGAAGAGGCGGTCCTAAAGCCATAGGAAAAAGCGCCCGATCTGCCTCGGCGGAAGGCGCCCCCGGACGCGCAGAAAAAAAGCACTTCACTCTGCATCTTTTGTCACGAAAACGACATCCCTTGACGCTGCGTGGCTTTCCTGCCCATGTGACCCTCGCCCGCCCCCGCGCGGCGGGTGCCCATCAAGGATCCGCGCGATGTCCGACCCGCGAGTGCCCGCCGCACCAGCCAGCGTCCCGAAGCCGCGCCGCTTCGTCTTTGTCCTGCTTCAGGAATTTACCCTTCTGAGCTTCTCGGCCGCCATCGAGACACTGCGGATCGCCAACCGCATGGCGGGGCAAACGCTCTACGACTGGCGCCTCACCGGCGCCGAGGGCGACAGCGTGCGCTGCTCGGCGGGGGTCGAGTTCCGGCTCGATTGCGCGCTGCCCGAGCTCAGCCGCGACGACACCATCATGGTCTGCGGCGGCATCGACGTGCATCTCGCCACCACCCGCAAGCTGCTGGGCTGGCTGCGCCGCGAGGCCCGGCGTTGCCAGGCAGTGGGCGGGCTCTGCACCGCGAGCTGGACGCTGGCCAAGGCCGGGCTGCTCGACGGCAAGCGCGCGACCATCCACTGGGAGAACCACGACGGCTTCTCCGAGGAGTTCGAGGAGGTCGAGCTTTCAAAGCGAATCTTCGTGATCGACGGCAACCGGATGACCGCCGCAGGCGGAACCGCCTCAATCGACCTCATGCTGAAGATCATCGCCGACGACCACGGCTCCGATCTGGCGAACGCGGTGGCGGACCAGCTGGTCTACAGCTCGATCCGCACCGATCAGGACACCCAACGCCTGTCGGTGCCCACCCGCATCGGCGTGCGCCACCCCAAGCTGAGCCAGGTCATCCACCGCATGGAGGCCAATATCGAAGAGCCGGTCAGCCCCGCTGTGCTGGCCAAGGAAGTGGGCATGTCCACCCGCCAGCTCGAGCGGCTGTTCCGCCGCTACCTCAACCGCTCGCCCAAGCGCTACTATATGGAGCTGCGCCTGCAGAAGGCGCGCAACCTGCTGATGCAGACCGACATGAGCGTGATCAACGTCGCACTGGCCTGCGGCTTCGCCAGCCCCTCGCATTTCTCGAAGTGCTACCGGGCGCATTACCAGACAACGCCCTATCGCGAGCGCGGCACCTCTGGCACCCGCGCCGAGGACTGACGCCGCGCCCCCTCCGGCGCCCGCGACGCTGAGGCGCCGCAGCATACTCCCCTTGCTCAGCCCGCCCCCATGCTTTGCGCAGTGGTCTCCATAGTGACGTTACTGGAGCGTATTTTTGCTGCGCTGAACGCTCTTTTCTTTTGCAATTTGCCCGCATAGGCTCCCGACTTAATAACAAGTAACCAATTCGGGAGATACTACATGAAGAAGTGGCTTCTGGCCTCTGCGCTTCCGCTCGTCACCGCCGGTGCCGCCTATGCGGATGAGGCCAAGATTGGCGTCATCCTCGGCTTCACCGGTCCGATCGAATCCCTGACGCCCTCGATGGCGGGGAGCGCCGAGCTGGCGCTGGCGGAAATCAACGAGAGCGGCAACTTCCTCGAGGACGTGACGCTGGTTCCGGTCCGCGCCGACTCCACCTGCATCGACAGCGCCGCCGCCACCGCCGCGGCCGAACGCCTGGTGACCACCGATGGCGTCGTCGCCATCATGGGCGCGGACTGCTCGGGCGTGACAGGCGCGGTTCTGTCGAACGTCGCCCTGCCGAACGGCGTGCCGATGATCTCGCCCTCGGCGACCTCGCCGGCGCTGTCGGCAGCAGAAGACAACGGCCTGTTCTTCCGCACGTCCCCCTCGGACGCCCGTCAGGGCGAAGTGCTCGCCGGCATCCTCGGTGAGCGCGGCATTTCGTCGGTGGCGGTGACCTACACCAACAACGACTACGGCAAGGGCTTTGCCGATGCCTTCGAGGCGGCCTTCAAGGACGCCGGCGGCGAGATCACCCTCGCCTCCCCGCACGAAGACGGCAAGGCCGACTACTCGGCCGAAGTCGGCGCGCTGGCCTCGGCCGGCGGCGACGCGCTGGTGGTGCTGGGCTATTCGGACCAGGGCGGCAAGGGCATGATCCAGGCCTCGCTCGACACCGGTGCCTTCGACACCTTCGCGCTGGGAGACGGGATGTATTCCGACGCGCTCCTCGCAGACCTCGGCAGCGACATCGACGGATCCTTCGGCTCGGTGCCGTGGGCGGAAGGTGAAGGCGCCGAGAAGTTCAAGGCCGTTGCGGAAGCCGCCGGCGTGAACTCCGAAAGCTCCTACACCCGCGAAAGCTACGACGCCGCGGCGCTGATCGCGCTGGCGATGGCCAAGGGTGGCGAGCCCTCCTCGGCCGCGGTCGCCGCGAACATCCTCGACGTCGCCAACGCACCGGGCGAGCCGATCCTGCCGGGCGAGCTGGGCAAGGCCCTCGAGATCCTCAAGGCGGGCGGCGACATCGACTACGTCGGCGCCACCAACGTCGAGCTGATCGGACCGGGCGAAGCCGCCGGCACCTACCGCTATTACGAGATCAAGGACGGCGCCTTCGAGACCGTCTCGTTCAAGTAAGCGAAAGACCACAGCGCCCGGGGCCAGAGCTCCGGGCGCTTCTCAACACAAGGGCGCGGAAGAACACGCGCCGCGAAGAACCAAACAAAAACACGGGCAAAAAACGGGCCCGCTGGGGAAACAAGATTTGATCCGCGTCGAAAACCTTCACCGCCATTTCGGCGGTTTTCGTGCCGTTGACGGGGCCAGCCTGGAGATCGCCAAGGGCTCGATCACCGGGCTCGTCGGGCCAAACGGCGCCGGCAAGACCACGCTGTTCAACGTCGTCGCCGGGGCGCTCGCGCCCACCTCGGGCCGGGTGCTCATGGATGGCGAAGACGTGAGCGGGCTGCCGCCGCACGAGCTCTTCCACAAGGGGCTGCTGCGCACCTTCCAGATCGCGCATGAATTCAGCTCGATGAGCTGCCGCGAGAACCTGATGATGGTGCCGGGCAGCCAATCGGGCGAAAGCCTGTGGAACGCCATTTTCGGCCGCGGCCGCATTGCCCAGGAAGAGGCCATGCTGCTGAAGAAGGCCGACGAGGTGCTCGACTTCCTGACCATCTCGCACCTCAAGGACGAGAAGGCGGGCAACCTTTCGGGCGGTCAGAAGAAGCTGCTCGAGCTCGGCCGCACGATGATGGTCGACGCCAAGATCGTCTTCCTCGACGAGGTCGGCGCGGGGGTCAACCGCACGCTGCTCAACACCATCGGCGACGCCATCCTGCGGCTCAACCAGGAGCGCGGCTACACCTTCTGCATGATCGAACATGACATGGATTTCATCGGGCGGCTTTGCGACCCGGTCATCGTCATGGCCGAAGGCAAGGTGCTGGCCGAGGGCACGGTGGACGAGATCAAGGCAAATGAGGCGGTGATCGAGGCCTATCTCGGCACCGGGCTGAAGAACAAGGAGATGATCGGCGGATGAGCGGCGAGATCTACGGCGATCGCGGCAACAAGGACCGCTCGATCACCAATCCCAAGGGCATGGGCGACGCCTGGCCGGTGAAACCCGGCGGCGCGGC
The DNA here is from genome assembly GCF_010499845.1 of Salipiger sp. PrR007. NCBI lineage: Bacteria > Pseudomonadati > Pseudomonadota > Alphaproteobacteria > Rhodobacterales > Roseobacteraceae > Salipiger > Salipiger sp. PrR007. The sequence continues at coordinate 49,596 of NZ_JAAGOZ010000023.1, read as the reverse complement.
CCATGCGGCCCCCGGGGGGCCCTTCCTCATCGGCGATGCGATGACCGGCGGCTACGGCAAGGGCGCGGACATCCTGCATGGCTGCACCATCGCCGTCGAACGCGGCGAGATCGCCGTCATCGTCGGACCGAACGGTGCCGGCAAGTCCACCGCCATGAAGGCGGTCTTCGGCATGCTCGATCTGCGGTCGGGCTCGGTGCGGCTCGATGGCGAGGACATCACCGCGCTCTCGCCGCAGGACCGCGTGCGGCGCGGCATGGGCTTCGTGCCGCAGGTGCGCAACATCTTCCCCTCGATGACGGTGGAAGAGAACCTCGAGATGGGCGCCTTCATCCGCAAGGACGATTTCCGCCAGACCATGGAGCAGGTCTACACGCTGTTCCCGATCCTGCGCGACAAGCGCCGGCAGGCGGCGGGCGAGCTCTCGGGCGGCCAGCGTCAGCAGGTGGCCGTGGGCCGCGCGCTGATGACCCGGCCCAAGGTGCTGATGCTCGACGAGCCGACCGCGGGCGTTTCGCCCATCGTCATGGACGAGCTCTTCGACCGTATCCTCGAGGTGGCGCGCACCGGCATCCCGATCCTCATGGTCGAGCAGAATGCCCGGCAGGCGCTGGAGATCGCCGACAAGGGCTACGTGCTGGTACAGGGCGGCAATGCCTTCACCGGCACCGGCAAGGAGCTTCTGGCCGATCCCGACGTGCGGCGGAGCTTCCTCGGTGGTTGATCTGCATCGCCGACTGACCGGCGCAGCGATCTGCGGGGCACTCTCCCTCGCGGCGCTGCCCGCCTTCGCGGAAGGCGCGCGCGTCTCGCTCGCGTGCGATCGCGTCACCGTCTGCTCCGAGGCGGGCACCTGCACCGATGCGGAGGGCCAAGTCAGCTTCGTGCTGGCGCCGGTCGACACCGATGCCACCGGCGCGGGCGCCTACGAGCTCACCATCGACGGCGGCGCTTCCCTGGCGGCGCAGGCGATGAGCTTTGCCGGTCCCTATCTCTGGGCCCCGGCACTCGGCCACCGAGAGACGCTGACCTTCACCAGTGAAACCTCCGCGCTCTGGCTCCGCCAGACCATCGAGACCGGCACCACCGCGCCGCCCTCGGCGGAGATCGACTTTCTGACATGCAGGATCCTACCCTGATGGACTTCCTCAACGCATTCGTGGCCTTGGCCAATTTCGTCATCGTGCCGGCGCTCGCCTACGGCAGCCAGCTGGCGCTCGGCGCGCTCGGCGTGACGCTGATCTACGCAATCCTGCGTTTCTCCAACTTTGCCCATGGCGACACCATGGCCTGGGGCACCATGTGCGCCGTGCTGGCCACCTGGGGCCTGCAGGCCGCGGGGATTAGTCTCGGACCACTTCCGACCGCCCTGCTCGCCATCCCCGCCGGCATCGCCGGGGCCGCGGTGCTGGTGCTGGCGACCGACCGCGTGGTCTACCGCTTTTACCGCGCGCAAAAGGCCAAGCCGGTGATCCTGGTGATCGTCTCGATGGGCATCATGTTCGTCTACAACGGGCTCACCCGCTTCGTGATCGGCCCCGATGACCAGAACTTCGCCGACGGCGAGCGCTTCCTGATTTCTGCGCGCGACTTCAAGGCAATGACCGGCCTCGATGAGGGCCTCGCGATAAAGACCACCCAGGCGCTCACCGTTGTGGTGGCGCTGATCACCGTCTCGCTGCTGTTCTGGTTCCTCAATCGCACGCGCACCGGAAAGTCGATGCGCGCCTATTCCGACAACGAGGACCTGGCGCTGCTCTCGGGCATCAACCCCGAGCGTGTGGTCACCGTGACCTGGCTGATCGTGGCGGCGCTGGCGACCATCGCCGGGGTGCTCTACGGGCTCGACAAGAGCTTCAAACCCTTCACCTACTTCCAGCTGCTGCTGCCGATCTTTGCGGCGGCCATCGTTGGCGGCATCGGCAACCCGCTTGGTGCCATTGCCGGCGGCTTCGTCATCGCCTTCTCCGAGGTGGGCATCACCTACGCCTGGAAGAAATTCCTCACCTACTTCCTGCCGGAGAGCATGGCGCCCGACGGGCTCGTGCAGCTGCTTTCCACCGACTACAAATTCGCGGTCAGCTTCGTGATCCTGGTGATCGTGCTGCTGTTCCGCCCGACCGGACTGTTCAAGGGGCAGACCATATGACCCGCACCATTGGTCTTTTCGCGCTGGTCGCAGCGCTGATCCTCGGCACCGGCTTCCTGCAGAGCTGGAACTCGGCGCTGATCATCCTCAACATGGGCCTCGTGAGCGCGATCATGGCGCTCGGGGTGAACCTGCAGTGGGGCCTTGCCGGGCTCTTCAACGTCGGCGTCATGGGCTTTGTCGCCGTCGGCGGGCTGGCCGTGGTGCTGGTCTCGATGGCGCCGGTCCCCGAGGCTTGGGATGCTGGCGGCCCCCGCGTCATCGGCGCGATCCTCTTCGGCATCGCCGTGGTCGTCGCGGCCGTGCTGGCCTGGAAGAAGCTCGCTACCGGCGTGCGCGGCTGGGCCGTGGCGGCAATCACCGTGGCGGGCTTCTTCGCCTACCGCGCGCTGCTCGACCCGGCGGTGGATGCCATCGAGGCGGTGAACCCCGCAGCCACCGGCTATCTCGGCGGGCTCGGCCTGCCGGTGCTGCTGGCCTGGCCGGTGGGCGGCGTGATGGCGGCGGGCGTGGCCTGGGCGATCGGCAAGACAGCGCTCGGGCTGCGTTCGGACTATCTCGCCATCGCGACCCTGGGCATTGCCGAGATCATCATCGCGGTGCTGAAGAACGAGGACTGGCTGGCGCGCGGCGTGAAGAACGTCATCGGCCTGCCCCGCCCCGTGCCCTACGAGATCGACCTGCAGGCCGATCCGGGTTTCGTCGAAACCGCAGGCTCGCTGGGCCTTGATGCCACCACGGCCTCGACGCTGGCGGTGAAGCTTGGCTACTCGCTGCTGTTCACCGTGGTGCTGGTGGTGCTGCTGATCCTCGCCCAGCTGGCGCTGAAATCGCCTTGGGGCCGGATGATGCGCGCGATCCGCGACAACGAGACCGCCGCCGAGGCGATGGGCAAGGACGTCACCCGTCGCCACCTGCAGATCTTCGTGCTCGGCTGCGCGCTCTGCGGCATGGCCGGCGCGATGATGACCACGCTCGATGGCCAGCTCACCCCGGGCACCTACCAGCCGCTGCGCTACACCTTCCTCATCTGGGTGATGGTGATCGTCGGCGGCTCGGGCAACAACCTTGGCGCGGTGCTCGGCGGCTTCCTGATCTGGTTCCTCTGGGTGCAGGTCGAGCCGATGGGCCAATTCGCGATGAACCTGATCACCTCGGGCATGGCCGACGGCTCAGCGATCAAGGCCCATCTGCAGGACAGCGTCCAGCACATGCGGCTGCTGACCATGGGGGTGATCCTGCTGCTGGTGCTGCGCTTCGCACCGCGCGGACTGCTGCCCGAGAAGTGAAACGCGCCGCTGACCCCGCCCCCGGCGGGGTCAGCAACCTTTGGCCGAGAGCCACCCCGGGGCTGCGCGGGCTTTGGCCGAACGGACAGCGTGTCGCAGCCTAAGACTATGGTAATCTGCCCGTCTCATCTTAGGTGGACGTCACCGCCGACGAACCTGCCCTCCGCCGGTGCGCAAGAGGCCGGGAACATCGTCCCGGCGCATTCGTTCAGGAGTCATGAGACACATGAATTGGCAAAGCATCACCCGCAACTGGGGCCTCACCGCCGAACGCCTTCCGCAACGTTTCCCGCATCTCGACAGCGACGAGCTGCGCGCACGCCCCCGGAGCCGCGAGGAACTCACCGCCGAGATCGCCCGGCGCCACGACCTGACCCTGCAAGAAGCGGAACGCGAGCTGGACGATTGGGCCTTCGCGCTCGGCGCGGCCCAGAAGCTCGACCGGCTTGCCGGGTAGGCTTTCCCGAGGACTGTATGGCCGGGCCGCGTGACGCCGCCCGCGTGCCGTTTCAGCCCAGCGAGGTCACCCAGAGGATGCTCGCATCCTCGGCACTGACCGACACCACGTTGTGCCCCATCGAGGCGTCGTAATACGCGGAGTCGCCGCGGCGCATCTCGATGGGCTCATAGAACTCGGTGTAAAGCGTTACGACGCCCGTGAGCACGTAGAGGAACTCTTCTCCGTCGTGCCGAACCCATCCGTCGAATTCTTCCATGGACCGGGCGCGCACCCGCGCGCGGTAGGGCAGCATCTTCTTGCGGGTCAGCGATTCTGCCAGCAGTTCATGCTCGTAGGTCGTGGTGACCTGCCGCAGCCCCTCGCCGTCCTTGACGTGCACCATCCGGCCCGAGACCTGCTCGCGCTTCGGCGGGGTGAAAAGCTGGGGCACCGATATTCCCAGCCCTACCGCCAGCTTCTTGAGCGCCTCGTAGGTCGGAGACATCTGCCCGTTCTCGATCTTCGAGAGCGTCGAGCGCGCCAGCCCGGCCTGCTTGGCAGCCTGTTCCAGCGTCCAGTCCCGTTCCTTGCGCAGCTCGCGCACGCGCGCGCCCAGATCGAGCGGCTCGGCGGAGTGTTCCTGCCCGGACTCGCGGGCAATGCGGATGAGGGTACGGGGATCACGCGACATGAAACTGCCATAGCCTTCCGCCGCCACGCTTGCAATGCCGCTTGCGGCGGGCTTGCGCGACTCCCGCGGCCTGCCTAAGCCTTTCGCCATGCTGTCCGTTTTCGATGAAGGCGCTTTTGCCCCCTGTCCCGCCCGCTTCAATCTCGCCGCCCATGTGCTTGCGGCGGGCGCGGCCACGCCCGACAAGATCGCTTTGTCGATCCTGCGCCCCAGCGCGACCGAGCACTGGTCCTACGCGCGGCTCATTGCTGCGGTGCGGGGCACCGCAACCGGGCTCCTGCAGGCCGGGCTCGAGCCAGGGCAGATCCTGCTGCTGCGGCTGGGAAACACGGTGGATTTTCCGATCAGCTACCTTGGCGCTATCGCCGCAGGTATCGTACCAGTGCCGACCTCCTCGCAGCTGACCGAGCCCGAGGTGGCCCGTATCATTGCGCAGCTTTCCCCCGCAGCGATCTTGCTCGGCGACAGGATCGCCTGTCCCGCCACGGATATCCCGACCCACACAGCCGAGCGCTTCACCCCCTGGCACGACCTGCCGCCCGCAGACTTCGCCATGGGTGATCCGGAGCGGCTTGCCTACATCATCTACACCTCGGGCACCTCCGGCGTACCCCGCGCCGTCGCCCATGCGCATCGCGCGATCTGGGCGCGACAGATGATGATGGAGGACTGGTACGGTCTGCGCGCCGACGACCGGCTGTTGCACGCCGGGGCCTTCAACTGGACCTACACGCTGGGCACCGGCCTCATGGACCCCTGGACCCGCGGCGCCACGGCGCTCATCCCCAAGGCCCGCACCGATCCTGCGCAGCTTGCAGTGCTGATGAAGCGCAACGATGCCAGCATCTTCGCCGCCGCGCCGGGCGTGTTTCGGCAGGTGCTGAAATTCCCCCTCCCGCCGCTGCCCGATCTGCGCCACGCGCTCTCAGCCGGCGAGAAACTCTCTGACCCGATCCGCGAGCGCTGGCGCGCGGCGACGGGCAGCGAGATCTACGAGGCCTTTGGCATGTCCGAATGCTCGACCTTCATTTCGGGATCCCCCGAAAGGCCCGCCGCCGCCGGCACGCTCGGCCGTCCGCAGAACGGGCGGCGCGTGGCCGTTCTCGGCCCGGACCACGCGCCGGTCCCCCTCGGAGAACCCGGTACGCTCGCGGTGCATCGCACCGACCCGGGCCTCATGCTCGGCTACCTCGGGGCGCCCGAGGAAACCCGGGCGCGGCTTGCCGGCGACTGGTTCCTCACCGGCGATCAGGCCGCCATGGCCGAGGATGCCTCGATCAGCTACCTCGGCCGCGGCGACGACATGATGAACGCCGGCGGCTACAGGGTCTCGCCGCTGGAAGTCGAGGCGGCGCTGGCGGGTCTGCCGGGAATCCTCGAACTGGCGGTCACCGATCTTGCGGTAAAAGAGGGCGTCCGGGTCATTGCCGCCTTCTACGTCGCCGAAACCGAGCTTGATCCGGACATGCTCAAGGCTGACGCGGCCGAGAAACTCGCGCGCTACAAGCAGCCCCGCGCCTGGGTGAGGGTCGAGACCCTGCCCCGCAGTGCCAACGGCAAGCTGCGGCGCAAGGCGCTTCAGCAGGTCGCACCGGAGTGACGACAGGGGCCGGGCGCGGTGCCCGGCCGCCGATGGCTCAGCTGCAGCCCGACGTGCCGCCGCACGTGTTGCACTTCATGCAGGTGCCGTTGCGCACCAGCGTATAGTTGCCGCATTCGCCGCAGGCCTCGCCCTCGTAGCCCTGCATGCGTGCCTTTGTGCGCGCGTCCATGGCGAGCGACGAGGTGCTCATTGCCGCGGAGCTCACCGCCGGGCGCTCCTCGGAGATCAGCGTGCCGAGCGCCGAAAGCTCCTGCGGCAGCCGCTTGCGCAGATACCCCGACGAAGAGATATGCTTGAGCACCTCGAGCGAGCGGGTTGCGGCGCTTTCGCTCAGTTCTTCGACATTGCCGAGCCCGTCTTCCTCGCCGCGTCCGAGATCGTCGAAGGACGCGCCCGAGGGTTTCACATGGGCGAGATCCGTGCGGTCGAGATAGGACACCGCCAGCTCGCGGAACACGTAATCGAGGATCGAGGTCGCGTTCTTGATGCTGTCGTTGCCCTGCACCATGCCCGCCGGCTCGAACTTGGTGAAGGTGAAGGCGTCGACGAATTCCTCCAGCGGCACGCCGTATTGCAGGCCCACCGACACCGCGATGGCGAAGTTGTTCATCATCGCCCGGAAGCCCGCGCCTTCCTTGTGCATGTCGATGAAGATCTCGCCAAGCGAGCCGTCGCCGTATTCGCCGGTGCGCAAATACACCTTGTGCCCGCCGACAACCGCCTTCTGGGTGTACCCCTTGCGGCGGTCGGGCATCTTCTCGCGGTGCGAGCGCACCAGCTCCTTGATCACCACCTTCTCGATGACCTTCTCGGCCAGCACCTGCGCCTTGGCGGCGGGGGTGCCGGTCTCCAGCACCTCCTGCGCCTCCTCGTCATCCTCCACCAGCGCCGCGGCGAGCGGCTGGCTGAGCTTGGAGCCGTCGCGGTAGAGCGCATTGGCCTTGACCCCCAGCGACCACGACAGCTCGTAGGCCTTCTGGCAATCCTCGATGGTGGCCGAGTTGGGCATGTTGATGGTCTTGGAGATCGCCCCCGAGATGAAGCTCTGCGCCGCGGCCATCATCTGGATGTGGCTGTCGACACTGAGGTAGCGCTTGCCCTTCTTGCCGCAGGGGTTGGCGCAGTCGAAGACGCCGAGATGCTCGTCCTTGAGGAAGGGCGCGCCCTCGAGCGTCATGGTCCCGCAGACATGGTCGTTCGCCGCCTCGATCTCGGCCTTGCTGAAGCCGAGGTGGCGCAGCAGATCGAAGCTGGGGTCAGAGAGCTTCTTGGCCGGAATGCCCAGCGTGCCGCGGCAGAACTCCTCGCCCAGCGTGAACTGGTTGAAGACAAAGCGAATGTCGAAGGCGGTGGCCAGGGCGGCCTCGATCTTCTCGAGTTGCGCCTTGCCGAAGCCATGGCCAATCAACGCCGTGTGGTTCACGCCCGGCGCATTGCCGAGCGAGCCGTGGCCGACTGCATAGGCGGTGATCTCCTCGATCTGGCTGGGTGTGTAGCCAAGACCCGCCAGCGCTGCAGGCACCGAGCGGTTGATGATCTTGAAATACCCGCCGCCTGCGAGCTTCTTGAACTTCACCAGAGCAAAGTCGGGCTCGATGCCGGTGGTGTCGCAGTCCATCACGAGGCCGATCGTTCCGGTCGGTGCGATCACCGTGGTCTGGGCATTGCGGTAACCGTGTTTCTCGCCCAACTCCAGTGCCTCGTCCCATGCGGATTTCGCAAGCTCGACAAGGGTTTGGTCGGGACAGTTCGCGTTATCCAGCGGTACGGGTGTGACCGCCAGCGCCTCGAAGCCATCCGACTTGCCGTGGGCGGCGGCGCGGTGGTTGCGGATCACCCGCAGCATGTGTTCCCGGTTGCGGTCGAAGCCTGCAAAGGTGCCCAGTTCTGCGGCGATCTCGGCCGAGGTGGCATAGGCCGTGCCGGTCATCACGGCGGTCAGCGCGCCGCAGAGCGCCCGGCCCGCGGCGCTGTCATAGCTCAACCCCATGGTCATCAGCAGCCCGCCGATGTTGGCATATCCAAGCCCAAGGGTCCGGAAATCATAGGAACGTTGGGCAATTTCCTTGCTCGGGAACTGCGCCATCAGCACCGAGATTTCCAGCGTCAGCGTCCAGAGCCGCGTGGCATGCACATAGCTGTCCGCATCGAACTTGCCGCCCTTGAGGAAGGTCAGCAGGTTCATCGAGGCGAGGTTGCAGGCGGTGTCGTCGAGGAACATATACTCCGAGCACGGGTTCGAGCCACGGATGGCGCCGTCCTCGGGACAGGTGTGCCAGGCGTTGACAGTGTCGTGGAACTGGATCCCCGGATCGGCGCAGGCCCAGGCAGCATGCCCGACCTGCTCCCAAAGATCGCGCGCTTTCAGGGTTTTGGCGATGGTTCCGTCGGTGCGTCGGATGAGCTCCCAATCGGCATCGTCCCTCACGGCCTGCAGGAAGGCATCGGTGACGCGAATCGAGTTGTTGGAGTTCTGTCCCGAGACGCTGGCATAGGCCTCGCTGTCCCAGTCGGTGTCGTAGGTCGGGAACTCGATGCTGGCGTAGCCCTGCTTGGCGTAATCCAGAACCCGCTTGATGTAGGTCTCTGGAATGGCGAGCTTTTTCGCCTCGCGCACCGCCGTCTTCAGCGCCGTGTTGACCGTGGGGTCATAGCCATCCGCCTCGGCCCCATCCCATTGCCGGATCGCGTCGAAGATCGCGTTGAGCATCTTTTCGTGCATCTTCGAGCCCGCAACGATGCTGGCGACCTTCTGCTCTTCGCGAACCTTCCAGTTGATGAAGTCCTCGATGTCCGGGTGATCGGCGTCGACGATCACCATCTTCGCGGCGCGGCGGGTGGTGCCGCCGGACTTGATCGCCCCGGCAGCGCGGTCGCCAATCTTGAGGAACCCCATGAGGCCGGAGGATTTGCCGCCACCCGAAAGCCGCTCGTTCTCGGCGCGCAGCGACGAGAAGTTGGTGCCGGTGCCCGAGCCGTATTTGAACAGCCGCGCCTCGCGCACCCAGAGGTCCATGATGCCGCCCTCGTTCACCAGGTCATCGCTGACCGACTGGATGAAACAGGCGTGCGGCTGCGGGTGCTCGTAGGCGGACTTGGACTTGGTGAGCTTGCCGGTCTTGTGGTCGACGTAGAAATGTCCCTGGCCGGGGCCGTCAATGCCGTAGGCCCAGTGCAGCCCGGTGTTGAACCATTGCGGCGAGTTCGGCGCGGCGGTCTGGCTCGCCAACATGTGGCGCATCTCGTCGAAGTAGGCCCTCGCGTCGGCCTCGGTGGTGAAATAGCCCCCCTTCCAGCCCCAGTAGGTCCAGGCACCCGCCAGACGATCGAAGACCTGCTTGGCCGAGGTCTCGCCGCCGCGCGGTGTATCGGTCTCGGCGGGAATCGCGCGCCAGAGGAACTCGGGAACACCGGCTTCCCTCACCTTCTTCAGCGCCGAGGGCACGCCCGCCTTGCGAAAGTACTTCTGCGCGATCACGTCCGAAGCAACCTGGCTCCAGCCGGCGGGCACCTCCATGCCCTCCAGCTTGAAGACCGAACTGCCGTCTGGGTTACGTATTTCGGAGGTGGTGGTGACGAAGTCGATGCCCGCATAGGCGTCCTGCCCCGCCGTGGTATACCGTCTCTCGATCTTCATGGTCTCTGCCCCTGCCTGCTGACCCTAATCAAAATTCGGACTGCAAGGCACGGGAGGCCCGACGACGGACGCACTCTCGCACGCGCCGCCGTGTTCTGGCGTTTCCATATGGTCTGTCCCTGCGGAAGGCCACTACATATTGTGGCTCTTGGTCCGTTGATAACAAGTTGGCTCACATCCCCGTCATCGGTCAACGGAAAATTCCGGCCACAGCCATATATTTGGTGATGCGCCAGAAATAAGGCACTAGGGCTATGGGCCCTCAAGAGGAGTGGCGAAATTCCGGTGCCTGCAGCAGCTCCGGCTACCTTCGAAGTTTCAGAGCCCATCTGACACAGTCTGTGTCAGATAAGCACAAGATGTGGTTTATTGTCTCTTACCGCGCCACAGTGGCATTAGCGCCGCCGGACCGGGTGTGATGCACGAAAGACACGCGTTTCTGCCCAGCATTTAAGCAAGACGCCACGTCACAATCCGAGCCCAAAACGCGCGACAGCGCCATCCTCCTGACGATTGCGATGCAAGGGACGTCGATGTTAGGAGAGGAGGATGTCGATGTGAGGAAGGGTGAGCGCCTTGCGCTGTGGTCGGGGCGAGAGGATTCGAACCTCCGACCTACGGTACCCAAAACCGTCGCGCTACCAGGCTGCGCTACGCCCCGACAAGAGAGCCAATACAAGGCTCTTCCGGGATTGAAAAGCCGAAAATCCTAGTCGCAGGGCCAAGCCGCTTCGGTGATTGCCGGGTGTTGCATCTGGCTGCCTTCGGCGATGCCGAGACGGGCCGCCATGCCGCCGTTGATCTCGAGCACGTATTGGGTCGGCGCACCGCTGTCGATGCTCGTGAGATCGCCCGGAATCGCGTTCTCATGCACCGAGACCACGACGCCACGCGCGTCGGCAAAGACCATATCAAGCGGGATCAGCGTGTTCTTCATCCAGAAGGACACCGGATGCGCCTCGTCATAGACGAAGAGCATCCCGGCTGCGGACGGCATCTGCTCGACGAACATCAGCCCGCGCGCGCGTTCCTCTACGCTGTCGGCCACGGCGACGGCGAAACGGGCGCTGCCCCAGTCGCCGCGGAGTTGCACCTCATTGACGTCGCAGGCGGCATAGGCCGCCTGCCCGCCGAGCAGCAGCGCCGCCGCGAGGCTCAGTGCTCCACCGCGGTTTCCCATGCACAGACCTCCGTGGCCATCTGGCCTCGCTTGCCCTGGATCACCCGGATGGCCAGCGCCTCTCCCGGCTGCAGATCCGCGAGCCCCGAGCGCCGCAGCACCTCGATGTGGATGAAGACGTCCTGGTCGCGACCGAAGACATTGGCAAAGCCGAAACCCTTGGCCTTGTCGAACCATTTCACCCGGGCCGGCTCGAGCGGCGCCGACCGGATGATCTCGGGATCGATCTCCTCGAAATCAGCCAGGGGAACACCTGCGGGCGCCTCGGGCGGTTCAATCCTAAAGACCTCGGTGGCCTGGATGCCACGTTCGGTGCTCTGGACACTCACTTCAATGCGGGCGGCGTCAGCCACGGAACTCTGGCCGAAATTGCGCAGCACGTTCGCATGCAGCAATATGTCCGGTCCTCCCTCGTCCGAGATGACGAAGCCGAACCCCTTCACGGGGTCGAACCACTTCACCCGGCCAAGAACGCGCCGCGTTTCACTCTCTTCTTGTGTCAAATGCGTTTCCACTGGTCGTCTTGCGTATCCCCGCCCCCAATTGCGTTAGGGTGACGTAAAATTGCAAGTCATTGAAACCTATATTTTCTACCAAATTGCTTTTCGCGTATGATGAATTTTACGGATTTAGCCTGGTCACTGTCCACTGATCCGAAACACTTGTGCGCCTCCAGACGAACCGGTCATGCAACCGGAACGCGCCATCGGCCCAAAATTCAATTTCTACGGGAGTGATACGAAATCCCCCCCAAAAATCGGGCCGCGGCGGGTTCGGCCCCTTCGTCGCCGTAATCTTGGCAACTTCCGCCATTAGCGATGCCCGTGACGCTAGAGGCCTGGACTGCTTGGACGCCCATGCCCCTAAACGAGATTTCAGCGAGCGCGACGCGTAATATGCGTCTGCCTGCGGGCCATTCTCCTTAATAACATGTCCACGAACCCGGACCTGACGCCGCAGTGTTTTGGAGTGTAACACAAAGGCTGCCTTGCTGCTGCCCAAAATTTCCTCTGCCTTCGCACTTTCGTAATTAGTGTAGAAAACGAAGGCATTTGCCTCGATTTCCTTCAGCAGAACCATGCGCACGTTGGGCATTCCTTCGGCGTCCACCGTCGCCAGCGCGATCGCATTGGGATCGTTGGGCTCGGTCGCCTCGGCCTCGGTGAGCCAGCGTTGCGCGATGACGAAAGGGTCGTCTCCTGCAAAAATTCCGCCCCGATCGCTCATCTTCCGTCTCCTTTTCCCGCCGGGCGTTGCCCGGAACGGACGTCCAAACTCTTGATGCCTCCGGGCCAATCGCCTAAAGGACACAAATAAAATCAATGCCGGGTAGAGGTCAGGTATGTCAAACACTCTGATGGCCGGGAAGCGCGGCCTGATCATGGGTCTCGCCAACGACAAGTCGATTGCCTGGGGCATCGCGAAGAAACTGCACGAAGCGGGGGCGGAGCTTGCCTTCTCCTACCAGGGCGAGGCGCTGAAGAAGCGCGTCGATCCGCTGGCCGCGCAACTGGGCTCGGACATCGTGCTGCCCTGCGACGTCTCCGACGAGGCTTCGATCGACGCGCTGTTCGACGGGCTGAAGGAGCGCTGGGACAATCTCGATTTCGTGGTCCACGCCATCGGCTTCTCGGACAAGAACGAACTGCGCGGGCGTTACGTCGACACCAGCCGGTCGAACTTCAACCTGACCATGGACATCTCGGTCTACAGCTTCACCGCGGTGATGCAGCGCGCCGAGAAAATGATGAACAACGGTGGCGCCGCGCTAACGCTCACCTACTATGGCGCCGAGCGGATCATGCCCCATTACAACGTGATGGGCGTGGCCAAGGCGGCGCTTGAGGCGTCGGTCCGTTATCTCGCCGAGGACCTCGGCAAGGACGGCATCCGGGTCAACGCCATCTCGGCCGGCCCGATCAAGACGCTGGCCGCCTCGGGCATCGGCGACTTCCGCTACATCATGAAGTGGAACGAGTACAACTCGCCCCTGCGCCGCAACGTGACCATTGACGACGTCGGCGGATCGGCGCTCTACCTGCTGTCCGAACTCGGCGCAGGTGTGACCGGCGAGACGCACCACGTCGACGCGGGCTACCATGTCGTCGGCATGAAGGCCGTCGACGCGCCCGACATTTCCAAGGGCTGAGCCCGTTCACCTGACCAAGGGCCCAGCCCTTCCGACCGACAGACATCCGACAGGGAGAGCCCCATGCCCGAGATGACCGACCGCCTGCCCCATGAAAAGGGCTTCCACGTCAGCTGGGACCAGCTGCACCGCGACAGCCGTGCACTGGCCTGGCGCCTGCAGAGCCACAAGCCCGAGGGCGGCGGCGATTGGCGCGCCGTTGTCGCGATCACCCGCGGCGGCATGGCCCCGGCGATGATCGTGGCACGCGAACTCAACGTCCGCATCGTCGACACGATCTCGGTCAAGAGCTACAACCACCAGGCGCAGTCCGAGCCCAAGGTCATCAAGTTCCCGGACATGGAGGTGATGGGCGACGGCGAGGGCGTGCTGATCATCGACGATCTGGTCGACACCGGCCGCACCCTGGAAGTTGTGCGCAAGCACCTGCCCAAGGCGCATGTGGCCACCGTTTATGCCAAGCCGATGGGCCGCCCGCAGGTCGACAGTTTCATCACCGAGGTGAGCCAGGACACCTGGATCTTCTTCCCTTGGGACATGGCCCTGCAATACGTCAAGCCGTTCCACGGCACCAACGACTGATCTTCGGTCTGAAATCTGCCGAGGGGCGCGGCCGTGCTGGCCGCGCCCCTCTCCGTTTGCAGAAACCGCGCCGCGAGAGCTGCGCTCGACTGCCTCAGGACTCGACCTTGACGCCGGCGGTCAGAGTGTCCTTCCACGGCGTCGTCGGGCGCCCGATCAGCGTCGAGAGCGTCGTGTTCTCGCTGAAAAGTCCTCCCTGCGCCGCGCCGCTGTCACTGTCGGCGAGCATCTGCGCCACCGGCACCGGCAGGCCGGCGCCTTCAAGCGCCGCAGCGTAGTCCGCCTCGCTCATGTTCACATAGGGAATCTCCCTGCCCGCGATCTCCGACAGCGCCGCCGCGAAATCTGCCAGGGTGTAGCTCTCGCTCCCCGCCAGCTCATAGATCGTGCCGCGGGCTGGGGTCGCCCCGGTGAGGACCGCAACGGCGGCCGCCGCATAGTCGGCCCGCGCCGCAGAGGAAATGCGGCCCTCTCCGGCGGCCCCGATCAGCGCCCCATGCTCCAGTGCCGCACCCGCGCCCATGACGTAATTCTCTGTGTACCAGCCGTTGCGCAGCAGCGCGTAGTCGAGCCCAGAGGCGGCGAGCGCCCGTTCAGTCGCCACGTGCTCGCCCGGAAGCACGGTCAGCGGCGAGCTGTCAGCATTGAGGATCGAGGTGTAAGCTATGAACTTCACGCCGACTTTCTTCGCCGCATCAATCACCTTCGCATGCTGATCCGCACGCTTGCCGACTTCGCTCGAGGAGATGAGCAGCAATTTCTCGACCCCAGCGAGAGCCGTTTCAAGCGCCGCCGGATCGTCATAGGCAGCAACGCGCACTGTGAAACCCTGTGCTTCGAGAGCGGCAACCGCTTCGGGGCGGCGCACAAGCGCGCCGATGGTTGCATCCGGCGCAGCCGCCTTGAGCTGCTGCAGAACCAGCGCGCCGAGTTGGCCGCTCGCACCGGTGATGAGGTAGTCGACTGTGTCGGACATGGTCTTTCCTTTCCAAGGTCCCTGCACTGGCGCAGAGTTCCGATTCGAGATATGGTCTCATAAATAGACCTTCTAACATGACCTCGTAAGGAGGCACTTTCACATGACAAGGGTACACGCAGGGAACCACCTCCCAGAGATCTCCGATCCTGTCCGCACAATGCTCGACAGCATGGCCGCCTGGACGGGCGCGCCCGAGGACGAGGCGCAATGCCCCGTGCGCGACGTGCTCGACCGGGTCGGCCAGAAGTGGACGCTGCTGATCCTCGTCGCTCTGGAGCCCTCCCCAAAACGATTTTCGCAATTGCAGCGGCAGGTTGGCGACATTTCCAAACGTATGCTGACGCAAACCCTGAGGCAGCTCGAGCGCGATGGGCTGGTATCCCGGCAGGTCTTCCCGACCAAGCCCCCCTCGGTGGAATACGCGCTCACCGAGCTTGGCCGCTCGGCGCTGGCGCCCATTGGCGCACTGCTGGTCTGGGCCGACAGCAACCACCAGACGATCCGTGCCGCGCGCGCCGCCTTTGACGCAGAAGAAGTCTCCTGAGCCCTCTTCCCCCTGACTTGAGCCGCTGATAGCGTCCGCGCAACACTTAGGGAGAGACCGCACATGACCAGCAAGAGCCGCACCCAAACCACCTTCGCCCCACCGGTGATGGAGGCGCGGCGCTGGCTCGACAGCGTCACGTTTTCTGCAGACCGGCCCCTGATCAACGTCAGCCAAGCCGCCCCCATCGACCCGCCGCCCGCGCCGCTTGTTGCCGCTATGGGCCAGGCGCTGGCCGATCCGGCCACCCACCTCTACGGACCGGTGCTCGGCATGCCCGAGCTGCGCGAGGAACTGGCGCGCCATTGGTCCGCCCATTATGGCGCAAATGTGTCAGCGGAAAACGTCGCGATTACATCTGGTTGCAACCAGGCCTTCGCGGCCTGCATTAGCGCGCTCTGCGGCGAGGGGGATGAGGTTCTGCTGCCGACGCCCTGGTATTTCAACCACAAGATGTGGCTCGACATGTCCGGGGTCACGACCGTGCCGTTGCCCACCGATGCCGAACTCTTGCCGCAGGTGACGACGGCCGCTTCCCTCATCACATCAAGAACGCGCGCCATTGTTCTGGTTTCCCCGAATAATCCCGGCGGCAAGGAGTATCCGGCAGAGACCCTGAGGGCCTTCTTCGACCTCGCACGCGCGCACGGGATCAAGCTGATCGTCGATGAGACCTACAAGGATTTCGACAGCCGCAGCGGCGCGCCGCACGACCTGCTGACCGCGCCCGAGGGCCGTGACACGCTGGTCCAGCTATACAGCTTCTCCAAGGCATACCGCCTCACCGGCCACCGGGTCGGCGCGATCATCGCCAGCGAAGACCTCCTGCCCGAGGTTGAGAAGTTCCTAGATACTGTCGCCATTTGCGCGACGCAGCTCGGGCAGCGCGCGGCGCTCTGGGGGCTACGGAACCTTGCCCAATGGGTCGCTGGCGAGCGCGACGAGATCCTCGACCGCCGCGCCGCCATCGCCGACAACATGCCGCGGCTCGACGCCAAAGGGTGGAAGCTGCTCGGCCTCGGCGCCTATTTCGCCTATCTCGAGCACCCCTTCGCGGAAAGCTCGGCGCAGCTCGCACCAAAGCTGGTGAGAGAGGCCGGCGTCCTTTCTCTTCCGGGCACCATGTTCATGCCGGAGACCGACCCGCGCGGCGCCCGGCAATTCCGCTTTGCCTTTGCCAATGTGAACCGCGCAGAGATCGGCGATCTTTTCGGACGGCTCGAAGCGCTGGACTGGCCCGTCCGGCCGCAGGGCGCGACAGCCCTTGCGAGCAAGGACTTGGCCCAGTAAACCCCGACGCCAGAAACACATGATCAAGAGGCAGCGCATGGCACGCGGCAAGAGCAGCATCGGCAAGACTCTGGTATGGGGTCTTCTGATCCTCGTGGTGATGGGCTTCGGCGCCTTCGGCACGGTGAATTTCAGCGGCGGCCTGCGTGGGATCGGTTCGGTCGGCGACACCGAGATCTCGGTGAACGACTATTCGCGCGCGCTGCAGAACGAGATGCGCGCATTCGAGGCGCAGACCGGCCAGCCGATGACCCTTGATCAGGCACAGCAGTTCGGTCTCGACCGCCAGGTTCTGGCGCAGGTGGTGACCAATGCCGCGCTCGACGACGAGGCCGCCCGCATCGGTCTTTCGGTCGGCGACGACCAGGTGGCCGAAGCGCTGAGCCAGGTCGGCGCCTTCCAGGGTCCCGACGGTAAGTTCAACCGCGAGAGCTATGCCTTCGCGCTGCGCAACACCGGCCTCACCGAAGCCGAATTCGAAGACGACCTGCGCAGCGAAAGCGCCCGGAACCTCCTGAACTCGGCGGTTTACTCCGGCACCACCCTGCCCGACACCTATGTCGACACGCTGCTCGGCTGGGCCGGCGAGACCCGCGACTTCACCTGGGCTCGCCTTGGCGCCGACGCGCTGGAAACCGGCCTGCCGGTGGCCACCGACGAGGAGCTTCAGACCTGGTACGACGCCCATGTCGCGCAGTTCACCCTGCCCGAAACCAAGGTCATCACCTATGCCTGGATCACCCCGGACATGATCGTCGACAACGTCGAGCTGGACGAGGCGACCCTGCGCGCCGCCTATGACGAGCGCAGTGCCGAGTTCAACCTGCCCGAGCGCCGCCTGGTCGAGCGCCTCGTCTTCGGCAACGAGGCCGAGGCGCAGCAGGCGATGGACCGCATCACCTCGGGCGAGATTGGCTTCGAGGGGCTGGTCGAGGAGCGCGGCCTGCAGCTGGCAGACACCGATCTCGGCGACGTGACCAAGGGCGAGCTCGGCGAAGCCGGTGACGGCGTCTATGCGCTCGACACCGGTGAAGTCGCCGGCCCGCTGCCCTCGAACCTCGGCCCGGCGCTCTACCGCGTCAACGCCATCCTGCATGCGCAGGAGACCCCGTTCGAGGAAGCCGTGCCGTCGCTGCGCGATGAGCTGGCGCTCGACCGCGCCCGACGGGTGATCGAAGGCATGGCGCAGAGCCTCGACGACGAGCTGGCCGGTGGCGCGACGCTGGAAGAGCTGGCAAGCGACACCGAGATGGAGCTTGGCACGATCGCCTGGACCCAGCAGAGCGATGAGACCATCGCCGGATATGACGCCTTCCGCGAGGCCGCGCAGGCGGTGACCGCGGACGACTACCCCTCGATCTCCGATCTCGGCGACGGCGGCGTCTTCGCGCTTCGTCTCGACGAGATCCGCCCGCCCGCACCGCGCCCCTTCGAGGAAGTGCGCGACGAAGTTGCCGCGGGCTGGGACAAGGACAAGACAACCGAGATGCTTGTCGCGCAGGCCGAAGACCTGGCGCAGCAAATCGCCGGCGGTGCAAGCTTTGCCGACCTTGGTCTCGAGCCGATGCGGGAGCAGACCCTGACCCGCGACGCGCAGATCCCCGACATGCCGGGTGGCCTGCTCGAGGCTGCCTTCGAGATGCAGCCGGGCGAGGCACGCGCGCTTCCGGGCGACGGTGCGGCGCTGATCATGCAGCTCGACGCCGTGACCCCTGTCGACCGCGAAAGCGACGCCTCCAAGCAGCTCGAGGGGCTGCTGAAGGATCGCGCCGCGAGCAGCGTGGCGCAGGATCTCTTCCGCGCCTTCGTCACCGACATTCAGGAACGCGCCGGGGTCAACATCGACCAGCAGGCGGTGAATGCCGTCCACACCAACTTCCGGTAAGACCATGGCATCTCTGACCCCCTCTTATGACGACTTCGCCCGGGCTTACGAGGCGGGCGAGAACCAGGTCGTCTACACAAGGCTCGCCGCCGATCTCGACACGCCTGTGTCGCTGATGCTCAAGCTCACGGGGGCAGCCAAGGACGCCTTCATGCTCGAGTCGGTCACCGGCGGCGAAGTCCGCGGGCGCTACTCGATCATCGGCATGAAGCCCGACCTCGTGTGGAAGTGCCACGGCAAGGAGGCGCGGCTGAACCGCCAAGCGCGCTTCGACCCCGAGGCCTTCGACGACGAGCCCCTCGATCCGCTCGCCTCGCTGCGCGCGCTGATCGCCGAGAGCAAGATCGACCTGCCCGAAGACCTGCCGCAGGCCGCGGCGGGTCTTTTCGGCTACCTCGGCTATGACATGATCCGGCTGGTCGAGCGTCTGCCCAACGTGAACCCCGACCCTCTCGGCCTGCCCGACGCGGTGATGCTGCGCCCCTCGGTGGTCGCGGTGCTTGACGGGGTGAAGGGCGAGGTGACCGTGGTTGCCCCGGCCTGGGTGCAGTCGGGGCTTTCCGCCCGCGCCGCCTATGCGCAGGCCGCCGAGCGGGTGATGGACGCCGTGCGCGACCTGGAGCGGGCCCTGCCGCAGGCGGGCCGCGAGCTGGGCGAGGCACGCGAGGTCGGGGAGCCGGTGTCGAACTTCACCCGCGAGAGCTACAAGGCTGCGGTTGAAAAGGCCAAGGACTACATCCGCGCGGGCGACATCTTTCAGGTGGTGCCGGCGCAGCGCTGGACGCAGGATTTCCCGCTGCCGCCCTTCTCGCTCTACCGCTCGCTGCGGCGCACCAACCCGTCGCCCTTCATGTTCTATTTCAACTTCGGTGGCTTCCAGGTCATCGGCGCGAGCCCCGAGATCCTCGTGCGGGTCTTCGGTCGCGAGGTCACCATCCGCCCGATCGCCGGCACCCGCCCGCGCGGCGCGACCCCCGAGGAAGATCGGGCGCTCGAGGCCGACCTGCTGGCGGACAAGAAGGAACTGGCCGAGCACCTCATGTTGCTCGATCTGGGCCGCAACGACACCGGCAAGGTCTCGAAGATCGGCACCGTGCGCCCGACCGAACAGTTCACCATCGAGCGCTACAGCCACGTGATGCACATCGTGTCCAACGTTGTCGGTGAATTGGCCGAGGATCAGGATGCGCTGTCGGCCTTCTTTGCCGGCATGCCCGCGGGCACCGTCTCGGGCGCGCCCAAGGTCCGCGCGATGGAGATCATCGACGAGCTCGAGCCCGAGAAGCGCGGCGTCTACGCCGGCGGCGTCGGCTATTTCAGCGCGGGCGGCGACATGGACATGTGCATTGCCCTGCGCACCGCCATCGTGAAGGACGAAAAGCTCTATATCCAGGCGGGCGGCGGCGTGGTCTATGACAGCGACCCCGAGGCCGAGTACATGGAGACCGTCCACAAGTCGAACGCCATCCGGCGGGCGGCGGCAGACGCGGCGCGCTTTACCGGCTCGGGCAATGGCTGACCCATTCCGCGGGCGCATCCGCCGGGCGGTCCCGGCGGATGCGCCCGCGCTCTCGCGCTTGCTGCAGGACTTGGTGTCCGCCGGCAAGCGCAGCGCACGGGCGGACGCGGATTTTGTGCTGTCGCATTACGTGCAGAACCCCGATGGCATCTGCTGCTTTGTGGCCGAGGACGCCGACGGTGCATTGCTCGGGCTGCAATCCATGAAGCGCACCTCCGAGGGCAGTGAGTATGGTACCCCCGGCGGCTGGGGCTTCATCGGCACCCATGTCTCGCCGAGAGCGGCGCGACGCGGCGTCGGCGCGGGCCTCTTCCGCGCCACCCGAGAGGCGGCGCAGACTGCGGGGGTACCTGCCATCGAGGCCTATATCGGCGCCGGCAATACGGGCGGTCAGGCCTATTACGAGGCGATGGGCTTTCGCACCTGGCGCAAGCCCGAGGGCGCGGTCTGCAAGCGCTACGACCTGGCCCCTTGATGCGCCGACGAGGCGCCTAGGCGCCCCGCCGATGTTGCGTCACTCGCTCTCGAAGACCCCGCAGGCGAGCCGGCTGCCCGCATCGCCCGAGGGCTGACTTTCGTAGTCGTCTGGACCCGCGTGCACGATGAAGGCCGAGCCGTCGTCATCCAGAAGCATTTCGGTAACGTCGAAATCGGGCAGGAAGGCTTCGACGGTCAGCGATCCGTCCGGCGCGATGTGCGCATTGGGCAGATCCCCCGGGTGCGGGCCGTTTTCCGCCATCACGCCGTGATCCGCGTCCCCGGAAAGATGTCCCCCCGCAGAGGTAAAGTCGCTCGCCGAACAGTCGCCGGTTTCGTGGATGTGAATGCCATGCGCCCCCTCTGGCAGTCCCTGCAACTCGGCAACGACATGGCCCATGCCCGAAGGTGTGTCGGTCACGGTGACGGTTCCGATGTTGCTGCCATCGGTCCCCGCGAGCTGCGCGGTGGCGGTGGCGGCGATGGCCGGGGCACCGGCAAGCCCGAAAAGAGCGGTGGCAATAGCAATGGTTTTCATGACATCCTCCGTTGGCAAAGGGCGCGGCGACGCGATAAGCCCGCCTCCTGCCCTGCAGCCTCAACGCGGGGCAAGAGCCTCGGTTGCGCGGGCTGGCAGAAAAGACCGCGGCGGCAGGACGTGTCGGTGCGTGGGCCTCTTAACCTGACGCCGCGACGATTTTATCTTTTGCAAAGAGGCCCGGACGAGTTTCGCCACAGCCCCAAGGAGACGCCCCATGCACTGGTCCTTTCCAATCGGCCGCCTTTTCGGATCGGAGCTGCGTGTCCATGCGACGTTCTTCCTGCTGTTGCTCTGGATCGGCGTCGCCGCATGGTCGGCGGGCGGTATGGCGGCGGCGGTGCAGAATGTGCTGTTCATCCTCGCGCTCTTCGCATGCGTCGTGGCGCATGAGTTCGGTCACGCGCTGACCGCCCGGCGCTTCGGCATCAAGACCCCGGACATCACCCTGCTGCCCATCGGCGGGCTCGCCCGGCTCGAGCGCATGCCCGAGAAACCCGCGCAGGAGATCGCCGTCGCCATTGCCGGCCCGCTGGTCAACGTGGCGATCTGGCTGGTTCTGCTGTTGCTCGGCGCGAACTCCGACATGGGCGCTCTGTCGCGCCTTGGCGAGGGGACCGGGGCCTTTCTCAGCCAACTCGCCTCGATCAACCTCGCGCTGGCGCTCTTCAACATGCTCCCGGCCTTTCCGATGGATGGCGGGCGGGTGCTGCGCGCGGTGCTCGCACTGCGCACCGACCGGGTGAGCGCGACCCGCGCGGCGGCGATCACCGGCCAGATCCTTGCCTTCGGTCTTGCCTTCTGGGGGCTGAGTTCGGGCAATTTCATCCTGATCCTCATCGCCATCTTCGTCTTCTTCGCCGGTCAGGCCGAGAGCCAGGACGTTGCCAGCCGCGCGGTTGCGCATGACCTCTTGGCGCGCGACGCGATGATCACCAGCTTCGAGACCTTGCGGCCCGAGGATACGCTGGCCACCGCCGGGCAGACCTTGATCAGGACCACTCAGCACGAGTTCCCCGTGCTCACGCCGGATGGACAGCTCGCCGGTTTCCTGACCCGCGACGCGCTCTTTCGCGGCATCGCCGAGGACCACGCAACGCGGCGCGTCTCTGAATTCATGACCGAGGTGCCCCAGCTGCCGCTCGCCGCGCCGCTGCAATCGGTGCTCGACGCGCTGGCGCAGGCACCGGCGGTGGCGGTGATTGACGCGGGCAGCCACGTGCTGGGCTACGTCACCCGCGAAAACGTCGGCGAGCTCATGGTGCTGCGCGGCCCCGGCATGGCCGGCTGAGACACGCCGGGCATGAGCGCCCCGCCGCTTGCCCCGCACGAACGATTGCGGCCCACAGCGGGATGTGGAATTTCCCGACCCGAAGAGGATTTTCAAGAGGCATTTCATGACCGACGCGCTTTCCAAGCTGCTTGCGAAGCGGGACTGGCTGCTCGCCGACGGCGGCATCGGCACCAGCTTGTTCAGCATGGGTCTGACACCGGGCGACGCCCCGGAATTCTGGAACGAGACCCATCCGGACCGCATCCGCGCGCTGTACCAAGGCCCGGTCGACGCGGGCTCCGACATTTTCCTCACCAATTCCTTCGGCGCCAATGCCGCGCGGCTCAAGCTGCACGGGGCTGCGCCCCGTGCCCGCGCGCTGTCGCGGAGTGCCGCCGAGCTGGCGCGCGAGGTGCCCGAGTCCGCCGGGCGTCCGGTCGTTGTGGCGGGTTCGGTCGGCCCCACCGGCGAGATCCTCGCGCCCATCGGCCCGTTGCCACACGCGCTGGCAGTAGAGATGTTCGAAGAGACCGCGGCGGGCCTCAAGGAGGGCGGCGCCGATGTGCTCTGGCTCGAGACCATCTCGGCACCCGAAGAGGTCCGCGCCGCCGCAGAAGCCTTCGCGACCGTCGGCCTGCCCTGGTGCTGCACCATGAGCTTCGACACCGCCGGGCGTACGATGATGGGGCTCACCGCTGCCGACTTCGCGCGGCTCGTCGAGACGCTGCCGACACCGCCCATCGCCTTTGGCGCGAACTGCGGCACCGGACCGTCGGACCTGCTGCGCAGCGTGCTTGGCTTCGCGGCAATCGGCACCGAACGACCGATCATCGCCAAGGGCAACGCCGGCATCCCGCGCTACGAGAACGGGGAACTGCATTACGACGGCACACCCGAGGTGATGGCGGACTACGCGGTCATGGCCCGCGACGCCGGGGCACGGATCATCGGCGGCTGCTGCGGCACCACGCCCGAGCACCTGCGCGCCATGCGTGCGGCGCTCGAAAGCGGCCCGCTCGGGCCGCGCCCGACGCTGGAGCGGATCGCCAGCAAGCTGGGCGCCTTCAGCTCGGAAAGCGACGGGCTCGGCGAAGACGCTCCCCAGCGCGTCCGGCGTGGCGGGCGCCGCCGCAGCTGAGCCGGTTCGCCGCGCATCCCCCCAAGGACGTGGCAGGGTGCCTGCATGACGGCCCTGCGGCGTGCGTTTCAAACCGACGCGTGGCCGCGCACCGTCGTCCTCAGCCGCGCTGCGGCGCAAGGCGAAGGCTACGCTTGGCGCCCTCCAGCGTTGAGGTGAGCCCAACTCAGAAAAGCGACAGCTGGTCCCCCGCCCGTGGCGGCGGGCGAAAGAGATCGCTGCGTAGCGCCGGCTGTTCCGCATCCAGTCCCAGCCGCCGCACCGCCTTGTCGAAGCGCTGCGCGATGAGCTGCGCATAGATGCCCTCCCCGCGCATCCGCCGGTGCCACTGCGCCGAGTAATCCTGTCCGCCGTGCATCTCGCGCAGCCGCGCCATGACCCGCGCAGCGCGGCCCGGATAGTGCTCCTCGAGCCATGCGCGCCAGAGCGGCGCGACCTCGAGCGGCAGTCGGAGCATGATCCAACTGGCCGAAACGGCCCCCGCCTCGGCCCCGGCTTGCAGGATGTGCTCGAGCTCGGGATCGGTCAGCGCGGGCACGACGGGCGATGCCATGACCCGCACCGGGATCCCCGCCTCGCTCAGCCGCCGGATCGTCGCAAGCCGCCGGACCGGCGAGGGCACGCGCGGCTCCATCCGGCGCGCGAGATCGGCGTCGAGCGTGGTGACCGAAAGGCCCACGCGCGCCAGCCCCTGCGCCGCCATCTCCGAAAGGATGTCGATGTCGCGCTCGATCAGCGTGCCCTTGGTGACGATGGCGACCGGGTGGCGGAAGTCGCGCAGCACCTCGAGGCAGGCGCGCATGATGCCCCGGTCCCGCTCGATCGGCTGGTAGGGATCGGTATTGGTGCCGATGGCCAGCGGCGCGGGCGCGTAACGCTTGGCCCCCAGTTCACGCGCCAGCACCTCGGGCGCATCGGGCCGGGCGATGAGCTTGGTCTCGAAATCCAGCCCCGGCGAGAGCCCCAGATAGGCGTGGCTGGGCCGGGCGAAGCAGTAGATGCAGCCGTGCTCGCAGCCGCGATAGGGATTGATCGTCCGGTCAAAGGGCAGGTCCGGCGAGCGCACGTAGTTGATCAGGCTGCGCGGGCGCTCTTCGCTGACCTCGGTGCGCAGCGGTGGCAGCTCCTCGGGGATCTCCCAGCCGTCATGGGCGTCCTCATAGGCAAGCCGCTCGAAGCGCCCGCTGTCACGGGAGCCGGCGCCGCGCCCCTTGCGGCGCTCCTTTTCGATGGATCGGCTGGCGGCGCTCATAAGTCAGATATGGAACAGATAGAGAACATGCGCAAGCCCCACCGCCGCGGCGTCGCCTCCGTCCCCGGCCATGTCGCAATCGGCCATGTGGCGCAAGCGCCCGGGGCGCAGGCTGGAGGGAGCGCAAGGGAGGTGCCCATGTCCGAAGACGAACCCGGCGAAGAGATCATCCTGGCCGATCTCGACGATGCGGAGCTGGTCGAGCAGATGTTCGACGATCTCTACGACGGCATGCGCGAAGAGATCGAAGAGGGCGTGCGGATCCTGCTGGATCGGGGCTGGCCGCCCTACAAGGTCCTCACCGAGGCGCTTGTCGGCGGCATGAAGATCGTCGGTGAGGATTTCCGCGATGGCATCCTCTTCGTTCCCGAGGTGCTGCTGGCGGCGGGCGCGATGAAAGGCGGCATGGCGATCCTCAAGCCGCTGCTGGCCGAGACCGGGGCGCCGACCATCGGCAAAATGGTGATCGGCACGGTCAAGGGCGACATCCACGACATCGGCAAGAACCTCGTGTCGATGATGATGGAGGGCGCGGGCTTCGAAGTGATCGACCTCGGCATCAACAACGCCGTCGAGTCCTACCTCGAGGCGATGGAGGCGGAGAAGCCCGATATCCTTGGCATGTCCGCCCTGCTCACCACCACGATGCCCTACATGAAGGTGGTGATCGACACGATGGTCGCAAAGGGCCTGCGCGACGATTACATCGTGCTGGTCGGCGGCGCGCCTCTCAACGAGGACTTCGGCCGGGCCATCGGCGCCGACGCCTATTGCCGCGATGCGGCGGTCGCGGTGGAGACTGCAAAGGCGCTCATCGCGCGCCGCCACAACCGCGCTGCAGCGGGATGAGCCCGCGCCACTCTGGCCCCGAAGCCCATGCCGATCAGCGAAAATTTGCAGGGCATTGCGGGGACAACGTGACGGAAAAGTGGATTTCTCTTTGCTTTCGGGGAGTCCGGCACCTATCTTCAATGGCAGGGAAAGGAGACCCCGATGCCGGTGACCACTCTCGTAACGCTTCTGATCGCGGTGATTGCCTCCGCAGGCTTCACCGTCTGGGCCCTGTTTGCCTGGGGGGCGAGCAAGGTCATCCCGCTGTTGCTCGGCATCGCCCTGCTGATCCGCTGGGGCATGGCCTCGGTGCCCGCGGATGACACCCGCGCCTGACGGCGCCCCAGCTGCCGAAGCCCACCCGAATCCCGAATTCGCGCCATCAGACAAGGCGCTCGCCGAGCGTGGCTTTGCGTTGTCCGCGGCGCATCCTGGCACGGGACGCATCCTGCTCATTGCCTGCGGCGCGCTCGCCCGCGAGGTGCTCGCGGTGACCCGTCAGAGTGGGCTCGACCATCTCGACCTCGTCTGTCTGCCCGCGCAATTGCACAATACCCCCGAGCGCATCCCCGGCGCCGTGCGCGCGGCCGTCGCCCGTCACCGCGCGTCACATGCCGAGATCAAGCTGCTCTACGCCGATTGCGGCACCGGCGGGCAGCTGTCCGCGCTTTGCGACGAGCTGGGGATCGAAATGCTTCCCGGCGCGCATTGCTATGCCGTCTTCGACGGTGTTGCGCGCTTTGCCGCGCGCGGTGAGATGACCAGCTTCTACCTCACGGATTTCTTGGTGCACCAGTTCGACGCTTTCGTCTGGCGCCCGCTTGGCCTCGACCGGCACCCGCAGCTGAGGGACGCCTATTTCGGGAATTACCGAACCTTGGTGCATCTCGCGCAGGTGGAGGACCCAGGGACAGCCGAACTGGCCGCGCAGCACGCCGCCCGTCTCGGGCTCGCCTTCGAGCGGCGGATCACCGGCTACGGCGATCTGGGCGCTTCGCTGGAAGCCTGGGCGACGCCGCGCGTTTAAAGAGGGCTCCACCCCGCGCGGCACTGCGGTCCCTGGCACGCGGGCACTTGCGCCCCTAAGACAGCGCCGGTCAGTCTTGGCGCGCCTGCCGGAGCAGCAGCGCCGAGACCGGGACCAGGGCGACGCTGTTCGCGCGGTCCTGCAGCCCCCAGAGCAGCAGCGCCGAGACCGTGTCGGCGCGCAGACGGCCCAGCATCACCACGTTCTCGTCCTGCCGCGCCCGGAAGGCCGCCTGGTCGAGGAAGCGCCGCATGACCCGCGGCTCCTGCCCCTTGCCGTCGAAGTCCCGGAAAACCGTCAGGCTCGGCACGCCGGCGCGGCGGGCCAGCGCCTCGGCAGTGTTCAGCCCGTTCGGCATCATCACCAGCCCGTGGCCGGAGTCTGCAAGAAACTCCGCCGCCTGCTCCGAGATCGCCCGGTTGTGTTGCAGCGCCAGATCCGCGCTCTCCAGCACCGCGACCGCGCCGGGGACGGTGCTGAGCGCGCCTTCGAGCGCGATCTCCGTGTCGGAGGGGGTCGCGTTCTCGGGCAGCGCGGCCAAGGCAAGAACCTCGAAGCCACGCGCGCGATAGGCCTCGGCGGCGCTGGCGGGATCGGGATGCGAGGGCGCGATCGCGAAGCTCACCGGGAAGGGAAAGGCCTCGACCGTTTCCGGACCAAGCGGCCCGGTGCCGTCGTCGATGAGCAAGATGGACATGGCCGCGTCGCCGGGAGCAAGGTCGGAGGCGGCGGCATAGAGCTGCAGCGGTGAGGCCCCGGTGTCAGGCGTGGCCGCGGGAGCGTCTTCGGTGATCACCGGCAGGCGGCTATCCGGCGCGGAGCCGATGCCCGGCGAGGCAGGCTCTGCCGCGTGTTGCGGGGTGTCTTCGGGCGCACGGGTGACCAAGGATGACGCCGGCGTGCCGACGCTCGGTCCGTCGGAGGGAAGCGGCTCCGCCGGGCGGCCTGGCACAAGAGTGGTGACCCGGGGGAGCGCGGCCCCTGCAGGCGGTGCCTCCTCCGGTGAGATGACAGGCATTTCGGGCTTGTCCGAAACAGCCTCCCCGGTGGGCGCTTCCACGGCAGCCTCAGGCGTGGGCTCGGGCTGTGGCACGGCCTGCGGCTCTGGCTCGGGCGCGAGGCCGCTGTCCTGGGTTGGAGTGGGCGGCTGCGCGGGATCGGTCGAGAGCGATGGCTGCGCCTCGGCCAGGGGGGCTTCCGGTGGCAGCGCGGGCAGACCGGGCTGCACCGGGGCGTCGCCGCCGACCGCGAGCCGTGCAGCCTCGGAGGTGCCGGGCGCGTCCGGGGCATCGGGCATCGGGATCGGGTCGGGACGCTGCAGCGGATTGGTGTCGGGAGCGCTGCCCTCGACGAGCGAGGGCGCCGCGAGCGTCGGTCCCGCGGCGGAGGGAGCCACCCCCTGCTCCTCGGCAGGGCGGTGCGCCGGCGGCGGCGTTTCGGCTTTTTCCGAAATGGCGTCCGGCGCCGTTTCGACCGGAGGCTCTTCGGCGCGTGTCTCCGGAGCCGCCGCCGTATCTTCCGAGCTTCCAGCTTCCGACGCGCCGTCCGCCCCCTTGGTCGCTGGCGCAGGGTCCGGCCGTTCGGCCGTCTCCTCTGCGATGTCCGGCGCATTGCTCTGGGGCGCTCGGGTGACCGGCGCGGCGCGCTCGCCCAGGCTGTCGACCGCCTCGGCAACGGGATCGGTGGCGATGGGCATCTCGGGGCGGGTCGGACGGTTGGCGGGCGGCCCCATGGCCACCGACAGCACTCCAGCGCCCACGCCCGAGACCACCAGACCCCAGATCGCCCCTGCCAAGAAACCGCGTGCCATGTCCCTGCCCGTCCTCTTCTCTGCCGCGGGTCCCGTTGCCGGACCCTTTGTCGCCGTGCTACGGCGCGCGTGCCGGTCCCGATCAGAGTTCGGGACATGGCCTTGACGCTGCACCACCTGCGGGCGCATGTATACCCCCACCGCGGGTGCGCCCGCCAGTCTGAAGAGTCTACCATGCTGCTTCTCATCGACAATTACGACAGTTTCACCTGGAACCTCGTGCATTACGTGGGCGAGCTGGGCGTGGAGGCCAAAGTCGTGCGCAACGACCAGATCGACGTTCAGTCGGCCATGGCGCTGAAACCCGCAGGCATCCTGCTCTCGCCGGGGCCCTGCACGCCGACCGAGGCAGGCATCTGTCTCGCGCTCACCGAGGCCGCCGCCGAGACCCGCACGCCGCTCTTCGGCGTCTGCCTCGGCCACCAGACCATCGGCCAGGCCTTCGGCGGCACCGTGAAGCGCCACGACGAGATCGTGCACGGCAAGGTGGGGCTGATGCATCACGACGACACCGGGGTGTTCGCCGGGCTGCCCTCGCCTTTCGAGGCGACGCGCTATCATTCTCTGGTCGTCGCCCGCGACGACCTGCCCGAGGAGCTTATCGCCAACGCCTGGCTCGAGGATGGCACGATCATGGGTCTGCGGCACCGCGAGCTGCCCATCCACGGCGTGCAGTTTCACCCCGAGAGCATCGCCTCCCAGCACGGCCATGCGCTGATCGAGAATTTCCTGAAGACCATGAAAGTCCCTGCATGAGCGATCGACTGAAGCCGCTGATCGGCGCCGCCTGTACCCGTCCGCTGAGCCGGCAGGAGGCCGAGGCGGCCTTCGAGATCCTCTTTGCGGGAGAGGCCACCCCGGCGCAGATCGGCGGGCTGCTGATGAGCCTGCGCACCCGCGGCGAGACGGTCGAGGAATACGCCGCCGCCGCCGCGGTGATGCGCGCCAAGTGCAACAAGGTTGTCGCGCCCGCGGGCGCAATCGACATCGTCGGCACCGGCGGCGACGGCAAGGGCACGCTGAACATCTCGACCGCCACCGCCTTTGTCGTGGCGGGCGCGGGCGTCACCGTGGCCAAGCACGGCAACCGGAATCTCTCGTCGAAGTCGGGCTCGGCGGATGCGCTGGGACAGATGGGCATCAACGTGATGCTGCCCGCCTCGGCCATCGCGCCCATCCTCAACGAGGTCGGAATCTGCTTCATGATGGCCACCATGCACCACCCGGCGATGAAGCACGTGGGCCCGCCGCGCATGGAGCTGGGCACGCGCACGATCTTCAACATTCTCGGGCCGATGACCAATCCGGCGGGCGTGAAGCGCCAGCTGACCGGCGCCTTCTCGCGCGATCTCATCCGGCCCATGGCCGAGGTTCTGGGCCAGCTCGGGTCGGAGCGCGCCTGGCTGGTGCACGGCTCGGACGGCACCGACGAGCTCGCGATCTGCGGCGTGAGCTGGGTTGCGGCGCTGGAAGAGGACGGCTCCATCCGCGAGGTCGAGCTGCACCCCGAGGACGCGGGGCTTCCCGAACACCCGTTCGAGCAGATCATCGGTGGCGACCCGGCCGAGAACGCTGCGGCAATGCGGGCGCTTCTGGACGGGGCAGAGAATGCCTACCGCGATGCGGTGCTGCTGAACTCGGCCGCGGCACTGGTGGTCGCGGGCAAGGCGGCCGACCTGCGCGAGGGCGTCGCCATGGCCCGCGAAAGCATCGACAGCGGCGCGGCCAAGGCCAAGGTCGAGGCACTTGCCAAGGCGAGCCAAGCCGCCGCATGAGCCTGCCTGAACGCT
Organism: Salipiger sp. PrR007; assembly: GCF_010499845.1. NCBI lineage: Bacteria > Pseudomonadati > Pseudomonadota > Alphaproteobacteria > Rhodobacterales > Roseobacteraceae > Salipiger > Salipiger sp. PrR007. The sequence continues at coordinate 19,524 of NZ_JAAGOZ010000023.1, read as the reverse complement.
GGGGCCACCTGCCCTTTTTCACCAAGGAGTTCCCGCGTATCGCCGCCGCGCTGGCAGAGGAGACGCGGGAGATCCTGCCGCCCGAGCCACAGCGCTTCGCGGCGCTCGACGCCTGCGCGCCCGAAGAGGTGCGCGTGGTGATCCTCGGACAGGATCCCTACCCGACGCCCGGCCACGCCCATGGGCTCGCCTTTTCGGTGGAACCCGAAATACGGCCCCTGCCGCGGTCGCTTACAAATATCTACAAGGAATTGCAGGAAGAATTCGGCGCGGTCCCGCCGAACGGCGACCTGCGCTTCTGGGCCCGTCAGGGCGTGCTCCTGCTCAACACCGCGCTCTCGGTGCCCGCCGGCAACGCGGGCGCACACGCCAAGCTCGGCTGGTCGACCCTGACCGCGCAGGTGCTCGAGGCGCTCTCGGACCAGCCGCGCGCCTTCGTCCTTTGGGGTGGCCACGCACAGAAATTCGCGCCGTACATCCGCGGCGAGGACCACCTGATCCTCACCTCCGCCCACCCCTCGCCGCTCTCGGCGCGACGCGGCTTTTTCGGCTCTCGCCCCTTTTCCCGCGTCAACGACTGGCTTAAAGCCAGAGGGGAGACGCCGATCAACTGGACCACGCCCGGCGCGGCCTGACCGACCGGCCCGAGAACGATACGGAGCCCGCCATGACCCAGACGATCCTCGACAAGATCAAGGCCTACAAGCTCGAAGAGGTCGCCGCCGACAAGGCCGCGAAACCGCTGAGCGAGGTCGAGGCGGAGGCCCGTGCCGCAGACCCCGTGCGCCCCTTCGCGCAAGCGCTCATCGAGGCCGCCAAGACCGGCTATGGCCTCATCTCGGAAGTAAAAAAAGCCTCACCCTCCAAGGGGCTGATCCGCGAGGACTTCGACCCCGCGACGCTGGCCCGGGCCTATGAACGCGGCGGTGCGACCTGCCTGTCGGTGCTCACCGATACGCCGTCGTTCCAGGGGGCCAAGGCCTTCCTGACCGAGGCGCGCTCGGCCACCAATATGCCCGCGCTGCGCAAGGATTTCATTTACGACCCCTACCAGGTCGCCGAAGCCCGCGCGCTTGGTGGTGACTGCATCCTGATCATCATGGCCTCGGTCTCCGACATGCTGGCCGCCGAACTCGAGGATGCCGCTTTCCACTGGGGCATGGACGCGCTGATCGAGGTGCATGATGCCGAGGAGTTGGAGCGCGCGCTCAAGCTCAAATCGCCGCTGATCGGGGTCAACAACCGCAACCTCAAAACCTTCGAAACCACGCTCGACACCACACGCGTGCTGTCGCAGGGGGTGCCCGAGGGCCGCTTCCTGATCTCCGAGTCAGGGCTCAACACCCCGGCCGATCTGGCGGACATGGCGCACTACGGCGCCCGCGCCTTCCTCATCGGCGAGAGCCTGATGCGGCAGCAGGACGTCGAATCCGCGACCCGCACGCTGCTCGCCGACCCGGTGCCCGCATGAGCGGCCTCACACATTTCGACGCCAAGGGCGATGCGCATATGGTCGACGTTTCGGACAAACCCGTAACGTCCCGCATCGCCACCGCTGCCGCGTGGATCCGTATGGAGCAGGCGACTTTCGAGCTGATCTCCGAGGGCAAGGCCAAGAAGGGCGACGTCCTCGGCGTGGCGCGTCTCGCCGGGATCATGGGCGCCAAAAAGACGTCCGAACTGATCCCGCTCTGCCACCCGCTTCCGGTGACGAAGGTCACCGTCGAGATCACCGCGGATGCCGCGCTGCCGGGCCTGCAGATCGAAGCCACCGTCAAGACCACCGGGCAGACCGGCGTCGAGATGGAGGCGCTGACTGCCGCCTCGACCGCTGCGCTGACCGTCTACGACATGGTCAAGGCGGTGGACCGCGGCATGGAAATCGGTGGGTTGCGCGTGCTCCTGAAGGACGGCGGCAAGTCGGGGCGCTACGAAGCCAAATGATCCCCGTCACGGAAGCGCTCGACCATCTCTTCGCCCTTGCCCGCCCATTGGATGTGGAGGAGGTGCCCCTGCGCGAGGCCGGAGGCCGCGTGCTCGCGCGGTCGGTCGCGGCCCGCCGCGACCAGCCGCCTTTTGCGGCGTCGGCGATGGATGGCTACGGCGTGACCGAAGCGGCGCCGGGTCTGCGCTTCACCGTGATCGGCGAAGCGGCCGCGGGACGCGGCTTCCAGGGAAAGGTCGGCGCCGGCGAAGCGGTGCGCATCTTCACCGGCGCGCCGGTGCCGGACGGGGTGAAAACCGTTGTCATCCAAGAGGATGTCACCCGCGACGGGGATGTGATCACGATCACCGACCAGCTTGGTGCAGGCGACAACATCCGCCCCTACGGCAATGACTTCCGCGCCGGCCTCACACTCGATGCCCCCCGTCTTCTCGGCCCCCAGGATATTGCCCTTTTGGCCGCGATGAACATCGCCCGCGTGCCCGTGACGCGCCGCCCGAAGGTCGCCCTGATCTCCACCGGGGACGAGCTGGTCATGCCCGGCGAAGACCCTGGCCCCGACCAGATCATCGCGTCGAACACCTTCGGCCTTTACGTGCTGATGCAGCAGCTCGGCGCCGAGCCGCGCCTGCTTCCCATCGCCCGCGACAACGAGGCCTCGCTGCGCACGGTCTTCGGCATGGCCGATGACGCAGACCTCGTGGTGACCATCGGTGGCGCCTCGGTCGGAGATCATGACCTCGTGGCCCGCGTGGCCGAGGGCATGGGGCTCGAACGGGCCTTTCACAAGGTCGCCATGCGCCCCGGCAAGCCCCTGATGTCCGGCCGTTTCGGCGAGGCGATGATGGTCGGCCTGCCCGGCAACCCGGTGTCGGCCATGGTCTGCGGACATATCTTTCTTGCCCCGGTGGTCCGCGCCATGCTCGGCCTCGGCGCTGCGCCGGCACGGCGCGAGACGCTGCGCCTCGCGGCCCCGGTCAGCGAAAACGGCCCGCGCGAGCACTACATGCGAGCCCGGATCACGCCCGAGGGGGTCTCGATTTTTGATCGTCAGGACAGCGCCTTGCTGAGCGTTCTCGGCGCCGCCGATGCGCTGGCCGTGCGCCCTCCGCGCGATCCCGCCCGCGCCGCCGGGGACCAGATCGAGGTGATCCGCCTCTGAGGCACCTTTCACCTTCATCCGAAACGCAAGGTTTCCCGGTCGAAGCGTTTGGATAGCCTCAAGAATTAATCTCGCTTTAACCTTGCATTAATGATCGCGGGGATTGACACAAAACGGGAACAGGGCTAGAACAAAGTCGAACATCTCTTCAGGCAAAGACTCGGGACAACGCGCATGCTGACCAAGAAACAGCTCGATTTGCTGGATTTCATCAACAGGCGCATGGCGCGCGACGGCGTTCCGCCCAGCTTTGACGAGATGAAGGATGCGCTGGACCTGCGCTCCAAGTCCGGCATCCACCGGTTGATCACCGCGCTCGAAGAGCGCGGCTTCATCCGCCGCCTCGCCCACCGCGCCCGCGCGATCGAGATCGTGAAACTGCCCGACAGCCTTGCGGGGCGCCCCACCGGCTTCGTGCCACAGGTGATCCAGGGCGACCGCGGTGCCGCTCCGAAACCGCCGGCCAATGACACCTTGGAAGCCGTCGGAGCGATGGAGCTGCCGCTGATGGGCCGGATTGCCGCGGGTGTGCCCATCGAGTCGATCTCCGATATCCCGCCGAATGTCGCCGTGCCCTCGGCCATGCTGTCCAGCAGCGGCCGCCACTACGCGCTCGAGGTCAAAGGCGACTCGATGATCGAGGCCGGGATCAACGATGGCGACGTGGTGATCATCCGCGAGACCAGCTCGGCCGAGAACGGGCAGATCGTCGTCGCCCAGGTCGAAGGCTACGAATCCACCCTCAAGCGCTTCCGCCGCAATGGCAGCAGCATCGTGCTGGAAGCCGCCAACCCTGCCTACGAGCCTCGCGTGCTGCCATCGGGGTCGGTTTCGGTGCAGGGCCGCCTCGTCGGGCTGATCCGCTCTTACTAATCGCCCGCTCCGCCGCCCTCCCACAGGCGCGGTGGATGGCCGCGCGAGGGGTGCATCTTCAAACCACCGGCGCCGCGCCGAAAGGCGACGGCACCGGTGGTCCTGAGCCTCTCGACATCGAAGACCTCGCAGCCCAGCCCCTCCGGGATCGGCACATTTGCCACGAGGATACCGGCGCCTCCACAGCCCGAGATGCTGCCCGCGGCCCGGCGTCCGGAGACATGCAGCACCTCGACACCCTCGACAAGCGCACGGCGCAGCCGCCCTGCCGCATCGGGCCAGAGTGCCGCGGCAGCGGCCTGATCCGCGGGCTGTCCATCGTTCTCGAGCCAGAGCTTGGCGACGAACCCCTCTCCGACATCGCGCGAGAGCGCGCGGCCTTTTTCGGTCATCACGCCGACCAGCCCGCCGCTTTCCGAGATCAGCAGCGCCGGGCGCTCGGACTGCACCCAGACCCCGAGCGCCAGCGCCAGCGGCAGCAGCCCGCCCCAGCGCCCGCGTCCCTGCCAAAGCAATAGCAAGAGCCCGCCAGCCGTGATCAGCGGCAGCACCGCGGGACCCGGTGCCACCACCTGACCGACGGCGCCCTCCCAGCCGGAGGCGGCCTGCGCCACGCTCAGGATCCAGTGCAGCGCCAGCGCCATGCCCCGCAACGCCACCCCGTCCAGCCCGAGCGGCATCAGCACCGCCGCCAGCACCGCCATCGGCACGGCGACAAGTCCCATGGCCGGCACCGCCAGCAGGTTGGCCAGCAACCCGTAGCGCGAAACGAGATTGAAATGCGCCATCGAGAATGGCGCCGTCGCGGCAGAGGCGACGGTCGACGAAAGCAGCAGCGCCAGCAGCGGCCGCGCCCATCGCGGTCCGGCAAGCCGTGTCTCGACCCTGCCAAAGACGCAGACCAGCGCGGTTGTGGCAGCGAAGGACATCTGGAAGCCTGGGCCGAGCAGCGCCTCCGGGCGCAGCAGAAGCACCAGCAGAGCTGCCAAGGCCACCGCCCGCAGGGAGAGCGCCCGCAGGTCCGCGAGCACCGCCCCCAGCATCACCGCCACCATGATGAAAGCGCGCTGGGTCGCGACATTGCCCCCCGAAAGGGCGAGGTAGCCCGAGGCCGCCGCCAGCGCGCCCACCGCCGCGATCTTCTTGCCGGGCCAATGATGGCGGCTGAGCGGGACCAGCAGCAGCGCCACGCGCAGGGCAGCGAAGACGAAGCCGGTCAGCAGTCCCATGTGCAGGCCAGAAATGGCCAGAAGATGCGCGAGGTTCGAGCGGCGCAGGGCCTCGAGCGTCTCTTTCCCGATGCCACTGCGATCGCCGGTCATGAGCGCCGCGGCAAAGCCGCCGAGTTCGCCCGGCAGCTGCGTCTGTACGTGCCGTGACAACGCCAGACGCAGGCGCAGCAGCCGCTGGCTGCCCGCGGCCTCCCTCAGAACCACCGGGGTTCGGCTGTAGCCCACCGCCCCGATCCGCTCGAACCAGGCGTGACGGCGGAAATCGAAGCCGCCAGGCTCCACCGGCCCTCCGGGCGGGACGAGGTGGCCGGTCAGCGCCACCCTCTGCCCCGGCACCAGGTCGAGCGCACGCCCCTGCAGCTCGGGCGGCCCGTGTAGCGAGACGCGGACCTTCGCCGGAGTGCTCGCAGGGGCGACCCGCAGCAGCGTTACCTGATCGAGCGTCAGCCGCGGCACGTCCGAGGCGGAGCGGTCCAGCGCGATCACCCGCCCTTCGATCGGGCCGTAGTATCGAAATCCAAGCTGCGGGGCGGCGACCAGATGCGCCCGCGCCCCGGCATGCGCCATGCCGAGAAGCAGCACCCCCGCGCCGATCGCGACCGGCGCAACTTCGGCCGGCAGTCGGCGCGACCACAGCAGGAGCACGGCCCCGACGCAGGCGCAGGAAAGGAGCCAATGCGCCGCCAGCTCGAACGGCAGGGCAAAATAGACCCCGATACCGGCACCGAGGAAGACCGGCACCCAGGCGAAGAGGTGCCCCCGCTGCGCCGCCAGCGCCGCCCCGGCCCGGCGCGGCAGGCGCAGAGCCCGGAAGACCGCCAGCAAGGTCAGCAGCCGGCCCATGCTTGCCCCCGCCCCCCGCGCTGTTTAAGGAACCTGCAAAACCCTAGGCCCACCACGGTTACCGCGAGGTTAATTCCCATGACGAGCCCCTCTCCGAGCCCCCAGGCAGTCGTTACCCGTTTCGCCCCTTCTCCGACCGGCTACCTCCACATCGGCGGCGCCCGCACGGCGCTGTTCAACTGGCTCTACGCCCGTGGCCGCGGCGGAAAGTTCCTGCTGCGCATCGAGGATACCGACCGCGCGCGCTCGACCCCGGAGGCCACCGCCGCGATCCTCAAGGGGCTCGACTGGCTCGGGCTCGACCATGACGGCGAGGTGATCAGCCAGTTCGAACGCGCGCCGCGCCACGCCGAGGTGGCGCACGAATTGCTCGCCAAGGGCGCGGCCTATAAGTGCTTCTCGACCCAGGAAGAAATCGAGATCTTCCGCGAGGCCGCCCGCGAGGCCGGGAGCTCGACTCTGTTCCGCAGCCCTTGGCGCGACGCCGACCCGGCGAGCCACCCCGATGCGCCCTACGTGATCCGCCTGCGCACTCCCGAAGAGGGAGAGACGGTGATCGAGGACCAGGTGCAGGGCACCGTGCGGATCCGCAACGACCAGCTCGACGACATGATCCTGCTGCGCTCGGACGGCACGCCGGTCTACATGCTCGCGGTGGTGGTCGATGACCACGACATGGGCGTCACACATGTCATCCGCGGCGACGACCACCTCAACAACGCGGCGCGGCAGATGGGCATCTACACCGCCATGGGCTGGCCGCTGCCGGTCTATGCACACATCCCGCTGATCCACGGGCCGGACGGCAAGAAGCTCTCGAAACGCCACGGCGCGCTCGGCGTCGACGAGTACCAGAAGCTCGGCTACCCGGCCGCCGGCATGCGCAACTATCTCGCGCGGCTCGGCTGGAGTCACGGCGATGACGAATTCTTCACCGATACTCAGGCACAAGAATGGTTCGACCTGTCGGGAATCGGGAAATCACCCGCGCGGCTTGATTTCAAGAAACTGGAAAACATCTGCGGCCAGCACATCGCGGTCGGGGACGATGCCGCGCTGCTGCATGAAATCGAGGCATATCTGGATGCGGCAGGTCTGCCCGCCTTCACCGAGGCACAAAAATCCGGGATGACGCGGGGTATGTACTGCCTCAAGGACCGCGCCAAGACTTTCCCGGAACTTCTTGAAAAGGCTCACTTCATCCTGACGGAAACCCCGATCGTCCCGGATGAGAAAGCGGCCAAGAACCTCGATGCAGTATCCCGTGGTATACTGGTCTCGTTGACGCCGCAGTTGCAAAGTGCTAGCTGGTCGCGAGAAGAGCTCGAGGGGGTAACGGCGCGCTTCGCCGAGGAACAGAACACGAAATTCGGAAAGCTGGCCGGGCCGCTTCGCGCGGCGCTTGCAGGCCGCTCCGTCACCCCGAGCGTGTTCGACATGATGCTGGTGCTCGGCCGCGAGGAAACGCTCCTCCGGCTCGAACAGGCAGCGGCTTCCGAGGCGGCGTGACGGTCTGGCAAACCGGCCTCTCCGACCCCGCCACGGGCCATGTGTGACAATACCGACCGGGCGCGCCCGACGCGCCTGGCCTTATCCAGATGAAGGGACAAGCAAGCATGGCTGACACAGCGAAAAGCGCGAAACTGACCATCGGCGAGCAAAGCTACGACCTGCCGATCTATTCGCCCACCGTGGGCCCGGACGTGGTCGACATCCGCAAGCTCTATGGCCAAGCCGGGGTGTTCACCTACGACCCGGGCTTCACCTCCACCGCCAGCTGCGACAGCACCATCACCTTCATCGACGGCGACGAAGGCGTGCTGCTGCACCGCGGGTATCCGATCGACCAGCTCGCGTCGAAGTCGCACTACCTCGAAGTGTGCTACCTGCTGATGTACGGCGAACTGCCGACCGCGGCTGAGCTCGAGGACTTCGAGAACACGATCACCCGTCACACGATGATCCATGAGCAGATGCACAACTTCTTCCGCGGTTTCCGCCGCGACGCGCATCCCATGGCAACCATGGTGGGTGTGGTCGGCGCCATGTCGGCCTTCTATCACGACAGCACCGACATTTCGGACCCGCGCCAGCGCGAGATCGCCTCGCACCGCCTGATCGCCAAGATGCCGACCATCGCGGCGATGGCCTACAAGTACTCGATCGGCCAGCCCTTCGTGTACCCGCGCAACGATCTCGATTACGCGGCAAACTTCCTGCACATGTGCTTCTCGGTTCCGGCCGAGAAATACGAGGTGAACCCGATCCTCGCCCGCGCCATGGACCGGATCTTCACCCTGCACGCCGACCACGAGCAGAACGCCTCGACCTCGACCGTGCGTCTCGCCTCTTCCTCGGGCGCGAACCCGTTTGCCTGCATCGCGGCCGGCATCGCCTGCCTTTGGGGCCCGGCCCACGGCGGCGCCAACCAGGCGTGCCTCGAGATGCTGAAAGAGATCGGCTCGGTCGACCGCATCCCCGAGTTCATCGCCCGCGCCAAGGACAAGAACGATCCCTTCCGCCTGATGGGCTTCGGTCACCGCGTCTACAAGAACCGCGACCCGCGCGCGACGGTGATGAAGCAATCCGCAGACGAGGTGCTCGACCTGCTCGGCGTCGAGAACAACCCGGTCCTGCAGGTCGCCAAAGAGCTCGAGAAACAGGCGCTGGAAGATCCGTATTTCATCGACAAGAAGCTGTTCCCGAACGTCGACTTCTACTCGGGCATCATCCTCGAGGCGATGGGCTTCCCGACCTCGATGTTCACCCCGATCTTCGCGCTGTCGCGCACCGTCGGCTGGGTTTCGCAGTGGAAAGAGCAGCTCGCCGATCCGCAGCACAAGATCGGCCGTCCGCGCCAGCTCTACCTCGGCTCCGCGCAGCGCGACTACACGGATATCGAAAACCGCTGATCCGGATTTCATTGAGACCAAAGGCCCCGCTCTCGCGGGGCCTTTTGCTTCTCGGCAGGGAATTATTCTGCCGCGCAACGCGCCCTGGGCCGGATCGGCGCGCCGCTGCTGGCCTGCTCGAGCGCATGAGCGATCCAGCCCGCAAGCCGCCCCGCCGCAAAGATCGTGAAGCCCGCGTCTCGCGGCAAGCCCCAAGCCAGCTCCAGCGCCGCCAGCCCGGTGTCGACGTTCGGTGCCAGCCCGAGCGTCCGGGCGAGCCGGCGCTGCGCCTGGCGCACCGGGTGGTCATGGGGCAGTCGCTCGAGCAACAGCCGCGCCCGGGGATCGCCGTCGGGATAGAGCGGGTGGCCATGGCCGAAGCCATAGGGAGACTGGCCCGTCCGCGCTGACAGAAATGCCTCTAAGTCGCCCTGCAGCGCGGCCTCCAATGCGGCACGCGCAAGCGCCGAGGCACCGCCATGGCGTGGTCCGCTCAGCGTCGCCAGTCCGCAAAGCAAGGCCGCCGGCAGGCTCGCCCCGGTCGAGGCCGCGATCCGCACCGCGAAGGTCGAGGGGTTCAGCTCGTGATCGCTCAGCAGCACCAGCGCCCGGCGTATCTCGTCCTCGCCGCCTCGATCCAGCCCCCAGGCTCCAGCGAAACGCGCTTGCAACGCGCCGCCTCCAGCCTGCCCCAGCAGCGCGTTGACCACCAGCGAGATCAGCCGACCTGCCTCTGCCGCTCGCTCGCTTGCGCCGAGGTCAGCGATCGGAACCGCCCCGCCGACCGCGCCCGCGAGCGTCTGCATGGCCCGTCCGACTGGCTTGCCGCCTTCGCCGGACCATGGCACGTCGGGCAAATCCAGCCTATCGAAACCGCAAAGATGGGCGGCCATTTGCTCGGGGGTCATGGTCTCGGCGCAGGCCTCGACCGAACGTCCACGCAGCCACAGCATGCCGTCCCGAACCTCGGAGATAGCGGTCACCAACACCGGATCGCCCCAGCGGATCGCCTGTTCTGCAACTTCGGAGCGCGCGCGCGGGCGGCGGTTCTGGCGCAGCAGAGCCTCGACGTCGGGACGGAAGTAAAGGCTGCGCCGCGCATCCTGCGGATCTGCCTCGGCCCGCAGCTGGCCGCGGCTGACATAGGCGTAAAGTGTCTGGGGCTTCACCCCGAGCAGGGCGCAGGCGGCGCCGGCATCGATCCAATCCATGACGTTCATATTGATTATATTGATCAAGATTTACAGCCGGTCAATCCGCGCGCTTGATGGGGGCAGACAAGACTAGGAGGCCGTGATGACATCCCCTTTCGATCCGCAGATTTCCCTGGCGCTCGGCACCGATCTCCCGCCCGGCCTCGAGGTAGACGAGCATGGAGACGCCGAGCTGCCCTCCTGCTTTCAGGTCTCGGAACTGGCCACCGCGTCGCTGAAAGCGGCGACGCGGGAGATGGCTGCGCTGACCGGCGCTCCAAGGGCGACACTCGACCGGCGCCTCGCCTCGATGTGGTTCGATCGGACGTTGTGCCCCGTCGGATGGGAGCTGCCCGCGGCCTGGGACCCGATCGCCGGAGATTACGCGGCGCAGAATGGCTGGATCCGGCTGCACACCAACGCGCCGCACCATCGTGACGCAGCGCTCTCGGTGCTCGGCTGCACCGCCGACCGCGCACAGGTCACCGAAACCGTCTCGAGATGGGAGAAAGCAGCGCTCGAAGCCGCCGTTGTGGCGGCCGGGGGCGCCGCGGCGGCGATGCATTCTCTGGACGAGTGGGCCGCACATCCGCAGGGCGAGGCGGTGGCCGCCGAGCCGCTGATCGACTGGCGCGAGACCGGAAGCTGCGCGGCCCCCGTCTCGATGCAGGGTCTGCGGGTGCTCGACCTGACCCGCGTGCTCGCAGGGCCGGTGGCGACGCGCTTCCTTGCCGGCCACGGCGCCGAAGTGCTGCGCATCGACCCGCCCTGGTGGAACGAGCCAGGCGTCGAGCCGGAAGTCACCTTGGGCAAGCGCCGGGCCGGGCTCGACCTGACCCAGAGCGCCGACCGCGCGACCTTCGAGGACCTGCTGAGACAGGCCGACGTGCTCGTCCACGGCTACCGCCCGGGCGCGCTGGAGAGGCTGGGCTACGGCGGGCGCAAGCTGGCTCCCGGGCAGATCGAGGTGAGCCTTTGCGCCTATGGCTGGACCGGACCCTGGGCCGGGCGGCGGGGCTTCGACAGCCTCGTGCAGATGAGCTGCGGCATCGCCGACGAGGGGATGCGCCGCAGGCCGGCCGCGCGCCCGGTGCCGCTACCGGTTCAGGCGCTCGACCATGCCACCGGCTATCTCATGGCCGCGGCGGTGCTGCGCGCGCTGCGCCGCCGGCAGGCGAGCGGACAGATATTCTCGGCCCGGCTGTCGCTGGCCCGCACGGGCGCCCTGCTGGTCTCGGGCGGGGTCCGTGACGTCACCGGCGCGCCCATCGAGGTCACCGAGGGCGATCAATCCCCGCAGGTCGAGGCAACCGGCTGGGGCCCGGCGCGGCGGCTGCGGTTCCCGGCGACACTGGATGGCCACCCCCCGCGTTGGGATGTTCCTGCGGGACCGCTGCGGGTGGATGCGCCGCGCTGGCGGTCGACGCTGACCGCAGGCTAGGCGCTCAGCGCCCCTCGAACTTCGCGGGGCGCTTCTCGTGGAAGGCGACCACGCCCTCCTTGAAGTCCCGCGTCATGCCGCATTCCCCCTGCAACTGCGCTTCAAGCAGCAGCTGGCCGTCGAAATCCTTCTCGAAGGCACCGCGGATCGCGCGCTTGATGCGGGCATAGGCCTCGGAGGGGCCCTGCGCCAGATGCGCGGCGCGGGCCTTCCAGATCGCCTCGAATTCGGCGTCCGGCACCGCCTCCCAGATCATCCCCCAGCGTTCGGCCTGCGCGGCGCTGATGCGGTCGGCAAAGAGCGCTGCGCCCATGGCCTTGGCGATGCCCATCTGCCGCGGCAGCATCCACGTGCCTCCCGCGTCGGGCATCAGTCCGATGCGGGTGAAGGCCTGCATGAAGAAGGCACTTTCGGCGGCGATGACCACGTCGGCAGCCAGCGCGAGGTTGGCCCCGGCGCCCGCTGCCGCGCCGTTCACCGCGGCGATGGTCGGGCGCGGGCAGTCCACCAGCGCGCTCAGCATCGGCATGTATTCGTCGCGCAGCACCCGCTCGAGATCGATGTTCGCCGCGCTCTCGCGGTCCCCCAGATCCTGCCCCGAGCAAAAGGACCGGCCGTCGCCGGTCAGCACCACCACCCGCGCGTCCTTGCCACCCGCTTGGATGGCATGGGTCAGCTCGGCCCGCATCGGCGCCGAGAGCGCGTTCATCACCTCGGGCCGGGCCAGGGTGATCAGCGCCACGTCGTCGGCGATTTCGTAACGGATGGTGTCGTAGTGCATGGGATCCTCCGGATTGGCGCGGCCGCGCGGGGAAACTTTCCCCCGCGCGCGCCTGGGGTGCAAGACCCCTTGGCCGTACCCGCCTCAGACCTGCCAGAGCGCCGCGATCAGCGCCAGCGCGTCCGCGCTCGGGTGGGCCTCGATGCGGGTGTAGACAGCCCTGTGGGGCGTACGCTCAAGCATGCGGTTCTCGATCATTGTCCGGCGGATCCGAGCCGCGTCGCGGAAGGACCGGAACCCATAAGACGCCTACGCGTCAGCACGCGGCGCCGTCGTGGTCTGCGCGCGCAGGTGCGGGTAGTTGCGGTACCCCGCCGCCCGGGCAATCAACCCGAGCATCTGTTGATACGACGGCAGGGTCTCGAGCCCGGCGCGCAGCCGTCGGGGGAATCCCGAAAGGTCGTCTATGGAAAGCGGGGATGCTGTTGCGTTTCTGAGCGTCACTCCTCGGATCCTCCCGACCCTGCCGGCAGTCCTGTCAGGAGGAGGGGTGTTCATCCAGAATGCGCTTCAGCCGGGCCTCTTCCTCGGGGCTGAGCCCGGCCTCGGTGCTGGCCTCGGCACGCGAGCGGCCGCGCAGGTAGGCTCCCGCAAGGATCAGCGCGATCACGAAGAGGATCGGCCCGGCGGCCCAGAGCAGCCAGTTCCAACCGCGCGTCGTAGGCTGCAGCAGGACGAACTCGCCATAGCGGTCGACCAGGTAGGCGACCGCCTCGTCGTCGGTGTCGCCGGCCACCAGCCGCTCGCGCACCAGCAGGCGCAGGTCGCGGGCGAGCGCGGCGTTGGAATCGTCGATGTTCTCGTTCTGACAGACAAGGCAGCGCAGGTGCTTGGACAGCTCGCGCGCCCGCGCCTCGAGCGCGGGGTCCGAGAGCATCTCGTCGGGCTGCACGGCATGCACCACCGCCGCCTGCACCAGCGGCAGCGCCAGAAGCGCCAACAGAAGCAGCGCGCGGAAGGGTTTCAGCACGGTCATTCAGCCGGAACCCCCTGCGCCGAAGCGGACTTGCGCGCTCCGGCGGCGACGCGGAAACGTCGGTCCGAAAGGCTGAGCGCCCCGCCGAGCGCCATGAGCAGCGCCCCGCCCCAGATCCAGTTGGCGAGCGGTTTGACGTAGACCCGCATGGTCCAGCCGCCGCCCGCCTGCGCATCGCCGAGCACCACGTAGACGTCACGCAGGAAGCCGTTGTCGATCGCCGCCTCTGTGGTCGGCATGCCAGCAACCGGGTAGCTGCGCTTCTCGGGGTAGAGATGCGCGATCTCGGCACCGTTCCTGCGCAGCGAGACCTCGCCCATGTCCGAGACATAGTTCGGCCCTTGCACGCGGCTGACACCAAGAAGGTCCAACTCGTAGGCGCCCACAGCGTAGGGCTCCCCCACCTGCGCAACCCGGATGTCTTCCTCTTGCCAGGCCATCAGCCCGGCAATGCCCAGCATGGTCACGCCGAGGCCCGCATGGGCGACGGCCTTGCCCCAGTCGGCGCGCGGCAGCCGCGCAAGGCGGCGCCAGTCGCGGCTCTGGCCGATGCGGCTGAGAAGATCGGTGATCGACCCCGCCACCAGCCAGGTGCCGAGGAAGACCCCCACCGGCCCCATCAGGCTGCGCCCGCTCTGCATCGCCCAGACCAGCCCGGCGAGCGCCACCGCCAGCACCAGCGCCGGCACCAGCTGCTGCACCGCGCGGCCCAGCTTGCCGCGCTTCCAGCTCAGCAGGCCGCCGATCGGCAGCACCAGCCCCAGCAGCACCATGAAGGGGGTGAAGGCCATGTTGAAAAAGGGCGCCCCGACCGAGAGCTTGCGCCCAAAGAGCATCTCGGCGACCAGCGGCCAGAGCGTGCCGGTAAAGACCACGAAACACGCCACGGCAAGCAGGATATTGTTCACCACGAGTGCCGACTCGCGGCTGACGAGGCCAAAGACCCCCTTGGCCTGCATCACGCCCGCGCGGGCCGCGTAAAGCGTCAGCGCGCCGCCGGTGAAGAAGACGAGGATGCCGAGGATGAAGACCCCGCGCTGCGGATCCGAGGCGAAGGCATGCACCGAGGTCAGCACGCCCGAGCGCACGATGAAGGTGCCGATGAGCGAGAAGCCGAAGGCGAGGATCGCGAGCAGGATCGTCCAGCTCTTCAGCGCCTCGCGCTTTTCCACGACGATGGCAGAATGCAGCAGCGCGGCCGCCAGCAGCCAGGGCATGAACGAGGCGTTCTCGACCGGATCCCAGAACCAGAAACCGCCCCAGCCAAGCTCGTAATAGGCCCACCAGGAGCCGAGCGCGATGCCGATGGTCAGGAACACCCAGCTCAGCAGCGTCCAGGGGCGGACCCAGCGACCCCAGGCGGCGTCGACCCGTCCCTCGATCAGCGCCGCGACGGCGAAGCTGAAGCAGATCGAGAGGCCCACATAGCCCAGATAAAGGAACGGTGGGTGGAAGGCGAGCCCCGGGTCCTGCAACAGCGGGTTGAGGTCTTGCCCGTCGAAGGGCGGCACCGCGAGGCGTAGGAAGGGGTTCGAGGTAAATAGGATGAAGGCGAAGAAGGCCACCGCGACCGAGGCCTGCACCGCCAGCACGCGCGCCCGCAGCGTCGGCGGCAGGTTGCCGCCGAACCAAGCCGCCATAGCCCCGAAGAGCGCCAGGATCAGCACCCAGAGCAGCATCGAGCCCTCGTGGTTCCCCCAGACGCCGCTGATCTTGTAGAGCAAGGGCTTGGCGGAATGCGAGTTCAGCACCACCAGCCGCAACGAGAAGTCGGAAACGATGAAGGCGTGCATCAGCGCGCCGAACGACAGCGCGACAAGCAGGAACTGGGCGGTTGCGGCGGGTTCGGCGACGGCCATCCAGCCGGGCCAGCGCTTCTGCGCCCCGATCATCGGCACCACCGCCTGCACGCAGGCGACGAGGAAGGCGAGGATGAGCGCGAAATGTCCGAATTCGGTGATCATGCCTTGCTTATAGGCGGCAAGACTACGCCCGGCCAACGGAATTCGTCGGCCGGGCGGGATCACTTTGTCGCGGGGCTGCGCGGGCCGAGGCCTACGTTCAGTCCATCCGGCGCAGATAGGTCCAGGTGGGCACGGCCGAATTGCGCGCCACCGAGAAGGCCTCGGCATCACCGATGTATTCGAAACCGCAGTTGGTCAGCACCCGGGCCGAGGCGGCGTTGTCCTGGAAGACCGAGGCGAACATCGTCGCGCTGCCGAAGGGATTGGCCTGCACCATGGCGCGCACCGCCTCGGACGCGTGGCCGGTGTTCCAGAACGGCGGCGCGACCCAGTAGCCGATCTCGGCCTGGTTGCCATCCGTCAGGCGCTCGAGCGAAATCAGCCCCATCACCTCGGCGCCGCCCTGCTCGGAGGCATCCATCGCCCAGACGTCCTCGACACGGCTGGACTCCGTGGCACGGGTGATGAAGGCCTCGGTCGCGCCCGGCGGCAGCGGGTGCGGAATCGAGGTGGTCATGCGCGCGAGGCGCAGCTCGGACGTGTAATGCGCAATCAGCCCGGCATCCGAGCGGCGCAGCGGCCGCAGCAGGAAACGGGGTGTCTCGATGACCGGTTGCGCGGTCAGCTGGTCGTCTTCGGCCAGGCTCATCGTCTTACTCCTCTTGTGCGAGAAATCTCGCGGGCCGCTTCGTCTCCCCCCGAAACGGAGAAGGGGACCGGCCCGTGCCGATCCCCTCCAATTTTTCGATCCGGGATCAGCTTACTCAGCAGCCTCCGCCACCGGCAGGACGGATACGAAGGTGCGGCCCTTGAGGCCTTTGTGGAATTTGACCGAGCCTTCGGCCACGGCGAAGATCGTGTGATCCTTGCCCATATCCACGCCTTCGCCCGGCCAGAACTTGGTGCCGCGCTGACGGATGATGATGTTGCCCGGGTTGGCCGCTTGGCCACCGTAGAGTTTCACGCCGAGACGGCGGCCAGCTGAGTCGCGGCCGTTACGGGAGCTACCGCCTGCTTTTTTATGTGCCATGGGTTGGTCTCCTTAACTGTCTATCAGGCCAGGGTCTTGGCCTGTTCAACCCACTCGGGCTTCACCTTGACGGCATCGAAGCTCTCGGGGTCAACGGCTGCGAGCTGTGCGAAGGTGGCGATGCCGGCTTCGTTCAGCTTCTTGGCGGCGGCGGGGCCGACACCGGTGATCTTGGTCAGGTCGTCGCCTGCGGCGGCAGCAGCCGCCTTCGGAGCAGCGGCTTTCGGTGCGGAGGCGGCGCCAGCGGCGGCCTTCACGCCGGTGCCTTCGGCGCCGGATGCGAGGATCTCGGTCACGCGCAGCAGGGTGAGCTGCTGACGGTGGCCACGGGTACGCTGCGAGCCGTGCTTACGGCGACGCTTGACGAACTTGATGACCTTCTCGCCCTTGATCTGGTCGATCACGGTCGCCTGAACGGCAGCACCGGACACGAGCGGAGCACCCACGGTGACGCTGTCGCCGCCGAGGATCAGGACTTCGTTGAACTGAACGGTTTCACCCGCGTCTGCAGCCAGCTTCTCCACGCGGAGCACGTCGCCCGCCTGGACCTTGTATTGCTTGCCGCCGGTTTTCATCACCGCGAACATCTGCGTCTTCCTTTGTCTACCGCGTCCTGTGGCGCCCCGGTTTCTTGGGGACTTCGTGGTGCGGGTTGGCCCGCTCCGCCGTCGAACAGCGCGCCCTTGCGGGCTGTATGGATGTAAGAATCGAAAGCGGGGCGCGCAATGGCCCCGTCACGAGGCCCGGCTTATCGGGGCAATTTGCCCATGTGTCAACCCGCGCACAGCGGTTTTCCCGCCATATTCTGCAGGTGGTCCACCCCGGCTTTCTGCCCCGAGCCGCCCGGCCCGCCCCGCCTCAGAGGTCCTGCGCCAGCATCTCCTGTGCGGCCGCGAGGCCGAGGCCATAGGAGATCTCGTTGTACATCGCGTTGAACCCGGCAAACAACGCCCGGTTCATCGCCTTTCCCTCGGGCGTCGCGGAAATATCGATATAAGCGTCAAGCTCCGCGTCGCTCAGCGGCCGGTAGGCCAGCAGGAGATAGCCATAAAGCCATTCGAGCGTGTCGGCGCGGGTGACCTCTTCCTGCATCCAGACCTCCTCGAGGATCTCGGGCTCGGTCATTTCGAGTCCGCCGCCGTCGACAAGGCCGAGATAAAACTGGAAGCTGGCGTTGAGCGCGCCGACCACATTGGTCTCTAATAGGTCGTTGGCCTCGACGAATTCATCGAGCTGGTCCAGCCGCGTATCGCCGCTCCCTGCCCGTTCACGCCAGGCTTCGCGCGCCGCCGACTCGACGTCAGGATCGACCATCGCGCGCCGGGCCTCGATCTCCAGCGTCACGACCTTCTGACCGGCTTCGCTGGCGAAATACGCCAGAAGCGGCGCGGGATCGGTGTCACCGAAGCTTTCGAGGAATCCCGCGCGCACCACTTCCTCCATGGCGTTGGGTGTATAGAGCCGGTCGACCGACTGCCGCCATGTCTCGGATTCGCCCGCCGGAAGCAGGTCCGTCGCCATCTCCTCGGCATAGCCCTGCCCCTCAATTCGCATGAGTTCGACGATCTCGTCGATCTTGAGCGCGTCCAGCAGGTCCCCTGCGGGTTCCGCGCGAACGGGCATGGCTAGGATGACGGCAAAACCGCAGGCGGCGAGACGCGAGAACATGGGACAGGACAACTCCGGATATGGCTGACGACAAGCCTAGGGCCCGGCCGCGGCATTTCCAAGGTGAGCAAAAAGCCCACTGGCGGAGCTTCGCCGGAAAAGAAATCCGCCCGGATGAAAAAACTTCAAAATTCCCTGTTGCACCCCCCCGAGCTTGTCGTTAAACGGCCCCCCACGACCCCCGCGGAGAGGTGCCGGAGTGGTCGAACGGGGCGGTCTCGAAAACCGTTGACCCTTCACGGGGTCCCAGGGTTCGAATCCCTGTCTCTCCGCCACTTTCCTTTGGGAAAGTCGGCACTTACTTCGGATAGTGCCATGGTTGTCCAGCCGCGTTTCAACAGCGCCGCTGGTCACCATGGCACTCTGAATCCACCTTCGGATACATCCCCAAGAGTGCCGCTCCGTGGCCCGCGCACCTGCTGCCTCCGTTGCCCCTACAGCATCGGCGAACGGGTGCTGCGTTCCGCCCGGAAACCCGCCCGCTCGCGAGACGAACGACGCGGGACAGGCCGACCAGAATGACAACGCGGCGCACGGGGTCTTCCGCACGCCGCTTGTCTGGGTGCCCGCCCTGGGGCGGTCCGGTTCAGGCCTCGACGCTGGCGCGTTGCGGCGCGCGCTCCCCGCCTTCCGAAGCGCGGGTGGTCGCGTAGCCTTCGGCACCGCGGCGCAGCCGTTGGGCAAGTCCGTCCTCGTCGGCGCCGGCGCCCATCTGGGCGATCACCAGGGACTTCATGAAACTCTCCTGAGTGGCGAGCGCCTGCGCGCGCGCCTTTTCGAGCGACTCCATGGTTTCTGGCTCGTCATCCACCGCGCGCGAGTCGGTCTGTGCAGCGACCTCGGGAGCTTTGGCATTGGCTGCCGCAGCCTGTCCGCTCTCGGTCGCCGTCGGCTTGGAACTGGCATCTTTGACCGCGCTTGCCTCGGCCGCGACGACGGTTTCCCCTGTCTCCGCTTCGCGCGACGCCTCTACAGCCTGCGCCCCGTCCTCCTTGGAGACCGCGCCGGCCTGCCGCCCCGCGTTGATCGCATTGGCGATCCCGCCGAAGAGACCGGCGTAGCTCCCAGACCCGGAGCCCGAAATCAAACCTAACATTCAGATAGACCTTTCTAGTCAGTGCCGGGACGGTCTGATTTCGAAATGAGGAACAAATACGGCAGCAGCGCGGTGTCTCCGCGGCGTGACGAGGAAGTTCTGGCGCCGAACCATTCCGTTACGCGCAGGCCCTTACGGCTGCGCATCGGATCTTCGACACGACGGGATGCGGGATGTGGTACCCAAGGTCGGACTCGAACCGACATGACCTCACGGCCGGGGGATTTTGAATTTGGTCAACTCGCCGAGATATCAAATCCTTGAGGATATTTCATCCACACAGACATTTAGTGAACGAATCGCGATGTGTGAACCGTCATCCGCGCAGACGTATTGCTTTAAGCATGGAAACTATAGCGCGACAATCAGGGAGAGACGGCAGCGACAATCAAGATGAGATTCTATGTCGCGACATCGGTGACGGTATCA
>NZ_JAAGOZ010000022.1:0-93823 GCF_010499845.1 Salipiger sp. PrR007 | reverse complement strand
CGTTGCCCACCAAGAAGGCCGGGCGATACACCGGCGGGCTCTGGGTCGGCAAGTTCCTCAAGACCCACAGCTACCAGCGCGTGACCACCGACGCGGCGGCGACCCGGGTCGCCGCGTATGGCTCGCGCCTGTGCATGCTGGAGGGCTTCGCGGGTCACGCGGAGCAGTGCAATCTGCGCGTGCGGCGTTATGGCGGGATCAGCGTGCCCTACGCCGCGGCCGCCCCTGTTCTGCCCGAGGCCGCCGAGTGACCCAGCGTCGTCCAACAAGCCCTTCCGGCCACAAGACAATCGGGGCACCCGTGCCTATGATGCGCGGGCCCTCCCGGACCTGTGGCCGGGACGGCGCAACGTTGGACGACACGCAAGGGGCGCAGACGATGACGATCGAGAAGGTGACGATGGCTGACGTGGCCGAAAGGGCTGGCGTCAGCCGGTCGGCGGTCAGCAGGTACTTCACTCCGGGAGCCTCGGTGTCGAAGAAGACTGCCGAGAAGGTCCGCATCGCCGCAGAGGAGCTGGGCTTCCGGCCCAACGTCCTGGCGCGGTCGCTGATCACCGGGCAGAGCCGGATCATCGGTCTCGTGATCGCTTACCTCGAGAACTACTTCTACCCCGAGGTGCTGGAGAAGCTGTCCAAGGCGCTTCAGGCGCGCGGCTATCACGTACTGGTCTTCATGTCCTCGCAGGGCTCGGAGACGGTAGATGACGTGATCCAGGAAATCCTCGATTACCAGGTCGCTGGCCTTGTGACGGCCTCGGTGTCGCTGTCGTCGGAACTATCTACTCGCTGCGCCGGTCTCGGCGTGCCGGTGGTGCTGTTCAACCGCGCCCAGGATGGGGCGGGCGTAACCTGCGTGACCTCTGACAACGTCGAAGGCGGCCGGCAGGTGGCGCGGTTCCTGACCGAAGGCGGGCATGGCCGTATTGCCTATGTCGCGGGCTGGGAAGATGCCTCCACCCAGCGCGACCGCGAGGCCGGCTTTCTCGCGGGGTTGACCGAGGCCGGGCAGACGCTCTTTGCCCGCGCGGTCGGCAACTACGAGGCGGGCGCCGCCAAGGCGGCGGCGCGCGCGCTCTTTGCTGGCAAGTCCGAGGCGGAACGGCCCGACGCGGTCTTTGTCGCCAATGACCACATGGCTTTTGTGGTCATGGACGTTCTGCGCTTCGAGCTGGGTCTGAAGGTCCCGGGTGACGTCTCGGTGGTGGGGTTCGACGACGTGCCCCCCGCTGCCTGGCCCGCCTATGACCTGACCACCGTGCGGCAGGATGCCGAAACCATGGTGGCGCGTACCGTAGACCGTCTGCTTGCACAAATCGAGACGCCTGACACGGCGTCTTCGGAGCCGATCCGCGTGCCCGCACCGCTCGTGCTGCGCGCATCGGCACGCATACCGAAGGGTTGGAGCCAACCCGAACCACCACAGGAGACTTGAATGACCACCCCCCTGGACATGGACGCCCGCCTCGTACGCTACGGTGAGTTGCAACCCTGTCGCACCGCCTTCATCGACGCCCACACGCCCGGCTCGGACCAGAAGGAAAACTTTACCATCATCGGCGGCGGCGTGTCGGAAAGTGCCGACCAGCACGTGCACATCAGCCTGCCGCACGGGTTCAACATTGGCGCGGCAGGCCAGCCGCCGCATTGCCGCAACTCGCTGCACTCGCACCGCACAGCCGAGGTGTTCTTTGTGCTGTCAGGCCGCTGGCGCTTCTTCTGGGGCCGCTGGGGCACCGCCGGCGAGGTCATTCTCGAGCCGGGCGACATCTTCAACATCCCCACCGGCATCTTCCGGGGCTTCGAGAACGTCGGTACGGACTACGGGATGATCATGGCCGTGCTTGGGGGCGACGATGCGGGTGGCGGCGTGATCTGGGCACCGCAGGTGATCGAGGACGCGCGCAACCACGGGCTGGTGCTTGGCGAGAATGGCAAACTTTACGACAGCAAGAAGGGCCAGAGCCTCCCCGAAGGTGTGGCGCCGATGCCTCTGTTGGGCGAAGAGGAGCTGAAGACGTTTCCCGAGCCGGAGGCGGCAGAGGTGCTCCCGCGTCACGTGGCGCGCTACCTGGACCTCTCGGCGATGGCGGCCAAGGCGCCGGTCAAGGTGATTGGGAAGACGGGGCGGCTGCCCGACAAGCCCGGCTTCGAGGTCGACCTGGTGACCCGTGGCTCTGCGCTGAGCGAGCCGACCGCCGAACCCTTGCCGTCTGTGCTTATGCCGGTCTTCGGTCACTGGGCGGTGACCTGGGAAGGCGGCAGCGCAATCCTCGCGCCGGGGGATACGCTGAGCGTGCCCGAGGGCCTCGCAGTGACAGTCGAGCCGAGCATGTCGGGCGAGGCGGGCCTTTACCGCATTCTCGGTACGGAAGACCCGGCCGGCGCGACCTGGAGGAGCTGACCCTTCATCGGCGCGGCCCCTCGCCTTGGGGTCGCGCGACCCGCTTCAAGGCGAAGGCGATCTGCGCGTCGTCAACCCTGAAGAGCCTCATCGATCTCCCTTGCTATGCATAGTCATGCGCGGAAATTAGTCCCAGCCTCTCGGACGGGTGCGGTCCAGTTCTGCGGTGATCGGGATGAACTCTTGCTCGTCTCCGGGCGGCAGACGGAACGGTCCGTTCGCCCAGTCGGCGGCCTTCCAGTCCTCCTTGGCTTGTTCGATCCGGTCCTTGGACGACGAGACGAAGTTCCACCAGATATACCTTGGTCCGTTCATGGTCGCGCCGCCGAGCGCCATGAGGCGGGCGCCCTGGGGACCGGCTTTGACCGAGATCCGGTCGCCGGGGCGGAACACCATCATGCGGCCGGCCTCAAAGATGTCGCCTGCGACTTCGATCGCGCCTTCGGTGACGTAGATTCCGCGGTCTTCCTGATCCTCGGGCAAAGGGAACCCGGCCCCCGGCTGCAGCACGACGTCGAGGTAGAAGGTTTCGGACGGCATGGTCACCGGGCTTTTCTCGCCATAGGCGGCGCCGAGAATGAGCCGGGCTTCGCTGCCACCGTCAGAGATCACCGGAAGCGCCTCCTTGCCGTGGTGCTCGAAGCCGGGGTCGCTTTCCTCGAGGTGCTCGGGCAGGGCGATCCAGGTCTGGATGCCAAAAAGGCTGTGGCGGGTGCCGCGGGTCTTTTCGCTGGTGCGTTCCGAATGGGTCACGCCGCGGCCCGCGGTCATCCAGTTGACCTCGCCGGGGTAGATCATCTGGTGGCTGCCGATGCTGTCGCGGTGCTCGAACTCGCCCTGGTAGAGGTAGGTGACCGTGCCGAGCCCGATATGCGGATGCGGGCGCACGTCGATGCCGCCCTCGGTGATGAACTCGGCCGGGCCCATCTGGTCAAAGAAGATGAACGGTCCGACCATCTGCCGCTTAGGCGAGGGCAGGGCGCGGCGGACGTCAAAGCCGCCGATATCGCGGGCGCGGGGGATGATCAGCGTCTCGAGCGCGCCGCAGCCGAAGTCGGGGCATTCAGGGCTATGGGTAGGGTTCCAGCTCATCTCGGGTCTCCTCTGGGGTGGCCGGCGTTACCGCCTCTGTCCTGTGTGTCGTCCTGCGACGGGCGATGCCTCGCCCGCAGGACTTGCGCACGGCGGCGCTGTGTTCGCGGGCCCGGCGACCGGCAGGGTCACCACTGGATGACGTCGGCGGTCTCGTCGCGGTGGCGCATCGCGTAGCCACGCACGAAGGGGCAGAGCGGCACGATCCGCTGGCCCTTGCCGCGGGCGTCCGCGAGAAGGCGGAGCACCAGTGCCTTGGCGATCCCCATGCCGCGCATGCTGTCGGGCACCCCGGTGTGGTCGGCGATGATGAGGGTCGGCGAGACCTTGGAGATGGTCAACTCGCCTTCGCCCGCGACACCCTCCACCGTGGCGACGTAGCGCGCTTTGCTGTCGGTTTCGCTGTAGCTGATGATCGGATCGGTCATTTCGATGTCTCTTGCATGGGTCTGGGAGGAGCCGGACCGGCGCCGTGACGGGAGCGTCCGGGGCGGTACGGCAGGAGAAGCCTCCGGCGCCCGGGGAGAGGGCGCCGCGGCAGGTCATGCGGTGAGCAGCTCGGCCAGGGCCGCGATCTCGCCCTGCCGGATCTCGTGGCCGCCGTCGTGGATCTCGGTCCGGACGTCGGCGCCACTGTCGACCAGCCACGTCAGCAGCCCTTCGGTGAGCGGCCACGGGCAGATCGGATCTCGGCGCCCGGCGGTGACCAGCACGCGCCGACCGCCGAGATCGACCGGCGCCGGCTGCCACGGGATCAGCGGGTGCAGCAGTCCGATCCGATCGAAGAGATCGGGTTGCGCCATCACCACCGAAGCGAGGATGTTGGCGCCGTTGGAATAGCCGAAGCCATAGACCGGAACGCCCGGATTGGCGGCTTTGTGCGCGGCGACGAAGGCCGCCATCCGCGCGGTCCGCTCGGCGAGGTCCTCCATGTCGTAGACGCCCTCGCCGGTGCGCCGAAAGAAGCGCGCGGCGCCGCCTTCCGAGACGTCGCCCCGGGGCGAGACGATGCCCGCGTCGGGGTGGATCTGCCGCACCAGTTCGAAGAACTGGGTCTCGTCTCCGCCGGTGCCATGAAACGCGAAGATCAGCGGCGCCCCCGGATCGGGGGCACGGGTGCGGGCGTGGTAGCTCAGGGTCTGGGTCATGGCGATTAGGCTCCAATTGCGGGCAGACGCCCTTCGATCTGGCCGCGGTACGGCTCGTATCTGGTCGGCAGCTTCAGCGCCTGCCTGAGGTTCGCGGTGTCCTCGTCCCGGTCGAAGCCGGGCTCGTTGGTGGCGATCTCGAAGAGCACGCCGCCGGGGGTGCGGAAGTAGATCGCCCAGAAGTAGTCGCGGTCGATCACCGGGGTCACCTGGTAGCCGGTGTCGAGCAGCGCGTCGCGCACCCGCAGCTGCGCCGCGCGGTCCTCGACTGCAAAGGCGATGTGATGCACCGATCCCGCGCCCTGCGCCGCGGCCTGACCTCCGGGCACCGCCTCGAGGTTGATGGTGTCGGCGGCGTTGCCGCCCTCGATGCGGTAGCGGGTCACGGCGCCGTCGGTCTCGTCCTTCTGGTAGCCCATGAAGCTCAGCAGCTCGGCGGTGGCGGCGCTGTCGCGCAGCCGCATCCGGGCGCCGTGGAAGCCGAGGATTCCGGCCTCTTCGGGCACGCCGGCGCCGGTCCAGACGGTGCGGCCCCGATCAGGGCTCTCCACCAGCGCGAAGCCGTCGCCGTCGGGGCCGGCGAACTCCAGCCGGGTCTCGCCGAGGAAGCTGCTTTCGGTGAGACCCGTCACGCCCTTGGGGGCGAGCCGGTCCTTCCAGTAGCCAAGCGCGCCCTCGGGTACGGCGAACTCGGTCACGCCGACCTCACCGGTACCGCGACGCCCGCGGGGCATCTGGCCGAAGGGAAAATAGGTCATCACCGAGCCAGGGGTGCCGATCTCGTCGCCGTAGTAGAGGTGGTAAACCTCGGGCGCGTCGAAGTTGACGGTCTTCTTGACCCGGCGCAGGCCGAGCGTGTCGGTGAAGAAGCGGTTGTTCTCGGCCGCGTCCGCCGCCATCGAGGTGACGTGGTGCAGCCCTTTGATGTCCGTGATCATCTCGATCTCCATCGAGTCTGTGTCTGTTGCATTCAAGATAGGGGCTAGGATAATTTTCAAGAATAGAAACTCACGGGCATTTACTATTACGCCGGATCGAAACAATCTGGCGCGATGCAGACCATCAAGCCGATCCGGGTCTTTCTTGAAGTCGTCGAGCAGGGCAGTTTCGCCGGGGCGGCCCGCAGCCTTCGGATGACGCCGGCCTCGATCACCAGGATCATCGCCCAGCTCGAGGAAGACCTCGGCCAGCAATTGCTGCTGCGCACGACGCGGCAGGTCTCGCTCACCGGCGCAGGGGCGATGGTCGCGGCGCGCTACCGCCCGGTGCTCGAAGAGTTCGACAGGGTGACCGAGGAGGTCACGCGCACCACGAGGCCCGACCGGGGGCGGCTGGCGATCAACGCGCCGATGTCGTTCGGCATGCGGCTGATGCCGGGTCTGGTGGCGAGCTTCCGGCTGGCCTATCCGCATATCGCACTCGACGTGCATCTGACCGATGTGCTGGTCGATATCCTTGACGCCAACTGCGATCTCGCGATCCGCATCTCGGATCCGCCGGCGGACAAGTCGACGATCTGGCGGCGGATCTGTCAGGTGCCCCGGCAGGTGGTCGCTTCGCCCTCGCTCTTCGAGCGCATCCCGCGCCCGGAGGCTCCCGACGACCTGCTGCCCGAGCATTGCCTGTCCTATGGCCATGGGGGCGCGGCCGAGACCTGGACGTTCACCCGCGGCGGCCAGCGCCGGACGCTGCGCGCCGGGACCGGAGTCACCTCGAACAACGGCGAGTTCCTCTACGAGATGGCGCTGTCGGGGAACGGCATGGTCAACCTGCCCGATTTTCTGGTGCGGGACGGGCTGGCCTCCGGCGCGCTCGAGCTGGTGTTGCCGGAATGGCAGCTGCCGCCGCTCAACCTCATGCTCTACTATCCACCCTACGAGAAACTGCCGCCGCTGGTCGGCACCTTCACCGACTTCTTCGAGGCCTACATCCGCGACATCGACAGTTTTGATTTTTGATCTCCGCGCCCGGTTCAGTTTCGATTGGAAATCGGCAACCCCAAAAAGGGGGTCGGGCTACGTCGATCACTTCAACTTGCTGGCAGAACGGCTGACGAGGCAGCGCTGTGTGCGCACATATCCGACAGCGCAGGTGCTGTCGCCCTTGCGAGCCTGCCCGAGCCTTGGCTTCGCCGAGGCCGGCACCACGTCTGGCCCATTTTGGGAACCGGAGAACCGGCAGTCTTGTGCGGAGCAGGTATGCGCCAGAGGAAGAAAGCACCGGCTGCTTTCCGTTCTCATGGCAAAACGAATTTCGTTTCGTTTTCGCTTTTCGAATTGCTCCGGCGCGCAACCGCTCAAACGTCCGATATGACATAATTTCAGATTATCCGATCCCAGTCACCAGTCACCAGTCAGGGAAAAGGTAAGCGCGGCCCAGTCTCCGAAATTCCGGGCCGAGGGGAATGTGGCCTGCAATCCTGAGGACCACGCACATGCGGACGCTCTCGCGGGCCGCGCTCGACAAAAGGAACAGACGTGCCTGAAATATGTTCCAAGGATGGCTCAGACCAACAGATCGAGAGCGCTTCTTCAAGTGGCGGTCTGGCAGCAGTGCCCTGTGGCGGCATGCGATCGGGAACATAGTTGCACTCGCATTGTTAAGGGCCCTGAAATGGAATGGGATAGAAAACATGGCAAACGCGGATCGGAAATCGTATGGCCCTGGGCAACAGGATCAGGGGAAGGGGAGTGGAGAAGGCGGGATGTCTCCCGCCGAGGTGGAGCAGCGCAGGAAGAGCGAGGTGTTGTCGAACCGCGACACCTCTCGGCATTCCGAGCAGCGCGGATTGGACAGCCGCCATGTTCACACCCGTCAATTGCATGAGCACGTCGATAATCATGCGGAAGGCAAAGGTGAACCGGGCAAGGCAGCGGCCGGTGAGAAGCTGGCTGATGAGCGTCCAGGTCCTGAGGACAGGGTCACCGGGGGTGACCGGGAATAGCGAAACGTCTCATTGGGCAAAATCAAGCGCGCTTGGGAAAGAGAGATTTCTTAACCCGAGCTGCGCCGTCGGACTTTGAGGTGACCAGTACGCGGACAGAGAATTACGCGCATGCAGTGGGCAAACATGTTTTTCCAAAGTTGGGATGGCATCATCCGCACCCTCATTGTGGGAACTTTGGCTTACGCGTTCCTCGTGGTCTCGCTGCGAGTCTCGGGAAAGAGGACCCTTGCGAAACTAAACGCCTTCGATCTTGTCATAACAGTGGCTTTCGGCTCGACGCTGGCGTCGATCCTGCTGAGCGACGGTGTTGCCCTTGCGGAAGGTGCTGCGGCTTTGCTGCTTCTGATATTCCTGCAATATGGGGTGACCTACACGTCGGTGCGTTCAAAGTCCTTCGCGCGCGCGGTTCGCTCCGAACCTACTCTCCTTCTGCATGACGGTGTCCCATTGACCGAAGCCTTGCGCCGCGCCCGCGTCACAGAAGCTGAATTGGAGACCGTGGTGCGCACGCAGGGACAGGACGGTTTCGGCGCGCTGTCGGCGGTCATTTTGGAGTCTGACGGATCCTTCTCTGTCATCAAGAAAACTCAAAAGGGTGGGTCAAACGATGACGAGCCACGCGCCCGGGCCTTCCGGAACGGGCTCTGACTGGGGGCCTAGGGTCAGTCAGATAGCAGGGTGAGTCAGATCCCGCCTCTGTGCTCTCACCCTTGAGTGCCGCCTATGATCCATATGCCGATGCCAGCCAACAGGATCACTGCATATCCCGCCGCGACGATTACGCCGTCCCGTGCCAATAGTCCAACTGCGAATAGCGTAACCGGTATACCGACCAGTGGCACAGCTATCGGTATCGCTCCGAGCACTAGGAGCGATGTGCCTGTTGCTATCAAAAAAAGTGCGATGAGCGAGATTGAGAGATTCCCGCCGGACAGGCGCTCCCATCTTGGATGCAAATGCCAGCTTAACCAATCCGCGACCGGCCGCACTTTGTGCGCCACCGCTTTTACGCGGCGCGCCTGAACCTCGCGTTTTCCTAGAAATGGCGGAACCCACAGGCCGGTGCGGCCTAGCAGCATCTGCAGGCCGATGACTGCCATGATTGCGCCTAGGGCTCCGCCGATGCCCGGTATCATCCCGATGGGCAAGATGAGAAAGGTGGCGACGATCAAGAGAAGGGGTGCGTGGCCCTGCGCGCCGATCTCCTTTGCCAAACTTTGGAGCGTCACCGTGTCCTGACTCTCGGCCAGCCCCCGCAACCGCTCGACCAGCCTTGGCACCGCCTCTGGTCCCGGATCCACAGCGAGTGTGCAATCCTTCCGGCCCATTTACCTGCTGTCCGACTGCGAGGAGATCTGCGCAAGAGATTGCCCGAATTCACGAAACTCCTCGGCGATGCAAAGCGGGAGCGCGGCCATTGCAGTGGGGACCGCGCCCGGATCTTCTTGACCATCGCGGAGCACTTCCCGTACCGAAAGCCATTCCTCCAGATGCTGCAGCTGCGAGCTGTCCAAGGTCCTGATGATTTCCAGGAGCAGCCGTCGATGCGCGATGCTGCGCGCCTCGAGCATCACAAGCACGGACTCAAGTTCTCTAGGATTTGAGCCATCCATGATAAGTCCTTCCAAATCAGTATCTCCGGGTTCGTCCTTGGGGAAGCGCTCGTGCTCCCGGGTCAGGGCCATTTTTCCTCTGGGCAGGAAACGGCTGGCGAGTGTGTGTCTGCCTCACGAATAAGTGGACGTCGTTCAATTGTGCCTGTCTCCCGGCTGTGCGACCTCGGCGAGTGCCTCACCGGCCGCGAGGGCATCTCCCCGTCCGGCGAGATCACCAAGTGAGAGGACGCCTACAAGGCGCTTCTCCCGATTGACCACTGGAATCCGGCGGATTTGCTGATCGCCCATGTTCTGAGCGACGGTCGTCACGTCGTCGTCTTCGAAGCAATAGCAGACATCTTGCGTCATTGCCTCGCCCACCATGGCATCCGGCCCCCTGCCTGCGCCGATCCCGCGGATAGCAATATCGCGGTCGGTGAGCATACCGACGAGCTTGTCGTCTTCGCCAACAGGGAGGAAGCCGGCGTCAATCTGTGCCATGAGGGCGGCCGCTTCGGCCAATGTCTGGCGCGGCGAAACCGTGACCGGATCGTTCGACATGATTTCCGAAACTCTCATTTTTACCTCCTAGGTTTTATAACTCATCGGATGCGTCTCGCGGCAGGATGCCCGCGCAATCGACGCGGAGGGAAAACTTTCAACAGGCGGCGCATCGCAATGTTCCAGATTTTCAAGCTTTCCTGGGTCCATTCTGCAGATTGGGCAATTCGACTCTTGGCATAGGGCGTGGTTGTCGTGCGGTGTACCACGATCGAGAGGAGGACGACCAAACTGGCGGCCGGCCAATCGGCCGCAAGATCAGTCCGTTTGGTGATGACCAGGCTGTAGTCGACGGCAGCTTTGTCCATCGGCTCGAACCAGCAAAACAGCCGGGCTTCGCGCGACCGCAACCCGTTCTGCACCAGCGGCGACCGTCTGGGCCATGTTTGGCCTCGATATTAGGTCTAGTTGGCTTTGGGCGTACGACGACGATCATTTGGGGCGGAAATCGCTCGGCTCACACGAACGCGACAAGCGCAACAATGCCCGCGAGAACAACCAAGAAAACGAGGAAGATGCCGCGCCGTCCGGATGAACTGTTTTGCAATTCGGCAGGAGTGTGCGGAGGGGAGCGTTTCTTCTCGCGTTCGGGGACGGACGGAGCCACCGTGACTTTACCCGCTGGGGTGGCTGAGGGCCCCGCTCCAGCCTCAGCGTCGGTGCCGAGAGGTGCCGCCGCTGGATCAGAGAAATTGACCTTGTCGCCCGTCTCGCCGTGGTCGATGCGCTGGCGGAGCCGGTCTGGCTCGGCCGATTGACTTGGGTGGACTCTGCGTCGTTTGCGATGTGCCATGCTGAACCTCTCATTTGGCCCCATCAACATGACGCGCATCGGGATGTTCCCCAGAAATCTGGGAACATTGGTTTGTTGTGGTGGTTGCAGGGGGCGTGTTCCCTTCGAAGGGAATGGGATACTTTCAAGGAGCAACGCCATGAAAACTCATTTCTGCGTGGCCTTACTGAGTGCAATGCCTTTCGCAACCGGATGTTGGGCGGCGGAGGTCACCGCGAATATACTTGACCGCGAGGGTAATGAACTCGGCGCCGTTCGCGTTCGGGATACGCCTTCTGGGGTAGCGGTGGCGACCGTCACGCTCATCGAGTTGCCCGAGGGCATCCACGCCATTCACCTGCACGAGACGGGCGATTGTGAGTCAGATGATTTTTCTTCAGCAGGGGGCCACGTGGCTGGCGAACATGTGCATGGGGTCATGTCCCCTGAAGGGCCACATCCGGGCGATATGCCCAATCTGACGGTCAAGGAAGATGGTGTCGGCGAGGTCGAAGTCTTCCTGCCAGCCTTCGACGTCGAAAGATTTCTCCTCGACGCGGATGGTGCTGCCTTCGTTATGCATGCTGGCGTCGACGACTACGAGAGCCAACCCGCTGGCAACGCCGGCGACAGGATTGCCTGCGGAGCGTTTTCCCTGCGATCGGAGTGATGACAAAATTCTGGCTCCTGCAATTGGAATTCGGGGCAAAGGAGTATCGACGAATGTTCTCGTAATCGCGTCGCTTTCGGTCGCAAGTTTTAGGTCGTCCGACCTGCACCTGCAGTGCCAGTCCCATCGCGCCAGATACGCGCTGAGATCTCCCCGATGGGAGGAGTCCCGGAGGGAGTGGCTAAGACAATTGGATGCTGCGGCGGGGCCGCGTGTGTCATGCTCGCAGCGCTTGCCTCCGGCTCCGGTCAGAACGAGCGCTTCCGGCCGCATGATCGGCGCGGCCGCGACCCGAACATGACCGTTGCACCTCCCGCGCAGCCTGAGAAGAAAAACCACCTTCTTGGTGAGCGGCCGTCCCATCTCACCCAATCCATGATACACTGTCATATCGGGGCAATGGAAAAAAGTCGGGACAGAATGCGATATGTACACTACGCCAACAAAAGAAGAGCGTGAGGACCACCTCAAGCCTAAGCTCGAGAATTCAATTGGAGTGGCCTGCGAACAGGAGGTTCCGGAACAGTTGCGCGAACTTGCGCGTCAGCTGCAGGCTCATCTGAGGCATAAGCAGATTTACGGGAAGTAGATGCCCGCGCGCGGTCCGATCCGTCCTGAGTCTGGGTTGATAGTCAGCTCGGCGGCAGCCCGGCCATCCTGAGGCGCAGGCAACAACTTGCCGGTGGTCCGCCGGGTCGTGACGTCAGCGTGTCTTGGGGACGCCAAGCTGCGGGAAAATCGCGGTCGCTGTGCGGGAACATTCCGGATGGCATCCGGTTTCAAACCGGAACCGGAAAGGAGCCGAAAGATGGCAAGATCGAAACAGGGGAAGACTGATGATCCCGAGCGGCCGGCCGAACGTCTGGACCGAATCCGGCCCGACCATGAGGACCGCCGGGTCTCGGAACAGGGAGCGATCGAGCAATCAGGAGAAGGCGGCCGTCCGCGTCCGCCGAACGAAGGTCGCACGACGCGAGGCTCGTCCTCAGAGGACTCGCGCGGCTGATCGCCATTAGTAAGACACTCAGAAACCTCCGCGGCAGATCAGCTGTCGAAAAGGACGGCGAAACTCTCGAAAGGTGCCATCTCGAGGTCGGGATCAATCCGCCTCCGTGCGCGATGTGAAGAGACGAGACAGCGCCCTTCGCCGCAAGTATCTAGCGGCAGGCAGACCGCTTGCCGATTGGCGGTGAAATTTGCCAGTACGAGAACCCGCGCCGACCCCAGCCTGCGTTGAAATGCCATGATCGCTGAGCTGTCCGGAAGCAGCGGTTCGGTCTCGCCGAAGGCGATGACGTCGAGTTCTCGGCGCAGCCGGACAAGGTGGCGGTAATGTGCGAAGATGCTTTCCGGATCGGACCTGTCTTGGGCGACGTTGATTTGGTCTGCGTTGGAATTGACCTCGATCCATGGCGTGCCTGTGCTGAAGCCGGCCCCGTGGCCCGCGTCCCATTGCATGGGCGTGCGGGCGTTGTCACGGCTGTTCCGGTTCGCCCCGGCGATGAATTCTTCCGGCGCAACGCCGCGCGCGATCTGATCTTCGAAGTGGTTCAGAGTCTCTAGGTCGCGGTATTGGTCGATCCGCTCGAAGCGCGCATTCGTCATGCCGATCTCCTCGCCCTGATAGATGAAGGGCGTCCCCTTGAGCATGTGCAGGACTGTTGCAAGCATTCGCGCCGAATTGCGCCTGTGCTTGCCGTCATCGGCGTAGAACGAGACCTGTCTTGGCAGGTCGTGATTGGTCAGGAAGAGCGCATTCCAGCCCTCGTGGCGGGTTAGCTCTTGCCATTCGAAGAGCGCACGCTTGAAGCCGACCAGATCAAATGGTTTCGGGGCGAACTTGCCCAGTTCGGGGTGCCATCCCTCACGGATGTGGGAGAACTCGAAGACCATATCCAGTTCTTTGCGTTCCTGTGCGCAGTAGAGCAGCCCCGTTTCCGGCGAGACGGACCAGCTTTCGCCGATGGTGACGATCTCCCGCCCGGCGATCACTTCCCGGTGCATCTCCTGCAGGAAGGGGTGCAGGTCGGGTCCTTCCTCGTAGATCCGCTGATCGATGTCCTTGCCGATGAGGCTAATGACGTCCATGCGGAAGCCGGCGATCCCTCGATCAAGCCACCACCGCATCATGTCGTGGACCTCGGCCCTTAGGGCAGGGTTCTGCCAGTTCAGATCGGGCTGCGCGGGGCTGAAATAGTGGAAATAGTAGCGCTGCACTTCCTCAACCCAGGTCCAGGCTGGCCCACCGAAGACGGCTTCTTGGTCATCAGGGGGGCCGCCACCCGGCGCAGCCTCGCGCCAGATGTAGTAGCCGTGCTCGGGGGCGTCGCGCGACGCGCGTGCCGCCTTGAACCATGCGTGCAAAGACGAGCTGTGGTTGACCACGAGATCCATGACAATCCCGATTCCCAGGTCACGGGCCTCAGAGATCAGTCGATCCAGGTCGGCGAGCGTGCCATATTCTGGCGCGATGGCACGGTAGTCGGAGATGTCGTAGCCATTGTCGACCATCGGAGAGGCGTAGATCGGCGACAGCCAGATGAACCCGACGCCCAGATCGGCGAGGTGTACGAGTTTGCCGATGATGCCGGGAATATCGCCCACGCCGTCGCCATTGCTGTCGGCGAAGCTGCGGGGGTAAATCTGGTAGCCGGTCGCTCGATGCCACCAATGCTCCAACCGCTCGGGAGCTTCCGCTGGGGCAGGGGCGTGGGATTTCTGGCAACTCATGGCGGGTCCTCTCTTTCGTGTCCGGGCAGGGCTGCTACAGCCAGCGGACCCAGCGTGAGCCGGTTTCCCTCAACACGCGCGGTTCCTGCCTGGAAGTCGATCCGCACTGCAATCTGTGGCAGCGGGATCGCGACCTCTGATTGTCCGAAGTTCGCGAAGCAGAGAAGCGAGTCGCCATTCTTCTTCCGCTCGAAGCCTATGACCCGGCGGGGCAGATCGTTGAGGATGGTCTCTGATGCCGTGCGCAGAAAAGGCACGCCGCGCCGCCAGCGCAAGAGCGCGCGGCTGAAATGCAGCACCGAACGGGGATCGCGCTCCTGCAGTTCAACCGCCTGCTGGCGATGACTCTCGGGTACCTTGTGATATGGTCGCGGCGCCGAAGTGAAACCGCAGTGTAGCGCGGTCGAATCCCAAGGCATCGCGCACCGCACGCCGTCTCGTCCGGGAAAATCCGGCCAGAGCGCCTTGGCCCAGGGGTCCCTGATCTCTTCGGGGGCGAGTTCGGGCTGCTCGAGCCCGAGCTCCTCTCCTTGGAACAGGATCGTGCCGCCGGACAGCGTCGCCTGGAGAAAAAGAAGCAACTTTGCTGCCTCCCGGGCTCGTCCTGCCGCACAGGCGCGCGGCATTAGATTCGACACCGCTCGCTCGGAGTCGTGGTTGGTGAAGACGTTATAGCTGGAACCGGGGACGAGGTAGCGTGACCGGACCTCAAGCATGTTCGTCCAGTCCAGCAAGGTGTCCGAGCGGTTGATCAGGTCGAAGTCATACACCGCGTGCAGCCTATCGTCGCCGACCGTGTACTTCGGCGCGAGACGCGAACTGTCGACATCTGCCAACTCTCCGATCAGCACCCGCTGTGGTTGGTACTCGTCCGCGATGCGCCGGATTTGGTGAAGGATCGGGATGGCCTCGGGAACGTCCCGGTCGAAGAGGTGCATCTGCTTCTTGAATGGATTGTTCGGCCCGCCACCGACCGAAGGGTTCTCGGCGGGGCGCGCCGGTGGATTCGAGCGCAAGTCCCGGTCGAAGCTCAGGCACTGCACCGCGTCGATCCGGAAACCATCGATGCCGATATCCAGCCAGTAGCGCAGAATATCCATCATCTCGGCCAGCACTTGCTGGTTCGATAAGTTGAGCGCCGGCTGACTGCGTAAGAACGGGCGATAGCAATATTGGGCCCGTCGCGGTTCCCAGCGCCAAGCCCGGCCGCCGAAGGAACTTATCCAATTGTTCGGCGGCCCTCCATCCGCAGCAGGGTCGGCCCAGACGTACCAGTCGGCCTTCGCATTGTCGCGAGACGACGCGCTTTCGACGAACCATGGGTGCTGATCCGAAGTGTGCCCCAAAATGAAGTCGAGCATCACCTTGAGACCAAGTGCGTGGGATTTCGCAACCAGCGTGCGAAGGTCATCAACGGTTCCGAAGGGCGGGTGCACAGTGAGAAAATCGCTCACGTCGTAGCCGCTATCCTCGTGAGGGGAAGCATATGGCGGTGTCAGCCACAACCCATCGACGCCTAGTCCGTGCAGATATTCCAGCTTCTCTGCGATCCCTGGGATGTCGCCGATGCCGTCGCCGGTGGCGTCGTTGAAGGACGGCAGATAGACCTCGTAGAAAACCGCTCCGCGCCACCATTCGGGCGGCTCCGGCGGCTGACCGAGGTGGGTCATGGCGTAGACCAGTTCGGCGTCGCGCTCGGTCGCTGACATGACAACTCCTTTTGATCTCCAGCGGGGGCAAGAATAAAATCGGTCCTGCCTTGTTACTGCTTCTATGGATAAACGGTCGAAGAGGGACGATGTTCCAGAGGTCCGAGGCAGGAGGGAAAGGCCGGCCCCGGTGTCGGTTCGTTTTGGTTTAAGACTAACCGATACCTACCTGATGGCGCTGAAGGGCTGGGATGCACCAGCCGCGACTGAGATGATCGAACTGGACAGCTGGTCACCCCAGTCTGGGGATGAGCCCGCTCACTGGGTGTCTAGCTCGGTGAGGAGCGCCTCAAATCTTCGACGGTTCAATGGACCGCGCAGTTGGCGGGTGGTAAC
The DNA here is from genome assembly GCF_010499845.1 of Salipiger sp. PrR007. Taxonomy (NCBI): domain Bacteria; kingdom Pseudomonadati; phylum Pseudomonadota; class Alphaproteobacteria; order Rhodobacterales; family Roseobacteraceae; genus Salipiger; species Salipiger sp. PrR007. The sequence continues at coordinate 77,859 of NZ_JAAGOZ010000022.1, read as the reverse complement.
GCTGTCGGCGCGAAACCGCCTTATTTGTTGGCAGCGCGATATATTGAACCGCTTGTAAGCGCCAACAAGCTTCTGGGCCTGGTTTGAGGCTGCAATCGCGGTCACTGCGACGCTAACGAGATCATCAAGAACGTTGACCTGCGCGTCCGACCCGCGTGTTCGATCAGTCAAGTCGTTGAAACTTCCGATATCAAGCGCTTCTCCGCTTCCAAGGGGCCCCTTGGTCGTGCGTTCAAGAGGCCTGTTGGCTTCCTCGACGGGCATCTCCTTCCGATCGGTGACAATGAAGCTGTGGGTGGCGCTCGAATAGCAAAGCTCAACCACGATTGCCGCGATGTAGATCGGCTCAGAACCCATATTGGTGAGAATGCAGCGTGCGTTTTCGTCCGTGGCAACGCCAAGATCGAGGTGTAGAACGCTGCGACGCTGCCTGGCGAAGCTTACGAGCAAGAGCTGCAAGTAAATGACCCAGACGAGGACCATCAGCCCGTTCAAAAGGACGTTGGCGCCGTCTGCGTTCTGCTGAATCCAATTCCATACCGTCACGGCGTGAAAACCTTCGTGATTTCTCTTGCAATCTTGGTGTTGGCCTTGGCACCGTCGGTGGAAAACCCACCATCCGCTGCCCCGCATTGCATGAACCGGCGACGGTGCGTCCTGTTCCTGAGTGACGTGCTGCCAAATTTTTGGCGCGGAGATTTTTGCCACCATTTCACTTCCGAAGACGGAGATTCGAGAAAAAAGATCTTCAAATTTCTTTTCTCGATTCCGCCCACTCAAGGCGCGGGAGCGTCCCGGGGTTTAATACTTAGATCGGAATTTTTGTGGTTTTGACCGCGGGACCATTGTATTTATGTGGAGTGGGTCAAATTTTATCTCAACTCTTCTTTTCGCTCCGGATGGGACAATAATTTGGTCGTCTACGCGCAGATCATGGTTATTTTTACACTCGAAAGCAGCGTAGGAGGTGGATTTGTGTATTCCGGGGGCAGGACAGTTGAGGTCGCTGCGAAGCCACGCGATAAACGCGTTTCGTTGGGCCGCACGGATGGAATAGATATCGAATAGCGCGCGTGTTGGCGTGGCTTTCGGTGAGAGGGGGAGAGAGGGGCCCGCGATGCCTGCGTTCAGAAACTCAACTGCCAGAAAGTCTCCGTCGAAAGATCCGCCTTCCGTCTCAACCTGAAGATAAAAGGGGACCATTTCCGCAATCATCTCTGCAAGGTGTTCACGACCCCTGCGCAGCTTTTCTTGTCCGAAATCAGGTCCAGAAGATTTCTTTATCATAGACGCCAAAGCGCCGATCCCGACAGACTCGCAGAAGAGTTTCGTTTTGCCACCGCAAAAATACTGTCCAATGTTAAACGGTGATGTGACAGCATCGACATGCAGCGCGTCATCCAGATCCAAGATACCCATGGAGCGAGCCACGTTATTCGCGGTACCAGACGGAAGTATGGCAAACTCGCCTCCCCCCCAGTTCCTCAGCTGTGGAAGGAGCTTTCCCAACGTACCGTCCCCGCCAGCTATGGCAATGAGATCACTCTGCGCCGTCCTTAGGTCGACCGGCCCTTCCTCCAAGCAATGATATCTGGGCTCATAACCATGCTTACGCAACAATGCTTCCAGGAACCTTCGAGAGAGATTACCGCTTCCCGCACTGACCCTGTGGATGAGAAAAGCCGATTTCATGAGATTTGTCCTAGGTGCCCGTGGCCAGATTCGTATTGAAGCTCTTCATATCAATGAGTCTCGGGCCGCGGCGTCGCTGTGGATGAGGGCGGCTGTCGCGTCTTTTTTTCCCATAACGAGCTGGGAAGACCACAATCTGAGGTCGCCCGACATCGATGCGAGCTCGAACTTCTCGAAGGCGTTCCACCCGTTCCCACGCTGCTGTAGAAGTTCGAGGCCGCAGGCTTTTACCAGGACGACGCCCGCAGCGACGTCCCAGAGATTGGGCGAAAGGAAATGAGCGCCGGCAAGCAGGCCGGCCGCCACGAATGCGCACTCAAGGGCCGCGGACCCAGTTTTTCGGGAATGGAACCGAGGACTATCTAGGTCTGCGACACCTGGCAGACCGAGGAGGCCGGCTCGGAGGTTCGCATTTCGTTGCCGAACCATGGGATTTCCGTCGAAATTCAGCGTCCCCCCAGTGTGGGCTGAATAGACACCTGGCCGCAGTAGATGGCTGGTGGAACACCACACAGCACCGACCTCTGGCGTGCCATCGATCAGCAAGCCGATCGAGCTTGCGAAGAGTGGCAGGCCGTTGACGAAATTCGCGGTACCGTCCACCGGGTCGACCGCCCAGACGTGGGAGTGGTGACGGCCTGGTCGCTCATCAATCTCCTCTCCAATGATGTCGTGCTCTGGGTATTGCTCGCCTATGCGGGCGCGCAGAAGTATCTCGACAGAATTGTCGACCTCCGAGACGGGATCACGTGTTGAGGCAGGGGTCCCTTTGTAGTCGACCGCAACCGTGCGGTTCATCGCAGCTTCGATTTCGGCCCCTGCAACTCGGGCAAGTTCGGTCGCTAGGATCTCGAAGTCTTTGAGTGGGACTGAATCTGGTGGCGGGCTCATGTCTGCTCTTTTCTAGGTATGTGGATGCCTTTGGTGGATGGGCCAAGCAACACTCAGGCAAGTCGTCTCGGACTGCGTCGCCGATCAGACCTGGTCTGCCGGTTATCCTGCGAAGCCTACTCGGTAGATAAGAACCGGTACGATAAGCAGTGGGATCAGAGAGATGGCGATTAGTCCGCCATCTCTGGTCAGAAGACCTGCGGAAAAGAGCGCAATAGCAGCTGATGCTATTGAACCAGATGTCGGGATTATCTCCATGAAGGGCATCAACAAAGTTAGGCCAAGTGTGAGGAGCAGTGGGACCAAAAGCCAAGGCCGATGGCACAGAAAGGTCAGGCGTGGCCTGAGAAGCCGTTCGATAAGCTCGACAGGCCGACGAATCCAACCAATTCCCTTACATATCTTTTCCGAAGACAAGTTTCGTCCGGTAATGAACTGCGGTAACCAGACGTGCTCGCGACCGAAAATCATCTGTATCGAAAGTATGAACACGATGCCGGCGACCACAGCCGTGACCCCCGGGATCGCACTCGCCGGTGAGGTTGAAATCAGCGAGAATGCGAGCATGAGGGCCGCGAAGGACTTTTCTCCGAGCGTCTCTACAATATTTTCAACTTTAATGCTCTCACCTTGAACGGAGCTTTCCAGCTTGTCCAAGAGCTCACTCAGCTTTTGTGTCTTCTGATCGGGCATGTTTTTGCTCCGGTTTCTCTTGGCTGTAGTGTCAGAGCGATGCTGCCAGCCAGGAAATAGCACTAGGCCGGTCCTTGAATCGATACCTGGCACAAGTACGGTCACTGCCAATCCGTGCGCCGAAGCCGCCAATCGATTGCGCCATTTCGAAACCGTCTTCGTCAGTGGTGTCATCGCCAATCATTACCGGTACACGTCCGGAAAAGGGAGCTCGCTTCATGAGGTGCATTATGGAAGTGCCCTTGTTGATGCCCTGCGGCGTGATCTCGCTCACCATGTGCCCATTCATGCTTTTCAGCCCGAGCATAGATGCAATTGACGATACGGAATGTCGAACGCGCGAGCCGACCTCTGGTCGGTCACGGTAGTGCACCGCGACCGCGCCAGGCTTTCGCTCCATAAGAAGGTTAAACTCGGCGGCCAAGGAGCTCAGCGCGTTGGCTGCTTCCACCAATGGACCGGTGTATTCAAAGCTCTGTAACACTTTCCCTTCCGCGCCACGAAGTTCTAGGCCGTGCGATCCGACCAAGGTGAGATGCAAATTTGGGAGGTTGGCTTCCAAGTCGGAAAGGCTTCTGCCGGAGATGACGGCCGTTGCGCCACCCGTTGCCTGGGAGAGACGAATGAGCAATTCGCGCGTTCCGGTGGTAAGGCATACGAGTTCTGGTCGATCCGCTAAGGCTACGAGCGTGCCATCAAAGTCCAAGAAAAGGGCGTGACAGCTCCAATCCAACCTTTCGGGCGGCTGTGCGGGTCCGCTTCGCATCAAGTCTTCCTCTAATTGCAGCGTAAAGAAATTGGAGCGGGATCTTCGGCTCCTTTCCACAAAAACAGGCAAGACTTCCAGATGTTCCTGGGGTGCCGAGAAGCAAGGCAAAATTGACGAGAAGAAAGGCAAAATTTGGTACCAGAAGGTTTTCGAAGCGGAATTTGCGAGGCGGTAGCGTCTGCCTAAAAATTCGATAACCATTGGAGGTGAGCGCGACGCGATCAAGTGCCTGTAAGTCCCCCTCGAGAAGCCGCTGACTGTTGCTCCTGATGCCGGGGATGCGCCGCGCTCTCTAATGTAACCAGAAATCCGAGTAAATGTTCCTGCTCGTGATTTGGATACAGTGAGCGCGGTGCTAAAGGCTCTCCCGGGTTGATAGATTTCCGGCTTCATGAACCTTTTCGGATGGAGCCGGACGTTGCGCATGTCCGGATATCCAAGGACGTCGAATAAGCACCGCGCTCCCAAGCGAAACAGTCAGGATCGCTATATGTTCCAAAAAACCAGAAAACTCTTTTAGGAACGAACTTGGATGACTGGCCTGAACTCACATGCCGTGCGTCAGAGTTCAGATAGCTGTGCCTTCTCAAAGAAATCTCTGTACCGCGCGGCCACGGGGCAGAGTATTATGCCAGTGTTGCGCTAATTCTCCTACATAAAGGTATGCCCTTGGTCCATACCGGCGCTACAGAGACAAGAAAGGCGGTGGGGTCGACCAAACCTTACCCATCTTTTGGAGCGCATTTTTCATGGATGGTGAACGTGGCTCATTCCGCCAAGGAGTGCAGAGGGGACCTCTTCCCATGGACGGTGAGGAAGAGGCCTGTCCTAGGCTGAAGACCACGCTCGTTTCGAAAACCGGGGCAAGAGGGAAATGTTCCAGAAAATCTCTGGACGATGGTTGCCACTCGCGAAAGCAAGGCAGCCCAGACAGAACATCACTAGCCGATCTTGCCTAATGCTAGAACAGATTATGCCGAAAGAGGCGGCCGAACTACGCAGCTCAGCCGCGATCATGGCTCTCAAGCTCTAGGGAAGCGCATAGGCGATCAGGTAGTCCCCGATCGGAGTTTCCATGAAATGATGCCCCGTCGCTGCGATCATCACGTATTGCCTGCCCTCAACCTCGTAGCTGATGGGGTTCGCCTGTCCGCCCGCGGGCAGTTCGGTGCTCCAGACGGTCCTGCCGGTCTCGATGTCGATCGCGCGGAAGAGATTGTCGGTCGCCGCGGCGATGAAGACCAGGCCTCCGGCAGTGATCACCGCGCCGCCGTTGTTTGGCGTGCCGATCTTGATTGGCAGCATCGACGGCACTCCGAACGGCCCGTTTTCGCGCGCGGTGCCAAGTGGCGTGTCCCAAAGTGTTTCGCCGGTAGACATGTCGATTGCCCGAATCCCGCCATAGGGCGGCTCGACGCAGGGCATGTCCGTGAGCGCACTCCGCCAGCCCGCGTTTACGTCGATGGCGTAGGGGGAGCCGATCTGGGGATCGCCCGCGCCCTCGGCGTTTTCGCCCGCGGTGTCGCCGGTGTCCTGTTCGTGGATCGCTTGGAGATTTCGCGCATCCGCCTCTTCGCGGGTCAGGAGACGATTGTAGTTCGGAATATCGTTGTAATTGGCCACGATAATCCCGCGCTCGGGGTCCACGGCCACGGAGCCCCAATCGGACCCGCCGTTGTAGCCCGGATACTGGATCCACGGGCGCTCGCTCGAGGGCGGCGTGTAGAAGCCTTCGTAATCGGCGCGGCGGAACTGGATGCGGCACCATAGTTGATCTAGCGGCGTGAAACCCCAAGCATCCTTCTCCTCCAGCCTCGGCCGCCGCAGAGTGTGCCACTCCGAGACGGGCTGAGTGTCCGAGATGAACTCCGGCTCGATTTTGCCTTTCGGAAGCCCGGTCAATTCTCCCACCGGGGTGAGCGGCTCGCCGGTTTCTCGGTCGAGGATGTAGATATCGCCCTGCTTGGAGGGCAGGATGATTGCGGGTGTACCTTCGTAGTCGATCAGCGTCGGTTGGCTGCCGAGATCATAGTCCCAGACGTCATGTCGGACGGTCTGGAAGCTCCATGCGACCGCCCCGGTAGTGACGTCAAGCGCGACGAGCGAGGTCGCGAATTCATTTTCCGCCTCAGAGCGGTTGGAGCCGTAGTAGTCGACCGAGGAATTGCCCATCGGCAGGTAGACGTAGCCTAGCTCCTCATCGGCTACGGCCGTGGTCCACATGTTGGGGGTGCCGCGCGTGTAGACCGCGCCCTCAGGCGGCCCCTGCCGGTTGGCCTCGGCCGCGGCGAGGTCCCAGGCCCAAGCCAGTTCCCCTGTGCGGACGTTGTAACCTCGGATCACACCGGAAGGGGCGTCCTCAGCCTGGCCGTCTTTGACCTGAGCGCCGGTCACCAAGATGTCGCGCACAATTACGGGTGGCGCGGTGACGGCATACCAGCCGGGGACTCGCTCGCCGATGTCCTCCCAGAGGTCAACCGTGCCGTTCTCGCCGAATGTCTCGCAGGGAACACCAGTCTCGAGATCGACGGCGACCAGCTTCGCATCGAGTGTTCCTTCAATCACCCGTGACGCACAGGTGTTCTCCGCCGCGGCCTCGGGGTCCCGATAGACGGTGACTCCACGGCACGTCGCGCCGTAGGGAATCGCGTCGTTCGGAACGCCGGGATCGAAGCGCCAATTCTCGTCGCCGGTGCGCGCGTCGATCGAGATCAGGACATTCATCGCCGAGCACATCAGCAGGTCGTCGCCGACTTTCAGCGGTGTCGTTTCGGGAGAGTATTTGCCCTTCGCCGTGCCTTCCGGCATGTCGCCAGTCCGGTAACTGAAGACTTGCTCAAGCTGATCGACGTTGCTTCTGTTGATCTGATCGAGCGGAGAGTATCGTGTCGCATGCGCGCCGCCGCCGTAATAGGGCCAGTCGGCGCCTGCGTGGGTTGCCACCCGAGAGGGTTCCGAAGCGGCGGCTTGATCGGAGCTTTCATCGGCTGCTTGCGGCGCCAGGGAATTGTCTGTTGATCCGCCGGAGTCCAGTGACGGCGTCTGTTCGGCCCGAGGCATGCTGGGCGTTTGCGTTGTCTGGTCTTCGGTTGGTTCGCCGGAATTTTGCTCCTGTTGCGACAGACTTGGTCAAAGGGGTTCTGAAAGTCATCTGATATCCTGTTGGCTGGCGGGCGGTGTGGCGAAGCATTTCAGAATTCAGTCGATACGCGCTCCAAGCTTCGCCCTCTCACGGGGACCGGCCGTGATGCCGGTCCCCGCCCCTTCATCGTCTGCGGTCGAACGGTCGGCAGTTCCCGCTACCTCCACTTCCAGGAGAGACCGTTCGCCACGCTCGTCACCCGACCGCCGCCTACGGCGGGTGGCGAGGCTCTCAGACCGGCGCGGCGTCGCTGCCCGCCCGCCTGATGCGCAGGTTGTTCTGGACGTGCTCGACGCCCATCACTTCCTCTGCGCAATCCTCGGCGCGACGTTTTTCCTGTCGCGAAGACACTTCGCCAGTCAGCGTCACCTCGTTGTCGCTGACTTCTACAGTGATGTCGGAGGCGTCGACGCGTGAGTCATGGGTGAGGTGATCGTTCACATCTTCAAGGATGCGCTCGTCCGACCGCCGGTAGCCCTTTGGTCCTCGCCCGCGGTGATCCTGTTCGCGGCGCCTTTCGGCCTCATCATCGCCGAACCACGAGGCCACCTCGTCGCCGGCGCGGTCCCAGAAATCACGGGGATTGTCACGATAGCGATCGCGCCAATCGTCCGGCCTTCCGTAGGGGCCAGTGCCGAAGGCGCCGGGGTAAGGTGCGTAGGGCACGCCGCCCCAAGCCGTCGGGTCCGATGCCGCGTAGGCATCGTAGTCCTGACCATACTCTCTGCCCCAGCCGCTTCTGCGCGGATCGCGCTCGTCATGCGCGCGAGTTGGTGCAGCACGGCGACCGGTGCCCATGCGAATGTTTTCATCATATTGGCGTACCATTGGAAGTCCTTTCACGCTGGCCTGCGCTCCGTGGGTGGAAGCGTCGCAGCTTCTTTCGGTTCAAGCCGCTTCGTTGAGGCGGTTCTCGGCGATGTGGGTGAGTTTCTCGTCCGCTTCGCGCTCTTCCGCGAGGGTCTGCTTGAGCAGATCGGCGCAGTCTTCCCGGCCCATCTCCTTAGACCAGGCAATCAGAGTTCCATACCGCGTGATCTCGTAGTGCTCGACCGCTTGGGCCGCCGCCGCCAAGGCAGCATCTAGAACCTGACTGTCTGAGACATCCGAAGAGATCTCCTCGGCCTCCTCGATAATTCCGTCGATCGCTGGGCAGGTCACGCCCTTGGCCTCGGCACCGATCATCTCGAACACTTGTTCGAGCCGCTGGACGTGATCGTGGGTTTCTTCCAAATGCGCGGTGAAGGCGTCGCGAAGCTTCCCCTCGGACGCCTTGTCAATCATCTTCGGCAGCGCCTTCTCGATCTGCTTTTCCGCATAGTAGATGTCCCTGAGCGTATGCAGGTAGAGATCTTCCATCGTGTCGATGTCCTTCGAGAAAATCGCCATTCGTGGTCTCCTTTTGATTCCCGTGCAGCGCCCTCCTCTGGTGCTGCTTCGTGGGCCAACAAACAGTCAATTGTGGCTTTTGTTCCCGCCCGCCGGACGAGTTTCGGGCAATCTCTGAAATGCGCGGCGCGCGGTCGCCGCGAACAATTTTCCGATCTGTCTGTTTGAGTTCGCGAGAGGGCTATGGCCCTCAGCAGTGAGAGGAGAAAACCATGCCGGCAAAATCGAAGGCACAGCAAAAGGCCGCGGGTGCTGCGCTGTCAGCGAAGCGCGGAGATACGCCGAAAGACGATCTCAAAGGCCCTGCGCGTGAGATGTTCGAGTCCATGTCTGAGGACGAGCTCGAGGCGATAGCGTCCACCGAACGCACCTCAAAACCGGACCACGCCGATGATGGCTGACGGTGAGCGTGGGGTGCGGAGTGAGGCAGGGATGGATGACCGGCGCCCGCCTAAGGGCCTGATGACTGTGATCGGGGGCACCGGTTATCTCGGGCGGCGCATCGCGCGGCACCTCCTAGACGACGGGTGCCAGGTCCGCGTGGTGGCCCGCAACGCCAGCGGAGCGGGCCTGCCCGTGGCGGAGAGGCTGGAAACCGTGCAGGCCGACATCACCGACAACGACGCGCTTGCAGGAGCGGTGGCCGGATCGCAGGCCGTGGTGAACGCGGTCAGCCTCTACGTCGAGAAGCCAGACCTGACCTTCGAGGACGTGCATGTCGAAGGCGCGGCCCGTCTCGCGCGGCTCTGCGCGACCGACGGCGTCGAGCGTCTTGTGCAGGTATCGGGAATCGGCTCGGACCCGACCGATCCCGATACCTACATCAGTGCGCGCGGGCGAGGCGAACACGTTGTGCGTGAGATGTTTCCCGGCGCGGTGCTGGCAAGGCCCGCGGTGATGTTCGGAGCCGGTCGCGGGATTGATGCTGAGATACTCAAGCCCTTGAAGACGCTTCCGGCTTATCCACTTTTTGGAGATGGAGATGACCGGCTGCAGCCGGGACATGTGGGGGACGTGGCCAGGGCGATCGCCAACGCGATGCAGCAGGACGACCCTTGGGCGAGCTACGATCTCGCTGGGCCGATCGTCTACCGATATCGCGACCTCGTCCGCGCCGTGGCAGCCAGCGCCGACATCCGTGCGCACCTGGTCTCGGTGCCCTATGGGCTGTGGTCGCTCGCCGCCGCGCTGGCCGAACGGCTGCCAAGCCCGCCGCTGACTCGGCACCAGCTTGCCCTCGTGCGGAAGGGAAATGTCGCCGTGAATGACGGAATGGCGGCGCTGTCGGTCTCTCCGCGCAGGCTTGAGGACAGCCTGCGCGAAAAACGTGCCGCCGGATAACCTACATCGGGCCGGCAAGCCACGCGCCCGTGCGAGCGCAGAAAGGACAAGACATGACCGAAACGGTATCGGACTTCCTGCTAGCCCGCCTGCAGGACTGGGGCGTCAGACGCGTCTTCGGCTATCCTGGCGATGGCATCGGCGGGCTCATCGCGGCGATTGGTCGACGTGAGTCGGGCCCGGAATTTGTCCAGGTCCGTCACGAGGAGGAGGCGGCCTTCATGGCCTGCGCCCATGCCAAATGGACCGGCGAGGTCGGGGTCTGCCTGGCGACTTCGGGACCTGGAGCAATCCACCTTCTGAACGGGCTTTACGACGCGAAGCTCGACCACATGCCTGTTCTGGCAATTGTCGGCCAGCAAGCGCGGGCAGCGCTTGGCGGTAGCTACCAGCAGGAGGTCGATCTAGAAACCCTGTACAAGGACGTGGCCTCGGCGTTTCGTGCAACTTGCATGGTGCCAGCGCAGGCGCGCCACCTTTTGGATCGCGCCCTGCGCATTGCCCAAACTCGCCGCACGGTGACGGCGCTGATCCTGCCCAACGACGTACAGGAAGCTGAGGCGGTCGCAGAGCCTCCACATGCGCATGGAACGGTGCATTCAGGGATTGGGGCGCCCACGCCGCGCGTGCTGCCGCGCGAGTCCGACTTGGCTCGGGCAGCCGAAATCCTCAACGAGGGCAAGCGTGTGGCGATTCTGGCAGGGGCCGGGTCGCTCGCAGCGTCCGAGCCTTTGCAAAGGGTCGCGGAAACATTGGGCGCCGGGGTTGCCAAGGCGCTGCTCGGCAAGGCGGCGTTGCCCGACGACCTGCCCTATGTCACCGGCGCAATCGGGCTGCTTGGCACCGCGGCGTCGGACTGGATGATGCGCCATTGCGACACGCTGCTAATGGTCGGATCGAGATTTCCTTACTCGGAGTTTCTGCCCGAGGAAGGGCAGGCGCGTGCGGTGCAGATTGATCTAGATCCGACCATGCTGTCGATCAGATATCCGATGGATGTCGCGCTGACCGGTGACGCGAGCGAAACGCTCGAGGCACTCTTGCCGCTTCTTCGCGAGAAGGACGAACAGGGATGGCGCGAAGATCTTGAAAAGCAGGTCGCCGAATGGCACGAGGCCGAAGAGGCGCGTTCGCTACAGCAGGCCAATCCGGTCAACCCCGAACGTGTCTTTCGTGAGGCCTCGATCCGGTTGCCCGAGGGGGCGATGATCGCGGCGGACTCCGGGACCTCAGCCAACTGGTTTGCGCGGGCGCTGCACCTTCGGCGGGGAATGCAGGCGACGCTCAGTGGCACGCTCGCGACGATGTGTCCGGCCGTCCCATATGCCGTTGCAGGGAAATTTGCCTTTCCAGACCGCGTCGCCCTGGCCTTCAGTGGAGACGGGGCGATGCAGATGCTTGGCAATGCCGCACTGATCACGGTCGCGAAGTCCTGGCGTGCCTGGAGCGATCCTCGACTGATTGTCTGCGTCCTCAACAACGGCGATCTGAGTCAGGTGACATGGGAACTGCGCGCCATGTCCGACAGCCCGCGCGTCCCCGAGACACAGGACGTGCCGCCCTTTGACTACGCGGGGTACGCCCGTTCGCTCGGGTTAGTGGGCCTGCGGGTGGAGACGCCGGAGGCACTCGGGGCTGCGTGGGACGAGGCGCTGGCCGCCGACCGTCCGACGCTGATTGATGTGGTGACAGATCCCGACGTTCCGGCCTTGCCGCCGCACGTGACCTTCGATCAAGCGCGCAGCTTTGCGCGCTCATTGCTACACGAAAAGGATCCCAAGGGCTTGATACGTAATACCTTCCGCAGGCTCTGAACGGCGAAGCGCGATCGCGGGCCAAGAGGCCTTGGAACATCGACGGCGTTCCGCTGTTCGCAGATGGCAACGGTTGGAAAGGAGATCTCTGATGCAAGCCAAGGACGCAAGGCACAGCCCGCCCACCGCCAATGCCAAGGCGCCGAACCGCGGCGGCAGAATCGCTACCACGATCCTCGCAGTGGTGCTGCTGGTGTTCGGCCTCGCGCTGCTCGGCGGCGGCATTTGGCTGATTTCTCTGGGCGGCAGCTGGTACTACGCCCCCGCAGGACTGGGGCTCTGCGCGACCGCCGTCTACCTGTTTCGCCCGTCGATCATGGCGCTCTGGGTATATCTCGTCACCTACGGGGCCACCCTGGTCTGGGCGCTCTGGGAGAAGGGATTCGATGGATGGGCGCAGGTTCCGAGATTGGTCGCGCCGACCGTGGTGCTATTGCTCGTCTTCGCCACGATCCCGGTGCTGCGTGCCGGCAGCCGCGCGAGGCAGGAGGACGCTGCGACCAGGCTTCGCCCGGCGTGATCCGCCGATCCCAAAGACACCGAGAAAGGCCTTGTCATGACCCAGTTCTCTGATGACCGCGTGCAGGAGAGGCAACCCGGCCTCGAACACGAGATGTCCCCGCGACCTGATTTTGCCCCGCGCTTCGCAGGCTCCTGCCGGCTGAAAGGGCAGGTGGCGCTGATCACTGGAGGGGACTCCGGCATCGGTCGCGCCGCGGCGGTGCTTTTTGCGCGTGAGGGGGCAGACGTTGCAATTCTCTACCGCGATGAGGATCAGGACGCGAACGAGACGCTTGAGGCCATTCGCGCCGAGGGGCGCGCGGCAATGGCGATCCGCGGCGATGTCGGCTCGAAGGCATTCTGCGTCGACGCGGTTGGGCGGGTCGTCGAGAAATTTGGGGCTCTTCACGTCCTGGTCAATAATGCCGCCGAACAGCATGCGCAGGACAACTTTGAGGATGTCACAGAGGCGCAGATCGAGGCGACCTTCCGCACGAACATCTTCGGCCAGATGTTCATGGTCCAGGCCGCGCTGCCGCATCTGACCGAGGGAGCGAAGATCATTTGCCTCACTTCCGTGACCGCCTACCGCGGTCAGGACTTGCTGATCGATTACGCCGCGACCAAGGGGGCGATCCTGACCTTCGTCCGCGGGCTGGCCCACAAGCTGGCCGGGAAGGGGATACGGGTCAACGGCGTAGCCCCCGGCCCGATCTGGACGCCGCTCATCCCGGCCTCCTTCCCGCCCGACAAGGTCGAGTCGTTCGGCAAGAGCAGCACTCTGGGCCGTCCGGGCCAGCCCAACGAGGTGGCGCCTTCGATCCTCTTCCTCGCCTGCGCGGATTCCTCTTTCATGACAGGACATGTGCTGCATCCGGACGGGGGTGAGCCGGTCGCGGATTGAGACGCGTCGCTGATACTTGCCTCAGGCCTAGACCAAGCCGATCACGGTCGCGATCGCCGTGGCGATGATAGAAAGTCCCGCGAGCGCAAGAGCGCCGTCCCTGACCAGCAACGTCAGGGAGAATAGGCCTACCGCGCACCCCAAGATGGAAGAGGCAAAAGGAACGAGTTCAAAGACCGGCATCGCGAGGCCGGAGGTCAGACAGACCAGCTCCACAAGACGATCCGCAGGGGGCGCGATCAGGAATGTCAGACGCGGACGCGTGACCTTGTCGAGCTAAGCAGCAGGCCCGCGAAGACAACCGACGGTTTGCTTCAGTCGCTTGCCGGGGAGCCTTTGCTGCAGCAGTGCCTTGGGCAGCCAAAGGTGCCGCCGCCCGAGCAGCACCTGAGACGCGACAAGGGCGATGAGGCAGCCGCAGAGGCTTGAGAACAGCCGGACCCCCGAAAGCGGTGTCACGACAGCAAATGCTGGGACCATCAGCATCGGCGCAAAGCTGGCGCGGCCGACCTGTTCCAGCAAAGTCCGCACAGTGACCTCGCTATCCGTCTCGCCGGCGTGGGCCATTCGGTCGACGATCTCCCGCATAGAGCGGGGCGCCTCTATCGCGGGATCAGCCGCCAAGGTCTCTGTTTGCGTGTTCCGGCATGTCAGCGTTCTGGACGGGCCATCCGCCGGTGCATTCGTGCCAGGAGCGTTTCCGGCAACAGGCCCGCGAAGACCGTCTGGACCTTGTTCATGAAGCCCGGCACGACGCCGCTTTCGCCTTGGCGCATCGCGGCATATCCGGTGCGTGCGACCTTGGCCGGGTCATCCTTGTCATTGCTCGAGCCAATGGGCGTGTCTGTCATATTGGCGCGGTCGAAGAACTCGGTGTCGGTCGGCCCCGGCATGAGACAGGTGACGGTCACGCCGCTATCCAGAAGTTCGTCTCGCAAGGCATAGGAAAAACTGTCAAGAAAGGCCTTCGTGCCATTGTAGACCGCCTGAAAGCTGCCGGGCATGTAACCGGCGATGGATCCCGTGATGAGGATGCGGCCTTCGCCCGCGCGGCGCATCTGGCGGCCGACCTCATGCACCAGCGCAAGCGTTCCGCCGACATTGGTATTGATGACGTTGAGCGCGGCGGCGATGTCCTGGTCCAAAAATTTCTCGCCAAGCCCGATGCCGGCATTTGCCATGAGAAGCGCGGGGGGCCGATTGCCGGATTGCGCCAGCAGGCGTGCGACCTCGCTGCGTGTCGAAAGGTCCGCCTGAACCGCCTCAACCTCTGCGGCTGCGTTGGCTCGCAGCATTTCGGCGACCTCGTGGATCCGCGGATCATCAGCGCAGATCAGCAGTGCGTAGCCGTCACTTGCCGCACAGCGCGCGAGTTCGAGTCCGATCCCGCTCGACGCGCCGGTAATGATTGCCAGATCAGACATGGCTAATCCTCTCTCAGGGTTTGAGAACGACTTTCGTCCACTCGTTCTGGTTCGTGCTGAAATTCCTGTAGCCGGTCGGCGCCTCCTCGAGCGCGAGCCGGTGCGAGATGAGGAAGGTGGTGTCGATTTCCCCTTCCCCGATCCGCCGCAGCAGGTCGTGCGAGTAGCGTTGCACGTGGGTCTGCCCGGTTCTGATTTGCAAGCCCTTTTCCATCAGAGCGCCCAGTGGAAACTTGTCCGCAAGGCCGCCGTACACACCGGGGATCGACACGCGGCCGCCCTTTCGCACGGCGGTGAGCGCCATGCGCAGGGCATGTGCACGGTCTGCACCGACACCGATCTTTTGCTTGACTGTGTCGAGGATGTTGTCTGGCGAAAAGCCATGGCTCTCCATGCCAACCGCATCGATCACCGCGTCCGGACCAATGCCACCGGTCATGTCCATCAGCGCCTCGAGCACATGCGTACGGGCATAGTCAATGACTTTGGCTCCGAGAGTGCGGGCCATGTCGAGCCGGTTCGGATGATGATCTATCGCTATGACCTCGGCTGCGCCCATGCGTAGGGCGCTTTGCACCGCAAAGAGCCCCACTGGTCCGCACCCCCAAATCGCGACGATGTCGCCGGGTTCTAGCTCGGCGTTCTCCGCGGCCATCCAGCCAGTCGGAAGGATGTCGGAAAGAAAAAGGACCTGCTCATCTGCCAACCCATCGGGGATCACGATCGGACCAACGTCGGAAAACGGGACTCGAACATATTGCGCCTGCCCGCCGGGATAACCGCCGGTCAGGTGCGAGTAACCGAAGAGCCCGGACATGGCATGACCATAGAGCATCTCGGACGCGTCCTGCGTCTCGACGGGGTTGGAATTGTCGCAGGCAGAGAACTGACTCTTTCGGCAGAAGTAGCAGTTCCCGCAGGAGATGGTGAAGGGCACCACCACCCGCTGACCTTTCGTCAGCGGACTGTCGCGCCCGGTTTCGACGATGCGGCCCATGAACTCGTGCCCGAGGATGTGGCCCGACTTCACGCCGGGGATGACCCCGTCGTAAAGATGAAGGTCGGAGCCGCAGATCGCGGTGGCGGTCACCTCGACGATGACGTCGCGCGGGTTGAGGATTTCGGGATCGGGCACCGTGTCTACACGGACGTCGTGGGTGCCATGCCAGGTCAGGGCTCGCATTTCAGGCCTCCGTTCGGGTTCTGGTGGTGGCGATCTCCCCGGTCTCCACGAGCATCTTGAAACGTTTCAAGATATGGCGCGCACGTGTCTCCGGATCGCGGCGCGCAAGTTTGGCAAGCCAGTGTCCGGCCGTGCCGGCGCGAGGATCATGGGCGACATGGGCGCTGACCTCGGTTCCCCGCTCGCCTGGTGCGTCCCGCAGCAGGACCTTGCCTTCCATGTCGAGGTCCGAACCGGCGACGGTCCGCCATGCGAGAAGCTTGCCCGGCCGTTCCTCTATGAAGCGCGTCCGGAAACTTGCCGAGCGGCCCGCGACCGTGTCGAGTGTCCAATGCCATAGCCCGCCGTCGCTTGCGCTGACCCTTCCGGCACCGGCCATGAGCCGCGTGAGGATGTCCGGATCACGCAGCATTTCATAGAGCCTGTCGCGCGGCGCGTTGATGCTCACCGTGCGTCCGGTGACAAGGTAATCACCAAAGCGGTGCCGCCGTGCCGTGCGGCCCGGGGCGCTGTCGGGCGGATGGCCCGGCGTGGGCTGTTTCATCGCGCGCCACGACGTGAAGGCGACGGCGGCAACGCCAAGCAGGGGCAGAACGAGCCGCGAAGGGGACTGTCTCATGGCAAGCCTCGCTTCTTGGGAGGTGAGGGTTGCAGCCGGAAACAGCCGCTCCGGAGATTTGTTCCGGGCAATATCTAAAGGGCGGCGGAGGAAGCTGCCCGGTCTGTTCAGCCGCGCAGCCGCAGGCGGGAACAACGGGGCCTACAGGTTGTTTCGCTCGGGAGATTGGTTCGGGTGCGAAACGTTTGGCAAACGAGCCTTCTCCAGCCGAATTCAACTTCTTCTTGGCCTAGGCGAAGAAGACACGAAACACGAGGAGTTAGTATTACCATGGCGCGTTCACCCGACGCTGAAATCGTCGTTCTGTCGCGACGGGGAAGTCGTCAATTGTTCCCTCGGTCCCAGCTCCCGCGAAGGCGCGACCTTCGGGTCTGCGCGGACCGTACCCAGGCGAGGACACCAATGGTTGTTCGTCAGGCGGGCGTACCCCTGCGGGCCGCGGTCTGGCGCGCGCCGGAACACACCCATCCGGGAGCCTCCACATGACCCCCTTCCGCGATCGAGCCGAGGCCGGGCGTCGCCTCGCCGAACGTCTGGGTCGGTATCGGGAAAGCGGCGCGGTCGTGCTCGCGCTTCCGCAGGGCGGCGTCCCGGTCGGCTTCGTGGTCGCGCAGGCGCTGAACCTCAGCCTGGATATCATCCTTGTGCGGAAGATTGCTACGCCTGGAAATCCCGAAGTCGGCATTGGTGCCATTGTCGATGGGCCGGATCCCCACGTTTTCCTCGACGGCGCGGCGATCCTGCGCTCAGAGATCACGATGGAGCACGTCGATAGCCAGCGCGCAAAGGAACTCGCGCTACTTGCGGGGCGGCGCAGTCTCTATCGCGGCTCGCTCCCTGAGCAGGCGCTTGAGGGGCGCACCATCATTCTCGTCGACGATGGCGTTGAGACGGGCAATACCGCTCGGGCCGTGCTGAACGTGTTGCGCCAAAGGAAGGTGGGGCGCCGCGTTCTAGCCGTTCCCGTCGCTCCGGCACGCGCACTCGAAAGGTTGCGCAGCAGCGCAGAGGAGGTTGTCTGTCTCGCAACGCCAGAGCCGTTCCGGGCGGTGGAAGATCACTACCAAAACTTCGCGCAGACACGGGAAGAGGAGGTCATCGACCTTTTGTCACGGGCCGGGATGGCGTCCTGAGATGCGAACAAGAAGGCCATCGCGTGGCAGTGGCGGAAATTCGTTGGGGCGCATGCCCATGTCCTGCTCTGGTACCGCGAGATCCACTTCTAGCATGAGTTCGATCGCCTCGGTGAGCAGGGCACGGGTGAGTGCCTCGCCGGGGCAGCGGTGTCCGGCTTGCATGCAGCCACCGCCTTGCGGGATCATCGCGGCCGGCTCGTCGGGCGCAAGATGACGCGTCGGATCGAACTGCGTAGCACGCCCCCATGAAGCTTCTTCCCGGCAGGTGCCGTAGAGGTCGAGCAGCACCCAATCCCCCTTGCCGAAGTGATGCCCGTGCCAAGTAAACTCTTGGAGCACTTTTCCGCCGATCGCGGGAAAGAACGGGTAGAGCCGTCTTACCTCGTCGCCGAACGCCCGGCACATATCCTCGGTTGGCGCAGCGCGGAGTTGCAGCACCGCTTCTTTGTGCATCGCCATCGCGTGAACGGCAAAGCCGACATAGCGCCCCACCGCAACGATCGCCCGAAGGATGTTCAGCAGTTCTACGCCCGCGTCGCGATCATTTAGGCCTGTTCCGCTCGCGTCACGATGCGCGAGGAGATGGTCCACCAACCAGCCGTTCGCACCGGGTTCGGCGCGCGCCGCAGAGATTAGTTCGCGCGCCCATCGTTCCGAGCGAGCGCGCAGCCATGCAGCGCGCACACGTTTCGGACCGAAGCTGCCGGCGGAGGTGAACATCGCCTGGAATTCCTCGGTACGCTTTTCCACATCTTCGCCCGAGAAAGGCATCCCGCTCCAATGGAACGCTGTCCGGCAGAGCACCGGGCCGATAAATCGGTCGAAGCGGACGACACGCTCGCTGCTGGCGGTGCTCGCCAACCTGAATTCCCGCGCGTAGAACTGTCGCGCGCAGCGCAGTCGGTCGGGGGACATGACATCAAGAAATATCTTCCTGCGCTGCCGATGTGCCTCGCCGTCGAGGGTCTGGACGCTGCCGTGATCTTGCAGAAGCGTCATGACGCTCCGCGGCATGGCGCCTTTCCGGCTCATTCTCCCGGGCTTGTAGAACATGGCGGCGGCGCTCGCCCCCCGCACGCAGGTCACCGGGCGCAGCATGAGCCGCGTCGTGAAGGCATCAGTCCCGAGTTTTTCGCAGCGATGCGAGATGAACTCATATCCTTCCCGCAGAAACGCCAGCGTGGCATCCGGTTCGGGGCTTCTGGGGAGCGGTTGTCCCGCGTCAGAAAGCTTCATTTCTCCCTCTCCTTCTGCCTCTTACCCTTTCCCTGAAGGTGCCAGCGTCCCGAACGAAGCTGGGGCCCCGCGAAGGCGCAACCTGACGCAATGGGGCCACAAGGCGTCCGTAGTCAGACCTCATTGCTTGGGAATGTGATCCAAGAGCGCGGCTCACCCGTATAAACTGAACTATCAAGTCCATCTCCTCACCCAGTCGAAGTGAAAAAATGAATACTGGAAAAGAACAGAGCCAAGATTCGAAACGTATTTCAGAAGAACTCGAAAAGACGCTCGAAGAGATCCGCAACGAGGACATTCCAGAGCGGCTCCTCGAACTTGCCCACGAGCTTCAGACGCAACTGCGGCGAAGAGGCCACTTCGAGAACTGACGAGCCAGCTCATTCGCCGCGAACCCTGATCGAGGGAGACGGTGCACCCTCTTGCATATCGGAGGTCCGGCAAAGATAGACCTCGGGCTCCGGCCGCTGCAGGATCGTGAATCCCGCGCTCCGCAGCATTGCTTCTACCGCAGCAGCATTTGGTATAAACCAGTTTGTCGGATCGCCCGCGTATCGGTGTTCGACAAAGTGCAGGCGAGGCCAGTCGGGCCGTTGGAAAGGCGATGAATCTTCGAAGGGATAATCGGCAGATACCGGAAGGGGGTGCGCGTCGCCTCGCTGCATCGACTGGAATAGCAGGTGCTCTCGGGTCACGTAGGTCCGAAGCAGGTCGAGCGCCAGCAACGGGTGGCGCAGGTGATAGAACACGCCCATGAAAAGAACGAGGTCGAAACGTTCTTGCAGGTCCGCCACCTCGTAGACCGACATCTGCCGCAAGTCGATCTTTGCGCCAGTCACCTCCGCCGCAAGCCTCGCCTGCGCCAGATAACGTGGATCATTGTCGATGCCGAGCACCCTATCCGCACCCCGGCGCCACATCTCGATCGCGTAGAACCCGGCATTGCAGCCGATGTCGAGAACACTGCGCCCCGACAGGTCGTCGGGCAGGACGGACTTGAAGCCCTCGAACTTGAAACTCGGGTAGTCGCCGAGCGGGTGATTTGGCGCGGTCTCGATCCCATCGAGGTTCAGGTTGTGAAACCATGGCCCCAGCTCGGCGATGCGTGCAGCGACGTCGCTCATTCCGCTGCCCTCGCCACCTCTCCCTCGCCGCTCCTTGTGCCCGGCAAACGCTGCGCAGAAAACCAGGCGGCGGTCTCGGCAAGGCCGTCGCGGAGCGGCACGACGGGGGCCCAGCCAAGGAGATCTCGTGCGCGATCGATCGACGGTCGCCGCCTTTTGGGATCGTCCTCGGGTAAAGGTCTGAGCACAACTTCCGAGCGCGAGCCGGTCACTTTGCGCACGATGTCGGCAAGTTCGAGGATGGTGATCTCGCTTGGGTTACCCAGGTTGACTGGTCCCGGCAGCGCTCCCTCATGAGCCATGAGCGCGACCAGGCCCCGGACGAGATCCGACACGTAGCAGAATGATCGGGTTTGTGTGCCGTCGCCGTAGATGGTGAGCGGCGCGTTTCCCAACGCCTGTGAAATCAGGTTGGATACGATGCGCCCGTCGTCGGCGCACATCCGGGGGCCATAGGTATTGAAGATCCGCGCCACGCGCACCTGCGCACTTCCGGCACGCATGTAGTCGGCGCAGAGGGTTTCAGCCACGCGTTTACCCTCGTCGTAGCAGGCGCGGGGCCCCATGGGATTGACGTGGCCAAGGTAGTTCTCGTCCTGTGGATGCTGCTCGGGGTCGCCGTACACCTCGCTGGTGGAAGCCTGCAGGAAGCGGGCTTGATGCTTGCGCGCGACCTCGAGCAGATGGTGGGTGCCGAGGACGTTGATCATGACCGTGCGAACCGGGTCCTGCTGGTAGCGGCGCGGCGACGCGGGTGAGGCCAGATTGAAAACCCAGTCTAGACGGGGCAGAGCGAGCGGCGGCAGGTCGGTGACGCTTGCCTCGATGAGCGCAAAGCGCGGGCTGTTCGCCAGAGGCCTGATGTTCTCGCGGCGGCCAGTGCTGAAGTCATCAAGGCAGATCACCTCCATCCCTCGATCGAGCAGGGCGTCGCAGAGGTGAGAGCCGACAAAGCCGCCGCCACCGGCGACGAGCGCGACGGGCTTTTGTGCCGTGAGCGTCATGCGGAAACCTTCCTTTTGGCAGAGAGGGAACGGATCACTGAGGCGAGTTCGCGGGCTCGCACGTCTCCGGTGTGCCGGCCGCGCACCGATTGATAGGCGCCGCGCGCAAGGACACGTCGCTGGGCCTCTGGTAGTGAGAGCGCGGCAACCACATCTTCTGGGCTGTCGACGATCTTCACCGCCTCGTCCTCGGGCAGCACCTCTCCAAGTCCCGGCCACCTGTCCGAGAGGATGGCGGTGCCGCAGGCCCCGGCTTCGAACAACCGGACCGAGGGCGAATGGCCAAGCTCGCGCATTGCCCTGCGCGTCAAATTGAGCGTGAAACGTTGGCGGTTGTAAAATTCTGCGTGCTGCGCCGGCGGGATGTGCTCGATATACTCCACGTTGGCGGGCCAGTTTGTGTCGTCGGGGTACTGAGCGCCGGCGACGACGAAGCGGAAGTCCGGAAGTCGCCGGGCCGGTTCCAGCAGCAGCGCCTCGAGGGCCGGTTGCCTGTCAGGACTGAAGGTGCCGAGATAGCCAAGGTCCCATTTTGCGGGCAGATCCAGAAAACGGTAGAGATCGGCGTCGACCGAGCAATAGAGCTCTTCACTTCGCGTCGCGCCACGTGACTGCAGGCGCTCCAAGGCTGCACCGCCGGCGAAGGACAGATAGAGGTCGAGTTCCGGCAGCTGGCGTTCCTCGAGGTAAGTGCAGGTTCCCTCACTGAGCGCTGCCAGCGTGACGGGGGTATCGATGTCGTAGAACAGCAGTCGGCGCGGTGCCCAGGACAACAGCAAGTCGAGAAGCGCGGCGCCTTGCGGCACATAGGAGCCCACGATCACCGCGTGCGCGGCCTCGATCCGTTCGCGCCAGGCTGCAATATCCGAGAGGCTTTCGTAGAGCGCGAGCTCGCAATAGGGTGGCTCTTCCAAGTCGCGGCGGCCCGCGTACCAGGGCTGGTCACATTCGAGGAAAAGCGCGCGATGATTTTCATGCGCAAGCCCCTTGAGCAGCGCCCGGTAGGTCGTTGCGTGGCCATTTCCCCAGGAGGACGACAGCGACAGGCCGAAGAACACGAGATCGAGCGATGAGCTCATAGGGGTGCCTCCCTCTTGGTTTTGTTCGCAAGGCCGCGCATGAGCACCGCGCTGATCTGGTCGGCGCGGTGGGTGTAGGTGTGCGCCTCGAGAAGTCTGGCGCGGGCGCGTGTGCCGATTGCCGCGGCTTGCTCCGGCCGCAGGGCTTCGAGGATTTCGAGGACATCGCTTCCGTCTCGCGCGACCAGCACCTCCCGTCCGGGTTCTAGGAACTGCTCGATCCCGTCCCAAGCATCGGTGACCAGGCACGCGCCGGCCCCGGCGGCCTCGAAAACGCGGGTAGCCGGTGAAAAGCCGGCTGCGGCCATACTGTCCCGGGCGATGTTGAGCACCGCGAGCGGCGTTGCATTGAAGGCGTTGTGCAAAGCGGTGCCGACGTGCCCCAAGGCGGCGACGTTTGGCGGCAGCGACCGGCCCTCCCAGCCAGCCCCGCCGAGCAGGAAGCGCCGGTCGGGTAGCCTCGAAGCTGGGTCAAGGAAAAAGTGATCCACGCGGGTCTCCCTGTCCGGAAGGCGGTTGCCCAGGAAGGCGAGGTCTGCTGCGAAGCGGGGATCACCGGGGACAGGGTGATGTGTTTCGGGATCGAGCGCGTTGTAGATCGGCATGCAGGCCGATGCGTTCAGGGCAAGGTAGGCATCGACCACCGGCGTGCCGCCGCCATAGGTGAGCACCTGGTCGAACGCCGGAAGGTCCCGCCGCAAGGGATGCAGAGGCTGTGCCTGAAGGGTCGCGAGTGTGGCCGGCGCATCGACATCCCACCAGACGCGCAGCGCATCCGGGCGCGCTGCGCGCAACACCTCTTGTCGCAGCGCGCTATCCTCGTAGCCAATTCCGGACGCCACGACGACCACCTGCGCGCGCGCCGCCTCGGCCGCGGCATTGCGCAATCCCTCGGCGCTGCCTTCCCAGATGTTGACCCTGCACCAGTCGGGCGGATCGATATCCCTATGCCGGCCGCGCTCCCAGACGTCGGGTTCGTGGAAAGTGACCTCCCATCCGCGTGCCGCGAGCGCCTTAATGATGCCGCGATAGTAGGTCGCGGCCCCGTTCCAGTAGCTTGAAAGCAGGCTCGATCCGTAGAAGGCCAATTGGCTCATGACACAACCTCCTTTTGCGGCAGCGCCAGTCCGTTGACGATCTTCAGAAGCTCGCGCGCGCGGTGGCGGCAGGTGTGGCGCGCGGCGATGGTCGCGAGCCCGTTACGCGACAATTCGGCGGCGAGCGCCGGATCGTGCAGAACATCGCGCAATGCGCCGTTCATCTCCTCACCATTGCCAACCTGGAGGTAATCGTGCCCGGCGCGGAACAGGCCCTCGCTGTCGCTCCATGGCGCACAGACCAGAGGTATTCCACAGGCCAGGGCCTCGAAGACCCTGATCGTAGGAATGCCGGGCAGATGGCGCACGTAGGGGCGCCGCGGGATGTGCACGGTGACCTGGTGTTCGCCGAAGACGCGGGGTACGCTCGCATTGGCAATCGGTCCGGCGTAGCGCAGGCCCGCAGCATTCAGCACCTCCAGTGCTTCGGGCGGGTAGCGCACTCCGTAAGCGGTTGCCGTGAGGCCGAGATCGGCGACCGGACCGAGTAGAAACTCGGCCAGTTCCGCCGTGCGCTCCCCGTCGCCCCAGTTGCCCACCCAGACCAACTCGCCGCGTGTCTCTTGGCGGCTCTGCGGTCGGAAGAGCGTGTCATCCGCGGCCTCGTGCCAGGTGAATACCTGCCGCGCCCAGCCCGCGCCGAGATAGACCTCTCTGAGCGACTCGCCGAACGCGAGAACGCCATCGTAAGCCGACAGATCCAAGCCGCGGATTTCGGCATCGGCGCTCGCGGCGCGGTGGTGCGTGTCATGAAACAGTAGGCGGAACGTGCCTCCCGCCGCCCGCTTGCGGCCGAGCGCGCTGACGATCGCGGGCTCGGTCCATTCATGGACGATCACCACGTCGCTCCCGTCGACGGCGCGGTCCAGATCGTCGATGCCATGATAGGTTTCGCTGCGAAGGTCGGGAAAAGTCGCGTGAAAGGCCTCGACAGCTGCGGGGCCGCAATCCTCGATCAGATTGCGGCGCGACCACCCATCCGCCGGCTCCATGGCGCGGCAGTCGTGGCCGCGCTGCTGAAGCGCCCGCATGATGCCGCGCAGGAAATGCGCATTGCCATGGTTCCAGTCGGAGACGAGGGATTGGGTGAAGAATGTAAAGCGCATGTGTCTAGTCCCCCTGCGGCTGCGCGAGCAATTTTTCGTAGATCGTTTCCATGACGCTGGCCTGCATGGCAGGCGAGAACGTCAGCGCTCTGGCCTGTGCCGCGAGCCCGAGGTGAAGCCGCTTGTCGGGTTGCGCGAGAAGCGCGCGGATTTGCCGGGCCAGTTCATCTGGATCGCTTGGAGCAAAGAACCACGCTGCGCCGTCCCAGATCTCGCGGTACACCGGAATGTCTGCGAGAAGCAGCGGCCTTCCCGCGCGGGCCGCTTCGAGCGCAGCAAGACCGAAAGGCTCATAGCAGGAGGGGGAAACGAAGATACTGGCTCCCGCGACCCTCGCGAGCGTTTCCTCGTGCGAGAGTGCGTGCTCCAGGTGCGCATGCTTCGCGCGGAATGCTTCTCCGGCTCCACCTTCGCAGGGACCGATCAGCACTACGGGTGCCTCGACACGTGCAGCGACCGCGGCAAGTACGGCTCCGTTCTTGCCCTTGTCCCACCAGCGGCCCACAGCGACGATGCTGCCGTTTCCCATTGACGGCGCTTTGAGTGGCGCGGTCGAAGCGTTCGGCACGACCTGGATGGGTTGCGTGCGATAGACCGCCCTGGTCAATTCCGCATGCGCGCGGCTCGGCGCGACAACGGCGGAGGCCTTGACCAGCCCCCGACGTGTCAGCAGCGCGTGCCAGGCAAGCTGATCAGGAATTGTTCGGCGTTCGACAGTCCGGAACCACGTCGCCATGCAGGAGTGACACACGACCACGGATGGCGGGCTGTCCTGCGGTAAGGCAGCGGCGAGGCTCGGAAGGTTGAAATGCAGAATGTCGGGCTCGTGCCGCGCGATCAACCCGGCCAGCCAGGACGGAATGTTCGCAAGCGCCGTCCGGTCGGCGACCATCCAGTCGAGCGGCTCGTCGGACCAAGACAGGTCTCCCAACTCAGCTGCCTCTGCTCGCTGGTCCGCCGTCGGTGCCGGTCCCGCGCCAGCCAACGCCAGTTGATGCCCACGTCTGGCAAGCGCCGCGCCCAGCTCCATCGTGTAGCGCCAAACACCGCCTGCGGCGTCCAGCGTCATCAGGATGCGCCTGCTCATGCCTCAACCCTCTCGAGGAAGCCTGGAACACGGTTTCGTACAAGCCATCTGGCCAAGGTTTCGAGGCCTTCGCGCCAAGGCACGTGAGGCTGCCATCCCGTGGCCTTGCGCAGCGCCGAGGTGTCAGCGACGAACCATGCCTGGTCTCCGGCGCGCCATGAGTCTGTGCGCAGACGTGGCCGCCTTGCTATCAACCTTTCGATCTCTGCGAGCACCTCGCGCAGGCTGACGGCATTGCCCGGCCCCCCGCCAAGGTTGAAAGCCCGCCCCGACAGTCCGTCGATGCCCGCGAGAACCGCCCTGTATGCGGCGACGGCGTCCGATATCTCACAGATATCGCGCACCTGCTGGCCCGTGCCATAAATGGTGATCTCCTCGTCTTGCAGCGACCGGATTAGGAAATGCGCAACCCAGCCTTGGTCTTCGGTGCCCAATTGCCGCGGGCCGTAGATGCAGGACATGCGCAGAACCGCGGCGGGGAGCCCGTAGCTGCGGGCGTAGTCAAGCACGTATTGGTCTGCCACGCCCTTCGAGCATCCATAGGGAGTGGCAAATTGCAGCGGACGGCTCTCGTCCAATCCGCGCGCGAGCGCAGCGGTGACCGGGCGAGGGGGTGTCCCTTGAAGGGGGACGTCGTCAAGGCAGCCGTAAACCTTGTTTGTCGAGGCGAAGACCAACGGTATCCTCCGGCCGGTCGCGCGAAGCGTCTCGAGCAGGTTGAGCGTGCCCCGCGCGTTCACCTCGAAATCCTCGGACGGCGACAAGAGGCTGGTCGTCACAGCGGTCTGCGCTGCAAGGTGCACAACCGCCGAAGCCTCGCGAACAGCGTCTGACAATGCCTGCTCGTCGCGGACGTCGGCGGCCATTGGATGCAGGCGCGCGCCGTGGCGGGTTTCGAGCCAGGCGAGATTCTGTTCGACCCCCGCGCGCGACAGATTGTCGAGGACAATGACCTCCTGCCCATCGGCCAGGGAGGCATCGGCGAGGTTGGCGCCGATGAACCCGGCACCGCCGGTGATCAGCATCGGACGGACATGCCTAGCGACAGCAGGCGCCGAGAGACATGTCACTTCGCGCAGGCGTGCGAGGCCGCCATCCGTCAGCAGTCGGGCCAGCAGCTTTGGCTGGCCCTCGGCGGTGGTGGCCCCCATGTGATAGTGGCGCGGATCGAACCACAGCCCCTCCTGCACCGCCACATCAGGCTGAAGATCCTGCCAGCCATACCAGTACAAGCGATCCGCAGGGGCCCGGGTCGCCCGCTCGAAGCGGCGCGCCTGTTCCATCTGGTCGTTGCGCCAGGTCGAGTAACCCGTTTCGGTGATCCAGATTTCCGCCGCCGCATTGTGCCGGTCGAGGACTGTGCGCATTTCACCAAGATGCATATCCCAGCCCGCCCAAGTGCTCTGCTCGCTGTCCCAGGTTCCCGGAAAGCCGTGAAAGCCAACCGCGTGCATCAGCTCCAGCAGGCCGCGCGTGCCCATCAAGTCAAGCCAGTAGGGATCGAATGGCGCGGGACCTCCGAGCACCGGCTTCCAGCCCCGGCGACGCGCCCAATGTGCGGCCATCCCGATCATCTCGCAGAAGAGATCGAACCCGGGATCCATGCGCCAGTTCCAGTCCAGCAGATTGTTGGGCTCGTTCCAAAGCTCGACATGCTCGAAATGCTGCCCGTAGCGGGTCAGCACCGTGTCCGTAAAGTCAGCGAAATCCTGAAGGCGTTTGGGAGCGCCGCTGCTCTGGCCGGTCCGCGACAGCGACGGTGGCGTGTAATGCAGGCATGGTAGAAGCTCGATCCGCTGCGCGAGGCGCGGGATCAGCCAGTCGTACCATTCCCGGCCGCCGGGAGCATGATAATCGGCCCAGGACAGGTGCGTGCGCAGCCACAATGCGCCCGCATCCTCGATCTGCGGGAGTACCTGCTCGACCCGCGCTGCGTCGCCGGGGCGGAACCATTCGACGAACCCATAGCCACTCATGATACAAGGCCTCGAGCCGCAAGCTCCTGCCGCATCATCTGGTTCCGGTCCTCGGACGCCTCCTGCCGCACCCAGTCGACGAAGTCAGGCAGAGTTTCCTCGAGGCCATGGCGCGGAACGTAGCCGAGCATTTCGCGTGCTTTCTCGATCGAGGCGAAGCAGTTGCGGATGTCGCCGGCTCGGTACCGGTGCAGGAGCTCGGGTTTCAGATCTTCGCGCCCCATGGCACTTGCAAGAAGCGTAGCGACCTCGAGAATGCTCCTGGGCCGGCCGGAGCCGATGTTGAATGTCTCTCCACCTACGTCGCGCGCGGTGGTCGCAAGGACGAACGCGCGCGCGACGTCCCGCACGTGGACGAAATCGCGTTGCTGCCGGCCATCCTCGAAAATGGTTGGCCGCTCGCCGGCGGCGATGCGGGAGGCAAAATTCGCGAGGACCCCCGTATACGGATTGGAAAGCGCCTGACCTGCGCCGAATACGTTGAATAGGCGCAGTGCCACGGTTGAAACGCCATAGGCGGCTCCGAAAATCAGAGCCGATTGTTCCTGCGCGTATTTTGTCAGCGCATAGATCGAGGCGAGATCGACGCGCTTGCGTTCGTCAGTGGCCATGGGCTGCAAACGCGCGCCATCCTCGTCGACCGGGTCCCAGAGACCGGTGCGAAGATCAGCGATTCTACGGCGCGTGGTTTCGTGGCAGACCCCGTAGGGGCCACTGTAGTAGCCCTCGCCATAGACGCTCATGGACGACGCGACGACAAGCCGTCGCACCGGGTGCTCGGCAATTGCTTCGAGGAGCACGGCCGTCCCGAGGTCGTTTGCCCCGACATAGCGCACGATCTCGTACATCGATTGGCCAACGCCGACCTCAGCGGCCAAGTGGATGACCGTCTCGCAACCTCGGAGCGCAGCGGATAGGCGCGGTGCATCCTGAATGTCGCCGCGCACGACTTCTGCTTCGGGGGGCAGGTCGGATGGATTAGCGCCGCTTCCGTGGACCTGGGGGATCAACGCGTCGTAGATGCGCACTCGGTTTCCTGCGCGGATCAGTTCGGCGACAACCTGACGTCCGATAAAGCCGCAGCCGCCGGTCACGAGGACAAGGCTCATCGCGCTCTCCTTTGCGAATGTTGCCGGCGTTGAACAGGCGCAGGCTCGGTATGTTCCCGGGATCGCAAACGAAAACCTAGGCGGGCGACTTCTTCTTTTTCAATGGAGACATCTTCTTCAATCGTTTCAGCATCTTTCGATCCCGGGACGCCGTGGTGTGCCGCGCATACCGACCCGCATAGGAACAAACGCCACAGTCCGTGGTTCTGATGCCGGTTTGAAGCATCCCCAGAAGAGGAAATCGCGACATGGACGGAGCATCGACTTCCACGCAGCGCCTGGCGGCGCAGGTGATAGGTCCGGGGCAAGTCCGGATGGTCCACAAGCCGCTCCCATGGCCGGATGCGGGCCAGGTGCGGGTGCGGCTCGAAGGCTGCGGTATCTGTGCGTCGAACCTAGTGCCTTGGTCCGGGCCCGCGTGGCAGAGCTATCCCCTCGCGCCGGGCGAACTGGGCCACGAAGCTTGGGGTTGGATCGACGCGGTCGGGATCGGCGTGGACCCCGCGCGCGAGGGCGAGCGCGTGGCAGTTTTCGGAACCCACGGATTTGCGTCCCACGAGGTGGTGCCCGAGGACGCGGCCCTTCCGGTACCGAAGGCTCTCGAGGGAAAACCGGTGCCGGCCGAGCCTCTTGCGTGCGCTCTGTCCATCTTTCGCATGGCGCGGATCGGCAGAGGGGACCGCGTGGTGATCATTGGCGTCGGCTTTCTGGGGGCGATGCTGACCCGCATGGCGACCGACGCAGGGGCAGCGGTCATTGCCCTCTCGCGGCGCCAGGAAAGCCTCGATCTCGCGCGGGAGCAGGGCGCCGCGACAACCGCCCTCCTTGGCGACGAAGCCGAGGTGCATGCAGCGGTCGATGCGCTGACTGATGGACAAGGCTGTGACGTCGCCGTCGAATGCACCGGAAGCCAGGAGCCGCTTGATATTGCCGCGCGGCTTCTGCGCGAGAGCGGGCGTTTGGTGATCGCGGGCTATCACCAAGAGGGGCCGCGACAGGTCGACATGCAGCTCTGGAATTGGCGGGCGCTCGAGATCGTCAACGCGCATGTGCGCGACCGCAGTACGGTTCTCGAAACCATGCGTGAGGCGATGGACCTCTGGTCTGAAGGGGCTATCGATCCCTCCTCGCTGTTGACCCATGTGTATCCGCTGGAGCGCCTGTCCGATGGGCTCGACGCAGCGCGGGACAAGCCTCCGCGTTTCGTGAAAGGTCTGGTCATGATGCCTTTTTCGCGAAAGCGTCTGAGGCTCGCCTTTCTGGGCCTTGGCTGGATCGGACGGGACCGCATGGAACGGCTTTCCGCGAGCGGGCTGGCGGACGTGGTCGCGCTGGCGGATTCGGATCAGAATGCACTGGCCGCCTGCCAAGCCACCGCGCGCCATGCGACGCAGGCGCAAGCGCTGGAAGACATCTTTTCTGAGCGCCCCGATGCCGTTGTCATTGCCACGCCCTCCGCAGGTCACGCCGAGCAGGCTATTCGCACTCTGGAGGCTGGAATGGCGGTCTTCTGTCAGAAACCTCTGGGCCGGACGGCGGGAGAGACCGCCGCAGTCGTGGATGCGGCGCGACGGGCTGACAAGCTGCTGGCGGTAGATCTTAGTTATCGGCACACCGAGGCAGCCCGGGCGCTGCAGCGCGAGATCTCTTCGGGGCGTCTGGGAGAGCTGAGTTTCGTGGACCTGTGCTTTCACAACAGTTATGGACCGGATAAGGAGTGGTTTTACGACCGGCATCGCGCCGGTGGTGGATGTCTGACCGACCTCGGTACACATCTGGTCGACTTGGCGCTCTGGTTGCTCGACTGGCCCGAAATGAAATGTACCTCGGCGCAGGTGCGCCACAGAGGTGACCGTGTTCCCATCGAAGGGAGCGCGGTTGAGGATTTTGCTTTGGCTACACTGGAAACGCCATCGGGCCTGCCGATCCGCCTGTCGTGCTCGTGGAAGCTTCCGGCGGGACAGGATGCCGAGATCAGTGCCAGCTTCTACGGTGCAGGGGGCGGCGTGAGTATGCGCAATCTCGGCGGGTCGTTCTATGATTTTGAGACTCGTCGGCTTAACGGCTGCACATCCGAGATTCTGGCCTCGCCGCCGGATGACTGGAGTGGCCGCGCAGCGATGGCCTGGCTCGACCGATTGGCGCACGACAGCTGCTATGATCCCGCGTGTGAGCGGCTGGTCGATGTGGCCGCGGTGCTGGACGATATCTACGCCAGCGCCGGAGTTCTGCGTGACCCTTTCAGCCATGTGTGAAGCTCTGCCATTGGCGCGGGTTCTTGCTGATCGAATTCTGTGTGTTGCAGCGTCATTGACCAAGCGAGTTCCGGATCTACGATAGAAGCAAGCGCAGAGGAGTGGCGTCGCATCTTGCTTATCGATTCACGTGGTTTGGTGTTCTCAGGACGCCGCACTCGATCAATGTAATACTCCCGCAAAAGATTGTGGTCTACTCACTGCAATCTCACGCCTCCAGCCCTGCTGAGGGTTTAAGGCGCTCGGTTTGTGGGAAAATCGAGGAAGTATTTATGCCCGAAGTCGCTGACAAGATTCAAAATGAGATCAATGTTGTCCAGTACATTCCGGCGCTGCGTGCCTACGCCTGGACGCTGACCCGCGCGCAACAGGACGTGGATGACCTCGTGCAGGAAACCCTGATGAAGGCCATTGCGAATATCGAACGATTTCAAGCTGGTACCAATCTGCGCGCTTGGCTGATGACTATCATGCGCAACAGTTTCTACAACAATGTCGCCAAGCGCTCGCGCGAGCGCATGGGTGGGCAGGATTGCGCCTCCTCGATGGCTTGGGTGAATGGCACGCAAGAGTGGTCGGTCCGGGGGGGAGAGATTGCCCGGGCGATTAGGCGACTGCCGGCCCATTACCGCGAGACATTGATCCTCGTGGTCATGCTGGGCGAGAGCTACGAGACGACCGCGGCGATCTGCGGCGTGAAGATGGGGACGATCAAGAGCCGGGTGAACCGGGCTCGCGCCATGGTGCTCGAGGAACTTGGCGAGAAGGACTAACACGCACGCCAATCCTCATGACAAGCCTCGAACCCATCATCAAAGGGTGCAGAAAGGATTACACTGCAAAAAACATGGTCAGCTGCGAGGGTTCGCACGTAAACTCAAGAACCTACGGAGATTACCATTAATCGCATCGCTATAATTGACAGCAACCACATTGTCGCGCTTTTCACTCCAGACTAAGCAGCTTTGCGCAATGTGGCTACAGAGGGAATGATGACCGTTGTCAACTTCCGCAAGGCGGACGAGATCGGCGGTATGGCATTGCCCGAAGAACATCGCGTGGCCGAGGCGGTGGGGCTCAACTACTTGCATCACCCAGTGAGCGTTGAAGAACTGGACGAAGAGGGGGTCGACAACTTCCGGCGATCCATCGACGATCTGCCACAGCCGGTTTTTCTGCACTGCTCCTCCGGCGCCAGGGCTGGCGCATTGGCGCTCATGGCTCTTGCGGCGGAAAACGGTTGGGACGGAGTGACCGCTTTGCAGTATGGCGGGGATCGGGGTTTGGATCTTTCAAAGGAAAAGATCGCTGATTTCGTTCAGGCCTATGCAGATCGTAAGTCGGGAAGGTAGGCTATTGGATTTCACGGGCATTTAGACGTTCGTCTTCTTGTACTTCAATGCATCGCCGGCTCCTCTGGACGGCCAGATGAACTTCCCCGCCTCGAGCCGCTTCGGGTAGAGCGACACGCCGACACCATCGTGCCAGAGCAACTTTACCAGGTCGCCCTTGCGGCCGCGGAAGCAGAAGATCTCGCCAGCATGCGGATCGCGCCCAAGCCCCTGCTGAACCGTCAGAGCCAAGGTGTTCATCCCGCGTCGCATGTCGGTCGCCCCGCCTGCGATCCAGTCGGGAACGCGATCATCGTCCTTCCAGCACGGGCAAGAGGCGGGCCAGGGCATCCGGATCGACAGCCGGGGACACGATTAAACGCCGCCCGTTCCTGAGCACGATTTCCAACTGGACATCCTTGGCGGCAGCACGTGGCGGCGGATCGGATGACTCGGGTGCGAGAGTGAGCGGCACAAATGCCGGAACTGTCTCGAGGCCCAACTTACCGTTCCGATACTGAAGCCGCCAAGTCGTCAGAAGGGAACGCGAGATTCCATGCCGTCGCGCCGTCGCTGTGACCTGCCGGTGTTCCAGATAGCTTTCCTTCACGACTTGGAGCTTGTTCGCATCGCTCCAGTGTCGCCGGCGCGGGACATCCCCGGCTGCCAGGATCTCGATCTCGGGTGTGCATTTTAGGTCGACCATAAGGTCGGACTTAGCATCACGCCCAAATCCCGGTCAGACGGCCCTCGCCGGAGGCGTACACGGCATCCAAGCGCTATTGCGATCGTCAGGATGCCGACCAGAGCCTCGCCGTACTCCTAGACGAAACGGTGTCGAACCCAGCGATGTGCCGGAAGGTCGTTTCTCAGTCGGTCTGGCATTCATAGAAGCCGCGATAGCCGACCGTCAGACCCTGATCGAGTTCAAAGATGAGTTCGGCGTCCGAGCGCCAGTCGGCCTCATCTCCTAGCGGCCGGACGGTCATAGCGACGCCCCGCGCCGTGAACTCGAGACTGTGGTCGGTCTCAGCGTCCGTCTCGAGGGGCACGAGTACGCCGTTGAGCTTCATGGCCGCCCGTCCGCCTTTCGATGCCCACAGGATCGGATCGGTCTCGGGGCTGCGGTTGAAGACGCAGCGGGGCCCCGGCTCTAGAATTTGCTCTGCCTCAGCCTCCGGCAATGGCGACGCATCGAGGGTGGAAATCAGGGCGCGACCGATGGCATCGTCGATCGTTCCGACCTCGGCCGGCGGGTCCTGGTAGATTGTCTCGGCGACGTTGCCCTCCGAGACCTCGGCGATCAGGTAGCGCATTTCGGCGATCTCGCGCCGCTGTGCGCCGATGATTTCGTCGGCGAGCTTCCGGACGCGCGGATCGCGGATCTGCGCCCGCTCCGACGTCATCACGGCGATCGAGTGGTGCGGGATCATCGCCCGCATGTAGCTCGGGCCCGACACTGTCACTTGACTGCGTACCAGCCACAGGCTCAAGGCGAAGACGATCACGGCGCCTGCGAAGATCGCGATGTTGAGGGTCTTGTTTGAATACATGCCGAGCATGTAGGCCAGCATGATGACCGCCATCGTCGCGCCCATCGTGATCGCCATGTAGGTTCGCGTCTCGGAGAAAAAGACGTGCTCCCAAGCGTAGGTGTTCAGGTACATCAGGATGAACATCACCACCGTGGAGGTGAGGATCATCAATCCGAAACGGATATAAGACATAGGTTCTCTTGCTCCCTAGTTGGCTGACGCGGCGGGCTCCGTCCCGATGCCGCGCGTTGCCTCACCCGGGGGGTGACTGCGTCCTCGGCCACCGCGCCAGTCAGAGCGCGATACTTCTCGGGTGATAGCCCCGGCAGTTGAGAAACGAATGCGGTCAGTCCAGCAATCTCTTCTGGACCGTGATGGGTGCCGAAGGCAGGCATCCCGCTCATCTTGATGCCCTTGTCGACGATCCAGTAGATCTCCTCGGCGCTCCACTCGGCGGCCGCTTCCGTCAGATGCGGCGGCTCGGGCCGCATGGCTCGAGACCAATCTGTCGGATCCTGCCCCGGCGCGCCGTGGCAATAGACGCAGGTCTTGGCGTAGTGACCCGCGCCCTCGGCGACGAGTTCGTCAGTGAAGGTCTCCGGAAGTTCGATGTTCTCAGAGCGCCGCTCGACGGAGCGGTGCACCGCCGTGTCGAGCGTCCATCGGACCGCGTCTGCGTGCTGGTCGGATGCCGCCACGTTGTAGGCACCGGTGTAAGCGATGGTGAGTAAAGTGGCGACAGCCACAAGGACTGTCGCGATGATCCCGCAGATGATCCCAATGGCCAATGGGTGCTTTTGCATGAATGACCTCCCTGTTGACCGCTGCGACGACGCGAAATTAGTGCACGATCGCCCAAGGTACTCCTTTGCGCGTACGCTCCCTAAACAGGAGGTCGCCACCGTTGTTCCCGGAATCTTTTCAGGTCAGAGGATGGTTCATGCGGCGCGAAACGGGGTTTTGATGAGCGAAATATCACATGCAGGGAGCTCGTCAGTTGTTCGCTCGCCTAGGGCCAACCGCGCGCCGTCGCGCGGATGATCGTGCAGGGACGCTATTGCATCGACATCCTGAACCAGGTGCTCGCCGTCCATTCCGCGCTTCCATAGGTCGCAAGGCCGGTTCTTCAGGTATCGTGCGGATAGACGCGGGGAATACCCAAATCCAACCTGCAGACTCTCGTTATGAATGAGGGACCGGCAGGGGGCAGGTCAAAGTTTGCTGACAATATTGCGCTTGCCTGGAACATCTCGGCCCTTGTGATGTTGGTATTGGGGAGGAACTCATCGTGAACCATGAACCGAAGAAACCGGCTACGCGCTCTACTCCTGTCGCTGAAGGAGGGCGTCACAGTTCGTCGCGCGGGAGGTCAGAGGGGACCAGGCAAGATGTCAATGGTCAAGGTCGAAAGACCGAGGATTATGTAGAGCGTGAGCCGCGACTCCATCAAGCGCAGCGGGTTTCGCCTGGGGGCAATAAGCCCACAACGGCGATGTGCGAGAAGGAGGGAGAGCCAGGGTTGGTTAACAAAGACGAAGATTGCTAAGTCGCTGGCCAAAGGAAACCACATACAGGCCCTATGCATCTGCCCGGACTGCCTACTGCTGGTGGCGCCGGAGGCCGGAAGGCGGATGCCGCCAGAACTCGGTGATTTTCGAAACGGCGGTAGGCCGTCTGGTACGAAGTGATTGGTCACATCTTTCGTGGAGGTGAGTCTCCGCGAGCGTCTGCGAGCGAGCGGAGCATTCTTCGAGCCACGGCGCTGGACGTGTCTGGGCGCTGGTCAATGTTGCCGTTGTCGAAACTCCCAAGCTTGGGATCGTCACCGACGGTAGTCCGACACATCGTGATGGAATTCGCAACCTGAGGGGCGCTAGGGATGGAACCGTCGAAGGCTCGCGAGAGCGACATGAGCATACCTCCCATAAGACCAGACGGACTACAAATCGACGAAAAGAGGCGCCTGCAGTCTCGCTTGTGGTCGTTGCAGCGCTTGGGTTGGCTTGTGTTCGGAGTGGTGGTCGCTTTAGCGCTTCTAGGCCTGACGGGCAGCGGAGGTCCTCTGCAGAAGCAGGTTATCGAGTTCACGCAAGCACAAGTCGAGATGCCTCGGGTTTCACGATGGGAAGGGGCCGATGCGGTAAAGTTAACATTCCATACCGCCTCCGATACGCCAGAGTTTACCCTAAATCAGGCATTTATGGACCATTTCAAGATCGAGCGCATCCAGCCCGAGCCCGTAAGCAGCACACTTGTGACGGATGGGGAGCGGTTTAGGTTCGAAGCTGCGGGCGACGCGCCTCACGCGGTGAAGGTTGAAATGCGAGCCATGCATTTCGGATGGATCAGATTTGTGCTCGCGATTGGTGACGAGCGTAAAAATGCAGGCATCCTCGTTCTACCTTAGGAGGTTAGATGGATTCTGTTATCCGTGGCGTCGCAGTTTATGCGTTTCTGCTCATAGCGATGCGCATCACCGGGCGGCGAACGCTCGCGCAAGCAACTCCCTTTGACTTCGTACTGCTGCTGATTATTGCCGAGACAACGCAACAAGCCCTGCTGGGAGATGATTTCTCGATTTCGAACAGCATCATCTTGATCTTGACACTGTTCTTGGTGGATGTCCTCCTTTCCTTTGCCAAGCGCAGCTCTTCAAGCCTCGCCGAGTGGCTCGACGGAACACCGACTGTCCTGATCAGCGGTGGCAGGATCGACGGTGAGGCGATGCGCCGAGCGCGCGTCAGCGTCGCGGACATTCTGGAAGCGGCGCGCCTGCAACACGGGATAAAGACTCTCGATGATATAGAGGCGGCCGTGCTCGAAACGAGCGGGGGGATCAGCATCATTCCCAAGGAGCGATAGATTTTCGGAGCCACCAAACACGTTCAGGTTGGGCTCTTGAAAATCTTCCCAACGCCGTCGAGGTCTGGGTCGATTCTGTGCGAACATATGACGTTCGAGATTGTTGGGGGGTAGCTGACCGCAACGCCAATCCAGGAGGATCACATGCCAGACCGTCTGCAAATGCAGGATCCAAGAAAGCAGCATCCCGCTCCGCCCTTCGCGAAACAGCCCCAGCCGGCCCCAGGGCTCACCCGACGATTGACCCCCGCGGCTGACCATGGCAAAGACAGCTACGTCGGCACTGGAAAGCTCGAGGGCCGCAAGGCGCTGATCACCGGCGGGGACTCCGGGATCGGGCGGGCCGTCGCAATCGCCTATGCAAGAGAAGGGGCGGATGTGGCGATTTCCTATCTTCCCGAAGAGCAGCCGGACGCCGACGAAGTCATTGCGTTGGTGGAACAGGCGGGGCGCAAGGCTGTTGCGATACCCGGCGACGTGGCTGACGAAAGCCATTCACGGCAACTGCCAAAAAGAGCGGCATTTGAGCTCGGTGGGCTCGACATTCTTGTAGTCAACGCCGGACATCAGAAATCCTTTTCGTGCTTCGATGACGTCACGAGCACCGATTTCGACACGACTATGCGGACCAACCTCTACGCCCTTTTCTGGACGACGCAGGAGGCGGCCAAGTTAATGCCGCCGGGCGCCTCGATCATTACGACGTCTTCGGTTCAAGCGTATGACCCCTCAACCACCATCTTGCATTACGCCACAACCAAAGCGGGCATCGTTGCCTTCACGAAGGCGCTTGCCTCGGAACTGATTAAGAAGGGAATTCGCATCAATTCCGTTGCGCCAGGTCCCATCTGGACACCCCTGAATCCGAGCGGCGGGTCCTCCCAAGAGAAGGTCGAGAACTTCGGCGGCGGGAGTGCCTTTGGTCGGCCGGGACAGCCGGTCGAACTCGCACCGGTTTATGTCCTCCTCGCATCGCAGGAAGGAAGTTACATCACGGGCGAAATCTATGGCATCACTGGCGGAGCTGGCATCGCTTGACCACCCGCTTACCTCAGTGGCAATGCACATGACGTCTGGTGATCTACTCCTGCGACGGGTCAAGCCTGACTGAAATTTTCCACGAAACGTTGGGTGGGGTCGCCGTGAGGGCAATCTTTCCATTGCAGTGGGCCTCGGAGCGTCCGGGGCGCGGCGGTCCGCGGCGGAAGAAGGGCAAGACTCTCAGAATCTGCGAAGCGATATATCCAGTAGAGAAGATGCGCCTTCATCGTCATCCCTGCCGCGATGACTGGGGAGATTGCGATGACGCCGTAGTAGGGGAGCCGAGGCGATGAGGCTGATCCTCGCCTCGACGAATTCCCACCAGAACCTCGACGCGATAATTTTCGACCGGGGCCTGCCGATGTGCCGCGGGCGCTGTGCGAGCGAGCGAGCCGTCATACGCGATCTCCGCCCGACCCTTTTAGTTGTTTCGCCAGCGCCCCGTTGCGACCGACCCCTCGTGTCGCGAGGAGCCGACCCGACAGCGGTCACGGCTTCGACGGACCCCGCGACTTCGGCTGCGCGGGATCCGCATGCGTGGCACTTGCCGAAAATTGCCGATCCGCCTCGTCACGGATGCGCTCTTCCATGCGCCGCCCCGCAGTCTTCGCTGCGTCGCTCAGCGCCTGCTCCGCGGGCTTGTCTCCCGGGGTGCGAGCATCCGCCTCGGCCCGAACGTTCCGGGCGATTGCGGCACCCTCATCCAGAGCCGCATCGGCCACCGCCGCAAGTCGGTCGCGCTCCTCGGCGAAGATCTCCTCCGCCTCGGCAAACAGCGCATCGCTATACTCTCCGACGAAGGAGTCCTCAGCCCTGCTTCTGGGCAAGGCACCCCCAAAGGCGGCACCGAGCGCCATGGCTAGTGCGCCGGCGACCAGCGGGTGTTTGTCGTAGAGGTCGAACGCCTCCGCCGAAGCCCGATTTGCCTGTCGTGCTGTCCTTTCCCGCGCGATCAGCGCGCGCTCGCGCGCACCCAATACCCGACGTCGAGCGGCTTCGGACATTTGCTCGGTCCCGGCGGCGATCCGGTCGTACCCCTCCTGTAGGAAGGACTGGGCTCGGTCTGCGCGCTCGGAAAGCGCGTCGCGGGCCTCTCCCACGGTCCTGCGTGCCGAAGTGAAGCCCTCGGAGACTCCCGCCCGTTCTTGCTCGAACCTGGCCTGAAGCCTAGCTTGCGCTCGCTCTACCCGGGTTCGAAATCCTTCGCTATCGTCGTCATCACGGTGCAGATCGTCGTGGTAATGGGCCGATAGGCCCGCGCCGTAGCCGGCCCGCGGCGTGGACCATTCCGTGTCGGTATTGTCGCGGTCAAAGCCCTCACGGACGTCTTGGCGGCGGCGTACGCGGCGGCTCAGCGGATCGCCAGCAAGGCGGTTATCCTCCTCCTCGTCAAAGGAGCGGCCGAAGGCCAGGAACGCGATGCCCGCTGCGGTGAGCGTCAGGCCGATTGGGTTCTGCTTCGCCGATTTGCTTAGTGCCTGACCCATGTCCCTGCCATGGGTCTGAAGGTGTCGTCCGATCTGTACGAAGATTTCGTCAGGCGAAAACCGGTTCTGCAACTCGGAGATCGAGGCGTTCAGCGCCTGACGCTCTTGGTCGATCTCACGCTCGATTTCACTGGGGCGCTTTGGCTCAGCCATTGGTGGTCTCCCGGATTGCCGAGACATCGCGGCGGACGTTCTCGGAGGTGCGCGTTGGTGCAAGGCTGGTCAGTTTCAGATTGTTCAGACCGCTCCTGATCATGATGAGAGCCGCGATGAGGGCGATGCCCCCCACGATCAGCGCGGACCAGAATGGGTGCAGGCCGGCGGCCGACAGGGCGGCGACGATGGCTGCGGCAATGACATTCAGTCCGACGAGGCTGAAAACCACGCCGGCCACGATCACGCCGAGCGCATTTGCGACGCCTTGGGCGTTTTCGCTCATCTCGGCGCGCGCGAGCTGAACTTCCTTGCGCATGAGCGTGGCCATCTGTGAGATGATCGTGGTGATAAGGTTGGTGGTTTCCGTAGGGTACTTGGTCTTCATCACAGTCCCTCCCGGTCTGCGGCTGTTGCGGAGAAGGCGTCTCGCTCACTCGCAACGCCGGTCGTCGGGGTGTCGCTCCCGGCCGCGCCACCGACATCGCCCGCACTCCTCACGGGCCTCTTGGAAGCAGTAGAAGCGACCGGGCCGCTGGCCTTGGCAAAGCGTGCTGTTGCGACGCCCAGTCCCACGGCCGCACCGAGGTAGGCGAGCGGGTTGCGGCGCGCGAAGGCCGACAGATCTCCGGCAATCTGCGAGAGATCACGGTCCCGAATCGCATCGGACGCGTCGGCGAGAGAGGTTGCGATTTGCGATATGATGCGCTCCTGGGGTGAACCACCGTTCATGTCTTCGGCCGCCTTGCGAAACGCACTGGATGCCTCGGAAACGCCCTCGGCAAACTGATCACGCTGGGTTTCCCCGAAGGTACCGGCGTGCTCCCTGACCTCGTCAACGGTCTCGCGGGCCTTGGATTTCAGGCGGTCTCCCATGTCTCTTGTGACGTCCTGGATCGACACCTCTGGATTGGTCTTATCTGACGGTTGGGTCATGCCTTCCTCCTGTTGGATGAGTGACTTCCGGGCCTGTTCTGACCCGAGCAGCAGAAACTGGATGAGAGCGAGTTCCGTTGTGTGCGCTTGAAGGGTGGCGCCATGTTTCTCGTGTTCCAGCAATCGCGCCTCGCCTTTGGAAAATCGGACCTGAAACAGCGATGCC
The DNA here is from genome assembly GCF_010499845.1 of Salipiger sp. PrR007. Lineage (NCBI taxonomy): Bacteria > Pseudomonadati > Pseudomonadota > Alphaproteobacteria > Rhodobacterales > Roseobacteraceae > Salipiger > Salipiger sp. PrR007. Next base: position 37,777 of record NZ_JAAGOZ010000022.1, on the reverse strand, counting down.
TGCAAAAGGTTCCTGACGGTGGCGCGGCAGGCGCTCGTGGAAGCAGTGAAAGGTGCCCGCAGCGGCGCCTGACATTCTCGGGAACACAAGGCGCTTGCCCCTGTTAGAGCGGGGCGCGCCGCCAGCGGGGTTCAGCAACTGCGGCAGGTTCAGGCAAACACGCCCGGCGCCGCCCTTTCGATGAAGAAGGACAGCTCACATGCCAGACGATCGCACTCTCTATCACCCGACCGCGCAGACCCAGAAAACTGCCGAAAGCGACACTCCCCCTGCCGAAGCGGGCAACGGCGGAGAACTGCACCAGAGCAACCCGGACGCTCCGCGCATGACTACGGCGCAGGGCTCGCCTGTCTCGGATGACCAGAACACGCTGCGCGGGGGAGAGCGCGGGCCGGCGCTCATGGAGGACTTCCATTTTCGTGAAAAGATCTTCCATTTCGATCATGAGCGCATCCCCGAGAGGGTGGTACACGCCCGTGGCTACGGGGCACATGGCTATTTCGAGTGCACCGAGGCCATTCCGAACCTGACCCGCGCGAGCCCCTTCCAAGAGAGCGGCAAGCAGACGCCGGTTTTTGTCCGATTTTCTACAGTGGCTGGCAGCAAAGGGTCCTTCGACCTGGCGCGGGACGTGCGCGGCTTTGCGGTGAAAATGTATACAGACGAGGGAAACTGGGACCTCGTGGGAAATAATATCCCGGTCTTTTTCATCCAAGACCCCATCAAGTTCCCGGACCTCATCCATTCGGTGAAGCCCGAGCCAGATCGCGGCTTCCCGCAGGCGCAGTCGGCACATGACAATTTCTGGGATTTCATCTCGCTGATGCCGGAGGCGATGCACATGATCATGTGGATCATGTCCGACCGCGCCATTCCGCGGTCATTCCGCTTCATGGAAGGTTTTGGCGTGCACACGTTCCGTCTCATTAATGCGGAAGGCGAGAGCCATTTCGTGAAGTTTCACTGGAAGCCGAAGCTGGGGCTGCAATCGGTGGTCTGGGACGAGGCCGTGAAGATCAACGGCGCCGATCCCGATTTCCATCGTCGAGACCTCTGGGACGCCATCCAGAACGGCGACTTTCCTGAGTGGGAGCTGGGCGTGCAGGTCTTCGATGAAGCCTTTGCAGATCGGTTCGAGTTTGATGTTCTGGACGCAACCAAGCTTATCCCGGAGGAGGACTGCCCGATCCGCATCGTCGGACGCATGGTGCTGACCCGGACGGTGGACAATTTCTTCGCCGAGACCGAGCAAGTGGCGTTTTGCACGCAGAATATCGTTCCGGGCATCGACTTCACAAATGACCCGCTGCTGCAGGGACGCAATTTCTCCTACCTCGACACGCAGACGAAGCGCCTTGGCGGACCGAACTTCACCCTCATCCCGATCAATGCGCCGCGCTGTCCCTTCCATCACTTTCAACAGGACGGGCACATGGCAATGCACAATCCGGCAGGCCGGGCCAATTACGAGCCGAATAGCTGGGCGCAAGGCGGGCCGCGACCGGATCCGAAGGGCGGGTTCTCGAGCTATCCTGAAGAGTTGGGCGGAGCAAAACGCCGCCTTCGACCCGAGAGTTTTGCCGACCACTACAGCCAGGCACGGCAGTTTTATCGCAGTCAGACGACGGTCGAGCAGCGGCACATTGCAAATGCACTCACCTTCGAGTTGTCGAAGTGCGTGGTCGAGAACATTCGCCTCCGTATCCTGTCCCACTTGCGGCTGGTCGACGAGGGCTTGGCGCGCATGGTGGCCGACGGACTTGGGCACGAGTTGCCTGAGGCCGCTACGCCTGCGCGCGCGCCTGTGGACCTTCGGGGCTCGGACAAGCTATCCATTCTGAAGAACGGGCCGAAGAGTTTCCGAGGGCGCAAACTCGGGATCCTCGTGACCGACGGCATGGATCGCGGTCTCTTGGACGCGCTAAAGGAGGCGGTCGAGGCAGAGGGCGGCATGATCGAGATCGTCGCTCCGAAGGTGGGCGGCGTGATCACTTCGGGTGGCGACAGGGTGCAGGCCAACCAGAAGATCGATGGCGGACCCTCGGTGCTCTACGACGCGGTTGCGATCGTGGCTGGCGAGGACGGCGCGAAGGATCTTCGCACCATGCTGCCGGGCAGGCAGTTCGTCGCGGACGCTTTCGGTCATTGCAAGTTCATTGCGATGACGACCGAGGCGGCACCGCTCTTCGAGGCGGCCGGCGTGGATATCAATGCCGAGGGTATCATGACGCTCGACGACCTGCAGTCCGCCGCCGAGTTTGTGAGATCCTGCGGTTCCCTGCGGGTCTGGAACCGTATGGTCTAATCACTTCGACCCATTTTCTGCACGTCCACAGTGGGGGCCGCGCCAACCTGCGGCATCTTGGACCCAAAGCCGCGGGAACATTCTTTAGTTGGAGATGTTCCGATGGTCCCCGCAAGAAGATGGAGGCTCTCGTGGTACGTCCTCACAGTATTCTTTTGCTAGGTCTGGCGCTGAGCCTGTTCCCGCTCACCGGTGGGGCCGATGCGCCCGGCCCGGACGTCTCGATAAGCCCAGGAGAAGGGCAGGGGCCTTACCTCGTCGGTGCGGACGGGCGTCCATTCTATGTCATGCTGACACGCACGGAGGGTGGGGACGATCTGGCGCCGCTGCAGTCCTGCGGCCCCGGATGCAGGACAGAATGGCCACCGGTGATCGTGAACGCGCCGCCGCAGGCCGATCAGGGTGTCATGTTGGAGCTGCTGGATACCGTGAACTGGCGAGGCAACCGAGTTTTGAGATACGCGGAGCAACCGTTGTTTCGATACGAGCGGGACGAGCCTGGCGAAACGCCAAGAGGGCAGGGGATCTTCGGATACGGCGGCTTCTGGGCGCTCGTATCTCCGGACGGCACCGCCATCACCAGCGACGCGATACCCGAACGGGCGGGGAATAGTGCAGAGGGCAAGTAGCACCCCCTGCGCGGGCGCAACGTACACGGCAAGGTCGAATGAGGAAATGCCAATGGCAGGTAGTCATGATCGAAATGCGAAAAGGCGATTGGGCCCTGGGAAGGGAATGGAGACGGTGTCGTCCTACCTTGCCGAACCGAGCCGGCCCAAAGGGGAACACGGCCCTCGTCAGCCCATTCTGCCGGAGCCACCCGTCTATCCGCCGGTCGGGCGCAGTGACGACAAGGCGCTCGCAGTGCAGGTTCGCTCTGTGCTTGAAGCCGACGGGCGGCTGGCAGAGCATGCGCGCCTCGGCGTGCAAGTCGAAGACGGCGTTGTTCACCTGACAGGAACCGTAGAGCGCGAATTTCAGCGCACGCTGGCGACGGCTCTGGCGCAATCGGTTCCGGGCGTTCTGAGCGTTCAGAACGCGATAATTGCCAGCGAGACTTGATATCTTCCAAATTGTCGACGGCCTCGCATGAGGCGTGTTCCCGTAAGGAAAGGAAACGACATTGTCACCTCCCGATACCGACACTCGCAAGGAGGCGCGCCGACACTGGCCGCCGCTGCTGGCACTTCTTTTGGTCGTCGTATTTGGCGTCGGCCTCATCCTCTACTGGGTTGCCGAAGAGATCGCCGAGGCTCCCGACGAGGACGCGCCGACCACAACTGCACCCTCGGCAGAGGAGGTAGAGGACGGTGACGTCGCTGTACCTGATGGGGCGCCGGAGCGCGAAGCGGAGCCAGAGCCACTCAACCCTGGAACACCCGAGCTATGAGCCGCGCACCGGCTCTTCAGTTGCCGCAGCCAACTGCCTGAGAAGCCAGTGAGGATAGCTTTCGCACCGGTGCGACTCCAGTCCCAGAACCTGGCGGAGGCTCTCAATGGGAGCCGCCAACTCGGCTTCAATGCAAACTGTCTCAGCCGGGCCACCCGGAGCGCCGTTGACGTGCGCGATCTCAATCTCGGCCCCCGGTGCGCTCAGGTGCACGCGGAGCTTGTGCATGGTGATCGCCGCATGACCGAGGTCGCGAAACGCCGCGATCATATCCTCGGAAGCGTAGACCTGATGCGCCTGGAGCACCGGAAATTCGTCCGCGCCGCAAAATGTGCCGGTGAGGTCGACACCCCGAGCAGGAAGTGGCACCGAGCCTATGGGGTGCCAGCGCTCAGAGCCTCCCGCTTGCCCGAGATGCAGCTTCAGTTCGAGGTTCTGCCCGCCGCGGAGTTTGAAGGACTGTCGGCACGAGCGGTGCTGGAGGTAGATGTCCGTCCGCCGCTCTTGGGCCCGGATGTTGTAAAGGCCGAGAAGCCTCTGCCGCAGCGCAGGAAGTCTCTGTGCAAAGAACCGAAATTCCAGCCGTCCCATGTTGCCCTCTTCGCAGCCCAGCCATTGTGATTGACCGCGAACAACTCGCGCACTGCTCTGTTCCTGACGCCCGGAAAAATTTTCCTATGACCACCGTCCGCTCCGACGGGGGAGAGAGGTTCGGATCGTCTTTTCCGGATGCCCTTCGGTCGGACTTCGGCAGCGCGCGCCGGTGACGTTGGTCGGTTTCTTGGCTGAGTCTCGGCGGTGCATGACTACTGGCTGGGAGCGCGAGGCATGCGGTCGCCATCACCTACTACTGCACCCTGACTTTTTGACTGGTTTCGGGAGAGCATGCCGCGCGCATCCACGCGGGGCTATCACGAGCGAGACCGAGTTTCTCGCGCCCGGGCTGGTTGTCTTTGCGAAAGATGATGTCAAGTGGGAGCACCGGTGCCAACTTCAGGTTCGCCACTTCGAACGGGGTTCCCGCTGGAGTTGGCGAGCCGTGGCTCGCGCTGACCCTGGCCTCTCTGTGCCAATCGTCCTCCGCCTTCTGACGCTCTTTGAACGCCGTGCGGATGCAGATGTCGGCGCGTCGGATGGAAAGCGGCAGAGTTCCGGGCTGGAACAGTCTGGCTCCTGAGCTGTTCAGAAGTCCTGCGCTGTTGCGCCAAGACGACAAACGAGAGGAGATGACGGTATGAAACGAAAGTTCTTGATGACGGTGGGATCTGCAATGCTTGCGGCGCTGCCGGTCGCGGCACAGGACTCGGGCGCGATGTTCCTCACCCAGACGGGTGAGGACGCGGTGCTCGCGACCGAATTGATGGATATGCGTGTCTACCGCAGTGACGAGCCTGCCAGTCAGGAGGGTTACGAAGGTGTGCAGGAGAACTGGGACGACATCGGCGAGGTCGGCGACATCGTCTTGTCGCGCGAAGGTCAGCTGCAGGCGGTCGTGCTCGACATTGGCGGCTTTCTCGGAATGGGGGAACATCCCGTCGCCGTGGACATGACTTCGCTGACCTTCGCGCCGGACACTGCGACCGATGCAACTGAGGACTTCTTCCTGCTGCTGAATGCAGATCAGGCTGCCTTGGAAGAGGCCCCTGCCTTCGAAGGCTGGAACGCCGCAAGCGGCGCCGAGCGCGAAGCCATGTCGGAGGATCGAAACGAGCCGGGCGACATGAAGGAGATGAACCCGGCGGACCAGGTCGGCAATGCGGCGACCAATACACCGGAGCCCACCAATGGGACTGGCCAACAGGCGGGCGGCACGCCTCTGAGCACCGACCCCGCCGCGGAAAACACCGACCGGGCAGCGGGTGCGACTCTCCCCACGACGGAGGGCAATCCGACATCCGCGGAGACCGGCGGGACGGACGCGATGGATGGTGACAGCACGCCGACGGCGCGCCGCGACTACGTGGCCGCGGGGGAAGAAGACCTCACCGCGGAAACCCTTACCGGGGCCGCAGTCTACGGCAGCAACGACGAGGATATCGGTGAGGTGTCGGAAATCATCCTTGATGACGATGGGACTGTACGCGCGGTGATCGTCGATGTCGGCGGCTTTCTCGGTCTCGGGGAAAAGCCGGTGGAACTCCAGCTCTCCGATCTGCAGATCGCGCGCTCCGAGGACGCTTCGTCGGTCGTGGTTTACGTGCCGATGACCGAGGATGAGCTGGAGGCGCTTCCCGCCTACGAGGGCTAGGCCCGACCACCACGACGGTTGGCGGAGACCAGACATTTCGCGGGTGCCCGGAGTGAGCGCCCGCGGATCGGTCGCGCCTGCCGGGCCGTGCCGAAACGCGGCGTCACATGCGCGAGCACAGGAACATCAGGGCGCTGAGGTTGTTTGTGTCTCCGCCGGAGCTGATGCCGGTCCAGGGAGAATAAAAATGCCGTCAAAACTGATCGTGGTGTCAAACCGGATCCCGATGGGAGATTCATCTTCCGGGGGGCTCGTGGTGGCACTGCACGATGTCCTAGCGAGATCAGGAGGCCTGTGGGTTGGAGCGCATCCCGATACGGGGTCGGACGACGGAACGCTGGAACTGGTCGGCAGCGAGCCCTACCGTCGGCTGGCCTTCAGACTAAGCGAGACGGATCTGAAGAACTACTATCTTGGCTTTTCAAATTCGGTCCTCTGGCCGCTCTGCCACCGGCGCGGCGATTTGGTCGACCATCAACCAGGTTTTGAAGAGGCTTATAGGGCGGTCAATCGGAGGATTGCTCTCAGAATTGCAGAACTCGCCGATCCGGATGACCTGGTCTGGGTCCATGACTATCACCTGCTCCCGCTCGCTTACGAACTCCGCAGCCTAGGGGTCAGGAACCGGATCGGGTTCTTTCTGCACATTCCCTTTCCTGCGCTAGGCGATCTTTCGATGCTGGCAAACCCGGAGGATTTCGCGGAGTGGATATCGCATTATAACCTCCTCGGGCTGCAGACCCGAGGTGATGTCGCTCGCTGCCTCGAGATGTATCGGGCTGACCCTCGGGCCGAGTTCCTTCCATCTGGTTGCGTGCGATTTCGGGATAGAATCACGAGCATAAGGAGCTTTCCGATTGGCATCGATGTCGAGGGGTTTCGGGCCGGCCTTTTGGAGGAGGAGGATTGCCCCTTTGCGCAAGAAAAGCCGGAAGCTTTGATCATCGGCGTCGACCGGCTTGACTATACCAAGGGGCTTCTCAATCGTTTCAGAGCTTTCGGAAGATATCTTGAGACCCGGCCCGAGGGGACGCGGCCCTGCTTTCTACAGATTGCGCCACCCTCGCGAGAGAAGGTCCAAGCCTATCAAGATATCACGCGCGAACTTGAAGAGATTTCGGGACATATCAACGGGGCTTATGCAGAGATCGACTGGACTCCGATCCGCTACATTCACCGGAATGTGGAGCGGAAATCTCTGGCACGACTGCACAACATGGCGCAAGCGTGCCTCGTTACGTCGCTCGCGGATGGAATGAATCTTGTCGCCAAGGAGTTTGTCGCCGCTCAGGACCCCGGGGACCCCGGCGTTCTCATCCTGTCGCGCTTCGCCGGAGCGGCGGAAGACATGACCGAGGCTCTCCAGGTAAATCCCTATGACGTCGAAGATATTGCCGCCGCAATCCGGCAGGCCCTCGCGATGCCGAAACTTGAACGCGTTGCGCGTCACCGCGCATGTATGGATGTTGTCGAAGACACAGAATCCTCCGTATGGGCAAAGACCTTTCTCAAGGTGCTTGGCAAGTGCCCTCTCTCTTTGACAGAGAAACTCTTGACGCCGGGCAAGGATTCGAGCGGTACCGAAGAAGCTGAGTCCGATGCGGAGGTTCACCGGTAGTGCGGCTCGGACCGGATCGGCCATCAGGCGAAGCTTGGCTCGGCAGTGACGTTGGTCAGAATAGCCTCGTGCGCTCTCCAAAGCCTCTGCTAACGGGTAATCCCCCGAATTTCAGAAGCTCACTTTCGTAAGTTTCTGTCGGCGCTCGAAATCGAGGGGCTAAGAAATCGGTTCCGTGCATGCTTGCGTTTCGGCTTGCTGAGCATCTTCCGGAACGGTCGTATGATTTCACGTCCCTCCGACATCCCTGCCTGGTACATTTTTGGTGTCGGATCTCGGTGTTCCTCCAGCGTTTCCTGATCACGCCTTCGCGAACCTATCGTAGTCATTGAACGAACAAACCGGAATATGCTCGGGCAATTCCCTGACCGTGTAGACTCTTTTGGTAAACTGCGTCGCCGCATCCCCGTTGAATTTGTCGTTGAACTTGCTGCGCGTCCATCGGTCCCCTTTGGCACACTCAATTTCTACGGAGTCGTGACATTAAATGCGGCAGCACGCCTGCCCCCATCACTTGCATAAAAGGGCTTCGACCAGGAGGACCGATACAAGGCTTCAAACAGCATGCCGGGGGAGGTGAGGTGAGTTGGGTTGAACCACGCCGCGCGCGCACGGAACCGATAGCCCTTTCCGGGGTTTAGTCTCCAAGACCTGGCCGCATGTCAATCGGACGCGACGGTATAGCCAATCCGGTGGTTTTTCCGATTTCTCACCGGAGCCAACGAAACGGCAGGCGAGGGTTTGTCCCGTCTGCGGCCAGGCATTTCCCCGAACCGGCGTCGCTCACTACTTCAAGAATCGCATGACAGTCAGGTGCCAAGACAATATGTGGAGCCACTGCGACAGACGCCCAGCCTGAAGCCCGATCCGTGCCACACGACGCCAATGTCGCTGAACGCAAAGGCGATGTCAGCGAGATGGATAAGCCTCTTCATTTCTCGGCAGATCTGACGGCCCGCGTCCACCGCATAAATGACATTCCTTTTGATCGACACGCCATCCGGCATAATACTCTATGCTACGTCTGCGTCCGTGGTGTTTGTAGCGGGCTCTGCCAGCTCACGTTCCGCCTGACAACCTTCTGCCATCTGCTCGAGGCGCGGCTTCGCTCAGAAAGCGAAGCTGGAGTTGGGTACGAGCCAAATACCCTATCTATGTTTAGGTAGGCTGCGCGTCCGACCAATGCTTGGTGGCGCTCCTGAACACCCTAAATCAGTGGACAATCCCCGGCGCGCCGGCACCTAGGCGGTGCGCGCCGGGAACACACGAGCGTCATGCCTGTTTCAAGACAGCCGCAACTTTTCGAGGAACCCATGAACAACCTCAACACGACGCACCATCCTTCGTCCGCCGATCGCCTCCTGCGCTCGGGAGTACCGGACTCGCCGCCAGCCCCTCCCGGCAAGGTGCCACCCAACATCCCGCCGTCGCGGCCGGACGAGGTACCCGAACCGCCCGGCGGTCCCGAGTACGAACCGCCGGGTCCCGACGACCTGCCGCAGCCCGAGACGCCACCGGAAGAGAGCCCTGATATTCCGCCCGAGCTGCCGCCGGATCGGGTGCCCCAGCGCGAGTTATCAGTGGCGAGGGTGTTGTTGGTGCCGCCGCCGGGGGGCGGGGCGCGCCCGAGGCAGAGGCTCGTCGCTACGAAGCCGAGGGCAAATGGCATCGTCTCACCCAGCCAAATCGCCACCAGTTGGACCGGCGTGCGGGCAGCTTCTCGCATGAGTGGCTCGGCCTCGAGACAAGTCAACCAAAGGGTGAAGCATATGAACAGGGAGGCGAGCCCGATACCCGTGAGCATTTGCAGGAAAAGGTGGCGAAGCATCGCAAACCGTCCTTTCCGCGGCCCAGGCTGGAACACGCAACTGGAAGAACATCAGCCTGCGGAAAATGTTCCGGAAAGTTCCCGGTGTTGTGTTTCGCGGGGCGGAAACACTGCGGGCGGTGGGTGGCCAGCATGACCGCGCGCCCGAGTGACAAGAGCCGCGAGCATCGTCATCCGGCGTCGGGCGGCATCGACCAGCGCGCCCAGCAGATTGACCCGGCGGGCCATCACCGCTTGGATCTCAACGCCTCTGCGAAGGGCACGATGAAGCAGCCGGGCCGCGTGGAGGCGCGGGACGAGGACCGCTCTGGCACGATGACGACGATTGCGCCCTCCGCGCGGCGGGAGTTGCGCACCGGCCGGACGATGCCACTTATCGGGCTTGGAACCTGGGGCATGGGCGAGGATGTGGCGCGGGTCGTGGACGATGCGCTCCGTGCAGATTACGCGATGATAGACACCGCCCGGGATTACGGCAGCCAGCCAGGGATCGGAGATGCGCTTCGCGGCGCGGCGGCGCGCCGGGATCAGGTATATGTCGTGACCAAGATAGAGGAAGCGGACAATCCGCGGGAGGCTGTCGAGAACGACTTGAAGGTCCTGCGCCTCGATCATGCCGATCTTACCCTAATCCACCGACCGCCGCCGAATGGCGTCGGCGAGCGGCTCTGGGAAGGGCTGGCTGCCATACGCGATGAGGGGTTGGTGCGTGACATCGGAGTCTCCAACTATTCTGTGGCGCAGATCGACAAGCTGATCGAGGCAACGGGCGAAGTCCCGGCCGTGAACCAGATCGAATGGAGCCCTTTCGGCCACAGCAGTGCCTTGCAGGCGCATCATCAGACACTGGGGATCCTGATCATGGCATATTCGCCACTGACCCGCGGCCAGCGCCTGAATGATCCAGTGCTGCGGGATATCGCGGCCACCAAGAACAGGTCCCCCGCGCAGGTTCTGCTGCGCTGGAATCTTCAGCGCGGCACCGTGCCGATCCCGAAATCTTCCAGTGCTGACCATGTCGTGGAGAATTTCGCGCTCTTTGATTTCTTCCTCTCCGGAGACGACATGGAGCGGCTGGACGAACTGAACGAGGGTTGGTCGGCGTTGGGCGGACTTTCCTATGCCTAAGGTCGCGCACTTGCAGGGGAGTAATGCGCGGGGTTGGCCATCAGAGCAGGTGGTCCCGTCCCCGAAGGAGGAATTCATCCTCGAGCAGGTCGAAGAGCCAGGGAACAATGTCCGCTGGAAGTTCATCCCTGCCGACGGCAGCGATGGCGGCCTTCAGTGCGGCCTCTACCAGCCTTTCTGAGGAGGCTTGGTCGGGCATGAGCTTCTTGGCGCGCGCCAGAAGAAATGGCAGCACGGCCTCTATGGATCCCACGGGAACGGTCTGCTGTGGACCCCACCGCTCGCAGAGATCGTCGAGGACGATATCGGCCTCGCAAGGCTTCGTGAAGAACGTGTCAAAGGCGAAACGGAGTGGAACATCGCGAGTTCCAAACGCAGAGATGAAAACAAAGGGTTGGAGCATCTGCTTGCATCGATCCGCGACTTTGAAACAAAGATCGCCCTTGAGCCTGATGTCCAGGATTGCCGCGTCCGCGCGATGGATATGTGGCATCGCCTGCGCACTCGAAGAAAAGGGGCCGACAACCTTGTCGCCTCTTTCGGAAATGGCAATCGCCATTCGTTCTGCCTGAAAATAGTCGTCTTCAAGTACCAGAATATGGCGCGGCAATGCATACATCAGATCGCTCCTTCGGCCTCAAAATAGAAGTTGGTCTCACGTGCGCCGGAGACCATGGTAATCGAAGGACGAGGGACCGTCGCAGTACGACTGGTCACACTCGCAGTCTCGCACCCACATGATCGCGCCACAACTCTGAATGTCCAATCGGAAAGTATATTTTCAGCGGGCCACACTGATTTGGAAGGGGGCACAATATGAAGCGTGAAACGGAAAAGACGTACCCAGGACAGGTGTCGGCGGGTGCCACCAAACAGGTAGCAGGGGACGACCCGCGGTCCCTCGCAGCGCACATCGTCGAGACGATCCCGCTTCCACTCATGGTTCTCGATAGCGCGCTCGGTGTGCTGGCTTGCAACCCCGCCTTCACCACGGCTTACAATCTGCAGCAGCAAGACGTTCTCGGGAAACGACTTCCCGACGTCGGAGAGGGACAGTGGGATAGCCCGGATTTTCTCGAACGGCTCCACGAAGTCCTTCCCGAGGGACAGCCACTCAGGCCTTGGGAGGCGGAGCGGGAATTCCCCGGACGCGGAATTCGGGTGCTACGGATGCAGGGACGACGTCTGGACCATGTTCAGATGATCCTGCTGATCGTCGAAGACATCACGCAAAGGCACCGCAAGCAGCGCGAACAGGCTATGCTGATACAGGAACTCGCACACCGGATGAAAAATGTGTTCGCCGCAATCGAGGGTCTTGCCGAAAAATCGTTGCTGAGATCAGATGCCGCTGACCCGCACCTGTCCTTCCTGTCACAACTGCGGGCCTATCTCCGCGTCCAGCACCGCCTGTTGACGGACAGAGGAGCGTGCGACATCCGCGATTTGGTGCAGGAGGCGCTGGAGCCGCATCTTTTCGACACCGATAGGCTCGCGCTGCATGGCGATCCAATCGCGCTTGATCAGGACACGTGCACCGTGCTTGCGCTTGTATTACACGAACTCCAGGCGAACGCCTTGAAGTTTGGGGCGCTCTCGGCGGATGACGGCACCGTGGAGGTAAGCTGGCGACGGGACCATGATGAGCGGGTCTGCCTGTGCTGGAGAGAGCGGGCGGGTCCGGCGCCGGAGGTGCCTGTCGTCGACGGTTTCGGCATCAGCTTTGTCCGCGATTATGTTGCCTACCAGCTCGATGGCGAGGCAACTTTCGATTTTCTGGCAGAAGGGCTGCGCTTCCAGTTGAGGTTTCATCAGATTCCGCGATCTGAAAGTCAGGAAAGGCAGGCAGAAGAAAGAACCTCGGGCGCGTGAAGACCGCTTGGTGATCCCTTTGCGAGTGCTGCGGAACGTTGGTGGCCTGCGGGCCTGACCCCGCGGTTTCGAAGGCCGCGCCCCAGACGTGTCGGCCCAACAATTTCCATGTCCCAGCGCTCCGGGGCGGCACCAAGGGCGCAGGCTCTCATCATCTTCTGGCCCTTTCCGGAAAGCGTATACACGGTCTGTTCTGACCCGGAACAATTTCAGGGTTGGCCTGTTTCCTTGCTCACCCGGATCTGACCGGGGAATGCGAGGAAACGACATGTCCAAAGGGCAGGGCCGTCAGGGCCAAGAAGAGAAGCCGAGCTCAAAGGCCCAGAGCAAGGCCCACGCCGAGCAGGACGCCGAGGCGGCACCTCACTGGTGGTTGGCGGCTCAAACTCCTGACTTGGAAGGGCTCGAGCGGCGGCGCAGACGCATCGAAAGCTATATCGGACGGAAGCTCGAAGACCATGAATGCCGCCCGGTCTGGTGGCCACATCGGAAGTCAACGGACAAAGGATGATCCGGTGAGGGCCGAAATACGACTTGATCCAATACGTGATCAGGGTCGGGCATAGCCAATGCAGCCTGCGGTACGCAGGACCAGACGCGGACGGATTAGAGGTTGACCAAGGCGATTAGAGAAGCGCTGGGGCACTACTCTCGAGGTAGGTTAGGAATCTCGTACTGGCGTGGAAGCCGCGTTTGCTCGCGGAGGTCATGAGGCGTGACAATTCCCCCGCGAAGGCGCTCAGGCAACGCCCGTGAAGTTAGAGTTCCTGAAATATCGAGCCAGATTTTGCGCGTTACTTGCGGCAAGCTTCAGAGACTGTGCGATTTTCTCCGGCGGGGCCGGATGATCTGCATAGTCGACGGATCCCATCGCCTCTCCGACCCAGTAGCATCCGGCATTGCCCGGTATGGTGAATCCCACATCGATCAGCGCTTGGAACAGCGCCGCATGGCAGGCATGAGCGCCATCCTCGTTGCCGACGACACAGGCGAGGCCCACCTTTCCGAGCGCTGGCATGCGACCAAGCTCGTCGGCCTCGCCAAGGAAGGCATCCATTCGCTCGAGCACCCTCTTTGCAATACTCGAAGGTTGCCCGAGCCAAACCGGCGTACCTAACACGAAGATATCTGCGGACAAAAGCCTATCCCGCAACCATGGCCAGTCATCATCTGGGCCCTCGTCCGAGCTCACACCCGGCATGATGTTGAAATCCGCTGCATGTGCACTGTCGCAGCTGACCCCCAGATCGCGAAGCTCTTTGAAAAGGTCTTCAACCATACGGTCCGTCGAGCCGGGTTTTCCCTCTCCCGAGCGGCGGAGCGAGCAGGTGATCGCAAAGGCGCTCACATTTTCGGACATTTGACTGCCTTTCTGTTTCGGTGGGCACATGGGCTTTCAAGCCCGGGATCGCGAGAGCGGCCGCGATGGTCACGGTGAGATGAACCGCGGCAGAGCCGCGATGTTCCAGCAGCGCTTTGGTCAACACCATCACGGCCAGGAAATTCCGCGCTTATCAGGAACATTCCCCGCCCAAGCCTGTTCTTGTGGGCTCGATGTGAGATGGGAGACGCGTCATGACGCAGCGACGGGAAGACTCCGTCGACGGCCGGGCAGGAGACTGGAAGGTGAGCCGCCGCGCATTCCTCGGCGGCAGCGTGATACTGGCTGCGGCCCCTCAGCCTGGAGAGACGGCAGAGCCGACGCAGCAACGTCCCGCAACCAAGCGCGACGTCGTCTTCGGGGAGACCGATCACATCCGCACCTATTACGCGCTGGCGCGCATGTAGCACGGTCGAGGGAGAGGCATATGCTCCGCAGAAAAACAATAGGCGGCAGGAGGGAATTGCGAGACGCGTTCGCCCCGATGGCGTCGGCACCAAGGGGGACCTCCGGTCTGGATCGACGGACCTTTCTCAGGAACTCGGGTCTCACGGGGATTGGCCTGACCGGATTTGCCGGGGCGGCCGGGACAGTAAAGGCGCAGACCGCTCCGCCTGCTAGCGCGGACTACAGCTACCACAAGACAGTCTGCCCGTTCTGTTCAGTGGGCTGCTCGATCTGGGCAGAAGTGTCAAACGGGGTATGGATCGGTCAGGAACCTGCCTTCGAAAGTCCGATCAACCAAGGCACCCATTGTGCCAAGGGTGCATCGACGCGAGAGATCGCGATCGGTGACCGGCGCACCAAGTATCCGCTGAAGAAGGTTGCCGGAGAGTGGACGCGGATCAGTTGGGACCAGGCGATCGAGGAGATCGGCGGGAAGCTTCTGGACATCCGCAAGAACTACGGTCCCGACAGCGTCGAATGGCTCGGCTCAGCCAAGTTTTCTAATGAGGCCGCTTACCTTTTCCGCAAATTCGCCGCATTTTGGGGCACCAACAATGTGGATCATCAGGCGCGGATCTGCCACTCCACCACTGTGGCGGGGGTGGCGAACACCTACGGGTATGGCGCCATGACCAACACGTACAACGATATCCGCAATTCGAAATCGATCATCATCATCGGTGGTAACCCCGCCGAGGCGCATCCGGTTTCCATGCTCCATGTATTGGGCGGAAAGGAGAACGGCGCGCCGCTGATCGTCGTCGATCCCCGTTTCACACGCACCGCCGCGCACGCGGACGAGTACGTGCGGATCCGGCCAGGGGCGGATGTGGGGTTCCTGTGGGGGCTGGCGCGGATCATCCTCAGCAACGGCTGGGAAGACCGTGAATTTCTCGAGACCCGGGTTTTCGGCATGGATCGCGTCCTAGAGGAGATCATGACCTGGACCCCGGACGAGGTCGAAAAAGTCTCCGGCATCCCACCTGAACAGCTGGAAAAGGTAGCGCGCATTCTCGCCGAGAACCGGCCCGGAACGCTGATCTGGTGCATGGGCCTGACGCAGTCGACGATCGGCAACAACAAGACCCGAGCGGCCTCGATCCTGCAGTTGATCCTTGGCAATATCGGAAAGTCGGGTGGCGGAGCGAATATCTTCCGTGGACATGACAACGTGCAGGGCGCGACCGATCTAGGAGTTCTTGCCGATACGCTGCCGGCCTACTACGGCCTGACCGAGGGGGCTTGGCGTCACTGGGCACGGGTGTGGGATGTGCAGTATGACTGGCTGCGTGGGCGCTTCGCCTCGAAGGAGATGATGGAAGCACCAGGCATTCCCGTGAGTCGGTGGGCAGATGGCATTCTCGACACCGAGGGTGTCGACCAGCCCGCACCGCTCAAGGCCGTGTTTTTCTGGGGCCACGCCTCAAACAGCCAGACTCGCGGCCCCGACCGCAAGGCGGCTCTCGAGGCCGCAGAGCTTTGCGTTGTGGTCGATCCCTTTCCCACACAAACGGCTATCGAAAACGAGCGAACGGACGGAATCTACCTCCTTCCCTCCGGCACCACGATGGAAATGGCGGGGTCAGTGACGAACTCCAACCGATCCATCCAGTGGCGCGAGAAAGTCATAGACCCGATGTTTGAGGCCCGAAGCGACTACGAAATCATGTATCTGCTGGCGGGGGCCCTGGGCTTTGCGGACGAGTTGTTCAAGCACGTTGCAGTCGAGAATGGCGCGCCGTCGCCAGAGGACCTGCTGCGCGAAGTGAACCGGGGCACCTGGACGATCGGCTACACCGGCCAGAGCCCCGAGCGCCTGAAACAGCACATGGCCCAGCAGGCCCGGTTCGATGGCCTGACGCTGAAGGGAATGTCGGGCAATGTCGAAGGAGATTATTACTGTCTACCTTGGCCGTCGTGGGGCCGGCCCCAATTGGCGCACCCCGGCACTCCCTTGCTCTATGACCAGTCGAAGCCCGTGGCCGAGGGCGGTTTGCCCTTCCGCGCCCGCTGGGGCGTCGAACACGAGGGTGCCAACCTTCTGGCGGAAAACAGTTTCCCCGTCGGCTCCGACATCGAGGATGGCTACCCGGAAGTCACCGTCAACATGTTGGAGGCGCTTGGTTGGGCGCACGAATTGAGCGATCGCGAGAAGCTGATGATCGTTGCTGTCGCGACGGACCGGTTTCGTCACGAGATGTTCGGCATGACCGAGGAAGAGGCTGCCACCGCTATGCAGGCGCTGGAAGACGCCGTGCGCTCGTCTTCAAGCGAGGGGGAGGGTACGAGCATAGAGGAATCCTGGCAGGACGGGACTGAGCGGCAGAACGGCGAGGGTGGTGAGCGGGGCAACTTGCGTACGCGCTTCCCAAGCTACCCAGACAACGCGGTCACGGCCATCGAAGCCTATCTTGCAGCCAACCCGCAAGACGAGGCGCCGGATGATCAGCCGTTGGCTGAGAAGATCGCCCGCGTGAACTGGAAGACCGACCTCTCCGGTGGGCTCCAGCGGGTTTCTATCGAACACGGCCTCGCACCGTTTGGCAACGGCAAGGCCCGGGCGATCGTGTGGAATTTCCCGGATCAGGTGCCGTTGCACCGCGAACCGCTTTACACGCCGCGCCGCGATCTGCTTCCGAAGTATCAGACCTTCGAGGACCGCAAAGTGTGGCGATTGCCATCGCTTTATCGCTCGATCCAAGAGCACGACTACGCAAAAGACTTTCCCCTTGCGCTCACCTCAGGGCGCCTCGTCGAGTTCGAAGGGGGCGGCGACGAGACCAGGTCGAACAAGTGGCTCGCGGAGTTTCAGCAGCAGATGTTCGCCGAGATCAATCCCGCGGACGCCGCGGCGGCGGGTATCGGTGACGGCGAACCTGTCTGGGTCGCAACGCCCGAGGGCCGCATACGCGTGCAGTCGATGGTGACTTCTCGTGTCGGGCCGGGGACGGTCTTCGTGCCGTTCCATTTCGCGGGCATGTGGATGGGCGAGGATATCTCCGAGCGCTACCCCGAAGGGGCGCGCCCCTATGTGATCGGCGAAGCCTCCAACACCGTGCAGACCTACGGATACGACGTCGTCACCCAGATGCAGGAGACGAAGGCGACACTTTGCAGGATAGAGAAAGGTTGAAGCATGGCACGCGCGAAATTCCTCTGTGACACCGATCGCTGCATCGAATGTAACGCCTGCGCAACCGCCTGCAAAAACGAGCACGACGTGCCGTGGGGCATGGTTCGGCGGCGCGTTGTGACGATCAATGATGGCCTACCCGGCGAAAAGTCCATCGCGGTGTCCTGCATGCATTGCACCGACGCGCCCTGCGTCGCTGTCTGCCCGGTCTCGACCCTTTATCAGACCGATATCGGCGTCGTCCTTCACGACAAGGATACCTGTATAGGTTGCGGGTACTGCTTCTACGCCTGTCCCTTCGGCGCACCGCAATTTCCCAAGGAGACTCTGTTCGGTACCCGCGGCAAGATGGACAAGTGCACCTATTGCGCGGGCGGGCCGGAAGAGAATGGCTCGGAGGCGGAATACGCGAAATATGGACGCAACCGGATCGCGGAGGGCAAGCTGCCTCTTTGTGCTGAGGTCTGCTCGACGCGGGCCCTGCTCGCAGGCGACGGCGACGAGATCGGCGAGATCTTCCGCCAACGGGTCATCCACCGCGGCTTCGGGGCAGGTGCCTGGGGATGGAAGACCGCCTATTATCCAGGAGAGGAGTCATGAACCCGGAACGTCAGTCCGACGGACGGCCGCGCGTGCGCGGAAGCGATTTCACCGCCTACCGTGTCGGGGGTGCGATCGCCGCCGTGCTCTTGCTGGTTGTCCTTGTGGCGCAGACCTGGGAGGTGTTCGACAGTGATGCCCGGACCGTGCCCGAGGTGGGTTGGACGGCGACCGCCGAGAGCGGCGCGGGTATCTTGGCAAGCCAGGTCCTGCGGCGACGCACGCTGCTACAGGCGCAGCGCGATCGGTCGGGCCCTTCGCCAGAAGGTGCGCAGCAGGGCTTTAAGATCGATGACGGGATCTTGCTAATCGGCAGGCCGATCGATGAGCCGACCGGAATGCTAACGGAGACATGGTTGCGCCCCACCGGCGATACCGTCAGCCTTCTCGGCGCGCCCCGAGAGATTGTCGGGTCGACTTCGTTGCCCTACCTCAACGCGGCCCTCTTCGAACGACCCGCAGGCCGGGACTGGCGCCACGGGATCGCCGATATAGCCACCCATCTCGGTGCTTACCTGATCCTCGGCTTCGCATTCGTTCTGGCGCTCATCCTTGCAATCCGCGGGCGCGTACCTATCGCCGAGGGGATCTCGGGGCGGTCCGTCAAACGCTTCGGCTTTATAGAGCGGGCTAACCACTGGATGACATCCATCTCGTTTCTTATGCTAGCTCTCACCGGAATCATCCTCGCCTATGGACGTACTCTGATACTGCCCTTTGGCGACGAAATCCTCGGCGATGCCGGGTGGTTCGCGACCTGGGGGCACGCGATTTTCTTCCCGTCGTTCGCTCTCGGAATTCTGGTGATGGTCCTCCTCTGGGCCTGGCGCAACGTGCCCACGCGGCTCGATTTCGAATGGCTGCGTAGGGGTGGTGGCTTCTTCTCCGACAGTTCCGACAACCCGCCCGCCCGCAAGTTCAACGCCGGGCAGAAGCTGGTCTACTGGTCTGCGGTGCTGGGCGGTCTGCTGATGGTCGGCACGGGTGTTCTGCTTCTCTTTCCGTTCTGGTTCCTAGATGTTGACGCCATGAGTTGGGTGATGCTGAGCCATGCAATCGTGGCGCTGTTCATGATCGCGATCTTCATCGGCCACATCTATATCGGCACAGTTGGTATGCAGGGTGCATTCTGGGCGATGTGGTCCGGCAAGGTGGACCGCAACTGGGCAAAAGAACACCATGAGCTCTGGTTGAAGGAAATCGAGAAAGGAGGAAGTTAGAATGGCGTCTTTTCTCATTGGCATTTGCGCCGCAGGAATCATCGCCGGCATCACCTTTGTCGGTTACGCCAAATACGACATCAGCTCGGGTCGTCCCGAGGAGCGACCTGCCGTAAAGCTAGACGCACCGACTACATTTTCGACAACGGCGCAGAAAAATATTCGGAACTGATTGTACTCCGGAACAACTTTGAAGGGTTGGCAGTAGTTGGCTCCCTCCCTTTTTTCGGCATTCCTACTTTCACGCTCACTGAATGGAGAACAAGATGGATCGTCTCGCGCTTTACCTGACTATGATGAGTTGGACCGTGATTAGTGGCGCGTTCATCATTGTATTGCTTAGCTTTGGAGTTTTTAGCTTTTGGTGGATCGTCGGTGCTGCGGGTGTTGCGCTCCTTTTGGCTTGGCCAGTCTCCTTTCTGATTTCACGCCGAATAAAAGCACGTGACAAAAGTTGGAAAGTAGAAAAGGAGCCGAGCGTTATACCCAAACCGGGCCGGCCAGAGTTATGACAGTGCCGGATTTATGATTTAGACGGTGCTTTCATCAATGTCTCCTTTTTGACGGGTTTCAGTATAAATTAAGCGCCAAACTTTTGGTTCCGCAGTTTTCGCCACCAGCGGACTGAAGATAGGCAACTCGGCGCACGATTGGATGACGCATTTTTGAGGGAGGGCTGTAGAAATCGGTCGAAAACCACAAAATGAGGATCACGACGGCGCCCTCACGAACCGCGAACAGAGCGCTGTCGCGGATCAGGAGCCAATGCGGGCGGTCGCAATTTTTGAAGCCGTCCGACGCGAGGGCGGGAACGAACTGCATCGACCGTTAGAAGCGCTCGCCATGTCGGGATTTGTCGCGGGGCTGGCTCTCGGTTTCTCTATTCTGGTCCGTGCGACAATCGAGACACATTTGCCTCCTGAGCCTTGGCGGCCACTCATATCGTGTCTCGGTTATACTTTTGGCTTTCTTCTTGTTGTTCTCGGCCAACTGCAGCTGTTTACGGAAAACACGATCAAGGCAGTCTGTCCGGTCCTCGATGAGCCTTCACCTCCAGTTTGGTTGAAACTTCTGCGTCTTTGGAGCGTGGTCCTAATAACGAATATCGCCGGCGCAATGACTTTTGGCGGCATATTGTGGCTGACTCGGGATCTTCAACCAGAAGTCTGGAAGCAGTCTCTGGAAATATCGCGCCATGCTTTGAACTTTGGATTCCTGGAAACCTTGCTACGTGGCGTTGGCGCCGGGTGGCTCATGGCAGCGCTGGTTTGGATGCGACCGACCTCCGGCACCTCACAGCCCCTGCTCGTGATCCTAGTGACTTATGTGATTTCGATTGCTGACTTCACGCATGTCGTGGCGGGATCGACCGAAGCTGCAGTTTTAGTATTCGGAGGGGAGCGATCCTTCTTTACGGCGGGGATCAAGTACTTGATACCGGCCGCTCTTGGAAACTTTTTGGGTGGAACTTGCGCGTTCACCCTCTTGGTCTGGATTCAAATCCGCAACGAGCTACTTAGGAGTAAAGCGCAGGAAAGATAGACGAAGTTATACTGCTTGAGAGAGGGTTGTATTTATTCTGGAAATTTTCAATTCTGCAATGTAAATATATGTGCAAATCGAAGTTAAATTTCCTTTCATTCTTGAAATTTTGGCAAGGGGGCGCCATGGGATGGCCGCCATGAATGTTCCGGTTGCCACGCTTTGATCATTATGGGTCAACTTCGGGAGAGGAGGCCATGAAATGTTTCCTCTCAATTCGCAATCAATCTACTCGAGAGGAGGCTAGGAATTTACAAGGTTATGGCAGGTTAAATATGAGCATATACACTTGGAAATATACCCGGCCATATTTTCCTGGCTGGTCGCTGGCACTGGTCCGGGAATGAGAAGCGTCCAAGAAAAAACAGGCCTATGTTAAAAGGTTAGCAAATGCTAAATGAAATTGCAGCAGAGTTTCGAAACACGTTCTCCATAATACCTGCAGCTGCGGCATTTTCCCGACTGGTTGCTGCAATTTTTTTGGCCGGCCTGATAGGGTTAGAAAGGGAGCGGCGCGAGAAGCCTGCGGGCTTAAGAACCCACATACTTGTCTCCGTTGCGGCTTGCCTCTTTGTCATTCTGGGTCTCGAGCTCGCTGCCATGGACTTTGGCGGCTCATCAGAGCAACGCAACGATCCTTTACGCATGATCGAAGCTGTCACCGCCGGCGTCGCCTTCCTGGCGGCGGGCCTGATCTTCACCTCGGGTGGGAAGGTCAGGAACGTTACAACTGGGGCATCGTTGTGGCTGGCTGGAGCGGTCGGCTTAGGGTGTGGTGCCGGTCAAATGCCGCTGGCGGCAATGACGACCGTTATTGTGATCATCGTTCTGGTTTCCCTCAGGTATGTCGAGAAGAAGATGGGATGGAGCGAGGAAGCTTGAGACTGTTCTGGCGACCCCTTCCTGCCACGTGGATTTGCTACGGCGTAAGCGTATTCGCATTCCGAACACTTCAGGATTTGCTGCTGTACGTTAAGAGATCCTCTATCCTCTTCTCCCTTGTTTTGATGCTTGCGGGCTGCTCGGGACGCCACAATTGGCTCACCGGCGCTGGCGAGGAGGCCCGTTCGGTCGAGACGCTGTTCTGGGTCTTGCTGGCAGGCGCGGCAGTGATCTGGACGCTGGTGATCGGCGCCGCGACCTACGCCCACCGCGCCGAGGCCAAACCCGAGCGCGAGCAGGAGGCCCGCCGGTTCATCATCTGGGGCGGCGTCGCGCTGCCGGTGCTGGTGGTTGGCGGGTTGTTGGTCTGGGGCCTGCTGATCCTCAAGGACATCACTGCCGATGACGGCGCGCTGACTGTGCAGGTCGATGGCGAGCGCTGGTGGTGGCGGGTGATCTATGACACCCCCGAAGGCCCGGTGACCACCGCCAACGAGATCCGCCTGCCGCTCGGCGAGCGGGCCCTGTTCCGCCTTACCGCCGACGACGTGATCCATTCGTTCTGGGTGCCTGCGCTGGGGGGTAAGATGGACATGATCCCCGGACGCGAGACGACGCTGGCGCTGACCCCGCGCGAACTGGGCAACTGGGGCGGGCTCTGCGCCGAGTTCTGCGGCGGTGCCCATGCGCTGATGCGCTTTGATGCCGTTGTCATGGAGCCCGAGGCGTTTGACGCGTGGCTGGCGCATGAGGCGCAGCCGGCGCAGGTGGCCGAAGGCGATCCCGGCTATGCGGTGTTCGAAGAGGAAGGCTGCGGCGCGTGCCACACCATCCGCGGCACCGATGCACAGGGGCCGGTCGGACCAGACCTGACGCATCTGGCTGCGCGCGACAAGCTGGGGGCGGGCATCTACGAGATGACGCCGGACAATATGGCGCGCTGGATCACCGACACCCACGAGATGAAACCCGAGATCGACATGCCCGCCTATCCGGGCCTGCAAGGCGAGCGGCGCGACGCGCTCGTGACCTTCCTGATGAGTTTGGACTGAGCCGCGCATGACCCAAGAGATCGACCTCTCCAAGCTGCCCCCGGCCGAGCCCTACGACAAGGCGCGCGACGAGGCGCAGCGCGCCCGGCTGATGAAGGTCTGGGAGACCCCGACCGGCTGGCGGCGCATCTCGGCGGTGAACAACTCATCGGTGGGCAAATGGTACCTGCTGACCTCTTTCGCGTTTTTCACCTTCGCCGGGTTTCTTGCGTTGCTGATCCGCGCGCAGCTGGCGGTGCCGAACAACGATCTGCTGTCGCAGAGCCTCTACAACCAGCTGTTCACCCTGCACGGCACGGCGATGATGTTCCTCTTTGCGGTGCCGATCTTCGAGGCGGTGGCGATCCTGATCCTGCCCGCGATCCTCGGGGCGCGCGACCTGCCGTTCCCGCGGCTTTCCGCCTTCGGGTACTGGTGCTTCCTGATCGGCGGGGTGTTTGTCTGCGGCTCGGTGTTCTTCGGCGTGGCGCCGCAGGGCGGGTGGTTCATGTACACGCCGCTGTCGTCCAACACAGACTACAGCGGGCTGGGGGCCGACATCTGGCTGCTCGGGCTGTCGTTCATCGAGGTGTCGTCGATCGCTGCCGCGGTCGAGTTGATCGTCGGCGTGCTGAAGTCGCGCCCGCCGGGCATGCGGTTAAACCTCATCCCGCTCTATTGCTGGTACGTGCTGGTGGTGGCGGGGATGATCCTCTTTGCCTTCCCGCCGCTGATCGCCGGCGATCTGCTGCTGGAAATGGAGCGCGCCTTCGACTGGGCCTTCTTCGATCCCGACCGGGGCGGCGATCCGCTGCTCTGGCAGCACCTCTTCTGGATCTTCGGCCATCCCGAGGTCTACATCGTCTTTCTGCCCTCGATCGCGCTCATCGCGACCATCCTACCGACCTTCGCAGGGAGGCCCATGCTCGGCCATTCGTGGATCGTGCTCTCGGCGGTGGGTGTCGCCTTCCTGAGCTTCGGGCTTTGGGTCCATCATATGTTCACCACTGGCCTGCCTGAGATCTCGCTCTCGTTCTTCTCGGCGGCTTCCGAGGCGGTGGCGCTGCCCACTGGCATCCAGATCTTCTGCTTCATCGCGACCATGCTGGTCAGCAAGGTGCGCCGCTCGG
Source organism: Salipiger sp. PrR007 (assembly GCF_010499845.1). Taxonomy (NCBI): domain Bacteria; kingdom Pseudomonadati; phylum Pseudomonadota; class Alphaproteobacteria; order Rhodobacterales; family Roseobacteraceae; genus Salipiger; species Salipiger sp. PrR007. The sequence goes on along the minus strand of NZ_JAAGOZ010000022.1, from coordinate 14,022 downwards.
TGCCGATGCTCTTTGCCGGCGGTGCGCTGGCCATCTTCGTCTTCGGCGGGCTCACGGGGGTGATGGTGGCGCTGGTGCCTTTCGACTGGCAGGCGCATGACACCCACTTCGTCGTGGCGCACCTGCATTACACGCTGATCGGCGGCATGCTCTTCCCGCTCTTTGCCGGGGTGCACTACTGGTACCCGTTCGTCACGCAAAAGAAGATGTCCGACCGGCTGGGGCGCTGGAGCTTCTGGCTGATGTTCGGCGGCTTCAACCTTGCCTTCCTGCCGATGCACTGGACCGGGGTGATGGGCATGCCGCGGCGGGTCTGGACCTATGACGTCACCGATGGCTGGGCGGTGCTCAACATGGTCTCGACCGTGGGCGCTTTCGTCTTCGCGGCGGGCTTCGTGGTGCTGGCGGTCAACGTGCTCTGGCCGCGCGGCAAGGCGCCGCTGGTCGAGCGCAACCTGTGGAACGCGGGCACGATGGAGTGGGGCGCCGAGGTGCCGGACAAGCCGTGGGGCGTGCGCTCGATCCCTTATATCCACACCCGCTACCCGCTTTGGGAGCAGAAGGGCCTGCTGGACGAGATCGACCGCGGCGAGTGGTTCCTGCCCGACGCCAAGGAGGGCAAGCGCGAGCTGATCATCACCGATATCCTCGACGCCCGTCCGCTTTATGTTCAGCGCGTTGGCGGGCCGAGCTATCTGACCCTTGGCGCGGCGGGCTGTCTTGGCGCGGTGTTCATCCTTGCCACATTCCATCTCTGGGCGTTGACGCTGATCTTTGGCGCCGGATTTGTCGGCTTCACCCTGTGGTGGCTGTGGACCGGCACGTCGCAGATCCCGGAGGTCCCCGAAAAGGCTGCGGGGCGCGGGCTGGTGCTGCCGACCTATGCGCAAGGCAACAACTCGCCCGGCTGGTGGGCGGTGTTCATCACCATGACCGGCGACATGACCGCCTTCATGGGGCTGGTGTTCAGCTACTTCTTTTATTGGACCGCGCTGCCGGACTTCCTGCCGAGCGCGGTGAACCTGCCGGGCTTTGGCTGGCTGCTGGTCGGCCTCGCGCTGTTGCTGGCGGGCTGGGGGACGGCGCTGCTGGCGCGGACGCGGCTGGCGGGCGGCAGCACCGGGCAGGCGATGGGCCTGCTGGTCGCGGGCGTGCCGCTTGGGGCGCTGGGGCTGGGCGCATGGGGCTGGGCGGCATGGAGCGCCGGGCTGGACCCCACCGAGACCTCCTTTGATGCCACTGTCTGGATCCTGATCCTGTGGATCGGGGTGCACCTGCTGCTTGACGCGGTGATGCGCCTCTACGTGGCGGCGCGGATCTGGTGCGGTCATTGCACGCCGCGCTATCACGCCGACAGCGCCAACCTGACGCTCTTCACCCATTTCGTCGCGCTGACCGCTGTGGTGATCTTTGCGCTGCTGGCGCTGTTCCCGATGCTCATGGGGGTGGCGTGATGGCCCGGTCCCGCGACAATAAGAAGATCGTCCCGCCCGGCGAGGCGCCGCGCGTCATCGATCAGGGCTCGGTGTGGATCCTTGTCGCCGCGCCCTCGATCTGGGCGGCGCATTTCCTGCTGAGCTACTGGGTCGCGGCGATCTGGTGCGCCAAGCTGGGGCGCGGCACACCGCTGACCGAACCACGCTGGATCATTGCCGGGCTGGGCGCGCTTTGCATCGCCGCGATCATCGGGCTGGCGGTGCTGGCGGTGCGCCGCTACGGCGGCGTCTTCGTGATCTTCGAGGAAATCACTGAAAGCTCGGAACGGGCGCGGGACCGTTTCGTCGGCCACGTGGCGCTGCTGCTGTGCGTGCTTTCGGCGGTGGCCATCCTCTTCACGGTGATCCCCGGCATGGTGCTGGGCCAATGCTGAGCCCGCGCCGCCTCCTCGCGCTGGCGCTGCTGGCGGGCCTTTGGATCGGCCCGCTGCCAGATCTGGCGACCGGCTCGATGGTGCTGCATATGGTGCTCCACCTTGGCGTGACCGCCGTGGTTCCGGCGCTCTGGGCCCCGAACCTGCGGCTGCCGTCGGGCGCGATGGCGCTGGCGCTTGGTGCGGTGGCCGAGATGTTGGTGGTCTGGCTCTGGCACCTGCCGGGCATGCACCTTTGGGCGCGTCTGACCGCGATGGGCCTTGTGCTGGAGCAGGCGAGCTTTCTGCTGGCGGGGCTGATGCTCTGGGGGGCGGTGCGCGCGGCGGGCGGCTTTGGCGGCGCGGTGGTGCTGCTGGCGACGACCATGCATATGACCTTGCTGGGCGCGCTGATCGGCCTCGCGCCGCGCACGCTCTACGGGGATATCTGCGCCGGGCACCTTGGTCTTTCGGCGCTGCAAGAGCAGCAGGTGGCGGGCGCGCTGATGGCCGGGGCTGGGGGCGCGATCTACCTCGTCGCGGCGCTGCGCAGACTGGGGCAGGCACTCGAACTGAAGGAGGCGCAGGCATGAGGCTGAAGCGCTGGATTATCGGCGGTGTTGCGGCACTGGCCGTGGGCGGGGCCGGGTTCTTCTGGTTTGCACCCTATAATATCGCGGCCTCGGTGCCGCATCTGCCGGGGGTTGGCGAGACCTTGCACCAGTATCTGCGCAACGCGGTGCGGGTGCGAGCGAACCGGGTGGAGGTGCCTCAGCACGTCGATCTCGATGATCCGGCGCTGGTCCGCCTCGGCGCGGGTCATTTCGCCACCGGCTGCCAGACCTGCCACGGCGCGCCGGGCATTGCGCGCAACCCGGTGGTGCAGGGCATGCGTCCCGAACCTCCGATGCTGACCTCCGAGGACTTCGAGCCTGCGGAGTTCTGGTGGATCGCCCGCCACGGCTTCAAGTACACCGGCATGCCGAGCTGGCCGGGCGAGGGCCGCGACGACGAACCCTGGGCGCTGGCGGCCTTCCTCTCACGCTACGACAGCTTCGACCGCGCCGCTTACGAGGACGCCGCCTTCGGCCGTACCGAGGGATATCAGAGCGACGGCGTGCGCTTCGGCGGCCTGTCCGGGGCCATCCCGCAGGAGCTGGCCTGCGCGCGTTGCCATGGCGAGGACGGTCTGGGCCGCGATGGCACAGCGCCGAAGCTGGCCGGCCAGTCGGAAGAATGGCTGACGCTGGTGCTTGAGGCCTATGCCGAGGGGCACCGGGAGAGCGGCTTCATGGAACCTCTCGCCATGCCCCTGAGCGCCGAGACGCGGGCAGGCATCGCCGAACGCTACGCCGGTATGAGCGGCGCGTGGCAGGGACGGGCGCTGGACTTCGGTAATGCCGAGCGCGGCCGTGAGCTGGCGCAGCGGGGCGACGAGCACGAGGACATCGCGAGCTGCGCCTCCTGCCACGAGGGCGGCGGCGACGGTCTGTCGCCCAAGCGCGCGGACACGCCGCGCATCGCCGGGCAGGACGGTCACTGGCTGGTCACCTGGCTGCGTCTCTACCGCGACGGGCCGGTGCCCGAGACGCCGCGCGCGCCACTCATGCAGGCGGCGGCACGCAACCTCACGGATCAGGACATCAACGATCTCGCGGCCTATTACGCGTCGCTCGGTCCGGCCAGGGCAAAGAAGTAGGCTACGCAATTGCTGAGTATGCGGCGTCCGCGTCCCAAATGCGGTTTCACGAAGCATCTTTCAGAGCGCTACGCAAGCCTTGACGCCAAGAAGGATCCTTTGGTCGAACTCGATGCTGTCGTGCCTTGGGAGGACTTCCGTCCGGCACTGGAGCAGGTGTGGCGCAAGCCGGAGGCGGAGCGGAAGTCGCGCGCCGGACGCCGGCCCATGGACGCCGTGCTGATGTTCAAGACGCTGGTGCTGGCGGCGCTCTACAACCTTTCCGACGACCAGATCGAGTACCAGGTCCGCGACCGGCTGTCCTTCATGCGGTTTCTCGACCTGGGGCTGGAGGGCCGGGTGCCTGACGCCAAGACCGTCTGGCTCTACCGTGAGGCGCTCGTGCAGGCCGGCATGGTGGAAGCGCTGTTCCGCCAGTTCGACGGGCATCTCGCGCGACAGGGCTACATCGCGCGGGGCGGGCAGATCCTGGATGCGTCCATCGTGCGGGTGCCGGTCAGCCGCAACACGCGCGACGAGAACGCGGCTATCAAGCAGGGCGAGTCTCCAGAAGACTGGGCGGACAAGCCCGCCAAGCGGTCGCAAAAAGACACGGATGCGCGCTGGACGAAGAAGCATGGCAAGAGTCACTTCGGCTACAAGAACCACGTCAACGTGGACCGCAAGCACAAGCTGATCCGGCGGTATCACGTCAGCGACGCCGCCCTCCACGACAGCAAGGCGGTGGATCAACTGCTGATGCAGGGCAATACCGCCGCCGGGGTCTGGGCCGATGCCGCCTACCGCTCCGAAGAGATGGAAAGGAAGCTGCTGGCCCGGGGCCTGAAGAGCCACATCCACCGCAAGGGTCGGCGCGGAAAGCCGCTTGGTGCCCAGGCCAAGGGCAGCAACCGGACGAAATCCACCGTGCGGTCCCGGGTCGAACATGTCTTCGGCGCGCAATCCAATGACATGGGCGGCACGTTGGTGTGCACGATCGGCCTGCTGCGCGCCAAGGCAAAGATCGGGATGAAGAACCTCGTCTACAACATGCGCCGCCTCGGCCAACTCCGCCGCCTGAACCCGAACCCCGCTTGATCCAGGGCAGCGAAAGGGGTCGCGCGCGCTGCCTCGCGGCAAGAGCCGCAGCAGAACAACCCAGCCTCTCGGAATAGCGGGACAGAGGATGGTGGTCACAGGGCCGCTTCAAGCCGCCGATCCCCTCCGCGGCGACTTCAGTAAAAAATCGAGGTGCCCATAAGACAATCTCGGGAACCCCTGGAGACGCTGCTTGTTAAGACGGAGTGCAACGCCAGTGTGGCTCCCGATGCTGCTGCAAGCGCATGGCGTGTACCAACTTTCCGTATCAGACGAGGAATGCTCCATGTCAGACGATCGCAAGCTCTACGAAGCTACTGCTGATACTCAGAAGTCCGCCGAGAACGAGGCGCCGCCTGCTGAGGTGGGCAACGGCGGTGAGCTGCATCAATCCATTCCGGAGGCACCGCGGATGACCACCGCGCAGGGAACGCCGATTTCTGATGACCAGAACACGCTGCGCGGCGGGGAGCGGGGGCCCACACTCATGGAAGACTTCCACTTCCGTGAGAAGATATTCCACTTCGATCATGAGCGGATCCCTGAGCGCGTGGTGCATGCGCGCGGCTATGGAGCTCACGGATTTTTCGAATGCACTGATTCCATCCCTGAACTCACGCTGGCAAGCCCCTTCCAGGAAAGCGGCAAGAAGACCCCGGTATTCGTCCGCTTTTCCACGGTCGCCGGGAACAAAGGTTCATTCGACGTGGCACGAGATGTACGCGGCTTTGCAGTGAAAATGTATACCGACGAAGGAAACTGGGACCTGGTTGGCAACAACATCCCCGTGTTCTTCATCCAGGACCCGATTAAATTCCCTGACCTTATCCACTCTGTGAAGGCCGAACCTGATCGTGGCTTCCCTCAGGCCCAATCCGCGCACGACAATTTTTGGGACTTCATCTCGCTGATGCCCGAGTCGATGCATATGATCATGTGGGTGATGTCCGACCGAGCCATTCCGCGCTCTTTCCGTTTTATGGAAGGCTTCGGGGTTCACACCTTCCGCTTTGTAAACGCGGCCGGTGAGAGCCATTTCGTCAAATTCCACTGGAAGCCCAAGCTTGGACTGCAATCGGTGGTCTGGGATGAAGCTGTCAAAATCAACGGTGCAGACCCCGATTTCCACCGTCGTGATCTTTGGGACGCGATCCAGAATGGAGACTTCCCGGAGTGGGAACTGGGGGTCCAGATCTTCGATGAGGAGTTCGCCGACCGTTTTGATTTCGACGTGCTTGATGCTACCAAGCTGATCCCGGAGGAAGACTGTCCGATCCGCATCGTCGGCCGGATGGTACTCGACCGAACGGTCGACAACTTCTTTGCTGAAACCGAGCAGGTGGCTTTCTGCACGCAGAACATCGTGCCCGGGATCGATTTCACCAATGATCCTCTCCTGCAGGGCCGCAACTTCAGTTATCTCGACACCCAGACGAAACGTCTTGGTGGACCCAATTTCACCCACATTCCCATCAATGCGCCTCGGTGTCCGATGCACCACTTCCAGCAGGATGGGCACATGGCGATGCACAATCCCTCGGGCCGAGCAAACTATGAGCCGAACAGCTGGGCGAAGGGTGGGCCGCGCGCCGATGTCAAAGGCGGATTCACCAGTTACCCCGAAGATCTTGAGGGCACGAAGCGGCGGCTCCGTCCCGAGAGCTTTGCCGACCATTACAGCCAGGCACGGCAATTCTACATAAGCCAAACGCCGGTGGAGCAGGATCACATCGCGAATGGGCTCACCTTCGAACTCTCGAAATGCGTCGTGGAGGACATTCGCCTGCGCATCCTGGCCCATCTCCGGGTGATCAATGAGGATCTTGCTGGGAAGGTAGCGGACGGTCTCGGGCACGATCTGCCAGAGCCTGCAAAGCCGGCCCGCGAGCCCGTTGATCTCAAGGCGTCGGACAAGCTGTCGATACTCAAGAACGGGCCTGACAGCTTCAAAGGGCGGAAGTTGGGAATCTTGGTGAGTGACGGCATGGACCGAGCGATCTACGATGCGCTTGTTGATGCGGTCGAGGCCGAAGGCGGCATGGTCGAGGTCATAGCTCCGAAAGTGGGGGGCGTGAAAACTTCCGAGGGAGATATGCTGCCGGCGAACCAAAAGATCGATGGCGGGCCCTCAGTACTCTACGATGCTGTCGCCATCGTGGTCAGCGATGAGGGCGCACGAGAACTCGCCGAGATGCTGCCGGGAAAGCAGTTCGTCGCAGATGCTTATGGCCACTGCAAGTTCATCGCCCTCACGCCTCAAGCTGCTCCACTTTTCGAGGCGGCAGGCGTCCACTCCGAAGCGGAGGGCGTGATGACGCTGAAGAAGCCCGCAGCTGCCGCCGACTTCCTCGAGGCGTGCCATGCTGTTCGCGTTTGGGACCGTTAATGCTGAGTGAACTGCCCCGCACTCAGCAAGGCTGCGGGGCTTCTCTTATCCTTCGCGGGTGAACGACGAAAGGGTAGAACCAATTCGGACCTTTCCGCGTTGATGGATGTCATCAGAAGGAGCGACCCATGGCTTCGCGCGCAGTCTGGAAAGGACAACTTCGGCTTTCGCTGGTTTCAATACCCGTGGAAATTCATTCGGCAACAAAGTCGGGTGCTCGTGTGAGCTTCCGGCAAATCCATGGCCCCAGCGGCAAGCCGGTTCGATACGAAAAGACTGTGGCCGGTATCGGTCCTGTCAAGAAAGAAGACATTCTGAAAGGCTTTGAGTACGGAGACGACGAGTATCTCCTGCTGCAGCCGGAGGAAATCGACGCCATCAAGCTCGAAACCAAGAAAACCTTGGAACTTGTGCAGTTCGTCGGCGCCACTGAGATCCCGCCGCTGTACTTCGACAAGCCCTATTACGTTGTGCCCACAGATGATCTGGCCGAAGATGCGTATCGGGTTGTTCGGGATGCCCTACGGCAGTCCGAAAAGATAGGGCTCGGGCAACTCACGATGCGGGGCAAGGAGCACCTTTGTGCCTTGAAGCCCTGTGGCGACGGGCTGTTGCTCGAGACCCTACATTATGCAGATGAAATTCGGGAGGCCGATCCACTTTTTTCCGGTATCGAAGATGATCCAGCCGACAAGGAACTCCTCTCGGTCGCCATGGAGCTCATCGACCGAAAAACTGACGCTTTCAATGCTGCCGCGTTCGAAGACCGCTACGACGCTGGCTTGCGTGATCTGATCGAACGCAAGCGGCGCAGCAAGTCGACACCCCGCGCAAAGACTGGGGGCGACCGGCCGGGCGGTTCGGATGAGGGCAACGTCATCGATCTGATGTCGGCTCTCAAGCAAAGTCTGGACCGCGACAAGTCTGACTCGCGCACAAAGTCTACGAACAAACGCACCCCGTCCAAACGCGGATCAAGTTCAAAGAAGTCGGCCTGAGATGGGAGGGCTCGAGCGGTATCTGGAGCGCCGAGACTTCAGCAACACACCAGAACCCTCGCTGGGTGATCATTCTCCCGCGCTCGCCCTGCGCTACAGTATCCAGAAACATGCCGCCACCCGGACCCATTTCGACCTGAGGCTTGAGCATGAGGGCGTTCTTCTCAGCTGGGCCGTGACTCGAGGACCCTCTCTGCAGCCAAGTGATAAGCGTCTGGCTGTACGCACGGAAGACCATCCGATCTCTTATCTCGATTTCGAGGGAACTATTCCGCCAGGAAACTATGGCGCCGGAACCGTGATGCTATGGGACATAGGACATTGGGAGCCCCTCGCTCCGATCTCTGCGGGGCTCAGGAAAGGGCATCTGAAATTCCGTCTGCATGGCGTCCGGCTATCAGGAGCATGGCATCTGCTGCGTATGAAGACGCGGGATAAGCGAGAGAACTGGCTTCTCACGAAGGACGAAGACGAGGCTGCGGGCCGCCGGGATCCGGTGGCGCGGTATCGGCGTAGTGTATCCAGCCGTCGAACTTTGGCAGGAATCTCACGTGAAGTGGAGCCGCCTTCTTCGCATGGCGGGACGCGCCCGAGCTTCCGCAAGCCGCAGCTGGCCACTCTGTGTGATGAGTTTCCACAGGGAAGCGCTTGGTGGCACGAGCTCAAGTTCGATGGGTACCGCGGCTTGGTCATGCTTGGGAAGGGCGGAACCAAGATCTACACGCGCTCCGGGAACGACTGGACGGGGCGGTTCGAGAGCCTGCTCGCTGCATTCGACGACGTGAACTGTGACAGCGCGCTGATTGATGGAGAGATCGTGGCTGGCGCGGGCCTGCAGGGGTTCTCATCATTGCAAAAGGCTCTGAAATTCGGCGGCCCGTACCGCTTCTTTGCATTTGACCTGCTTGAGCTGGATGGCCGGAGTCTGACGGAGCAGACGCTCGCGGATCGGCGCTCTGCACTTGAAGGCGTCTGGCGAAATCTGCCCCCGCTCGGTCTGGCGCAGCTCTCGCCTATTATCGAGAGGGAACCCGCGCGCATTTTCAGAGATATTTGCTCAGCGGGAGGCGAAGGGCTGATTTCGAAGCTCAAGCATGCTCCCTATCGCGGAACGCGAACGCAGGCTTGGCTCAAGATGAAATGCGAGCGACGGGATGAGTTCGTCGTCATTGGGTGGCAGGAGAGCAATAAGCGTGGGCGGCCTTTCTCGTCGCTTCTTCTTGGAACCGCGGAGGAGGGCGGACTCCGCTATGTCGGTAAGGTCGGGACCGGGTTCGATAATGACGAAATGGAGGCACTGATGGTCGCGATGCGGCCGCTCGCTCGCAAGACACCCGCAGCAGAAGTTAATGGCAGCGAAACCAAGGGAGCCCAATGGATAACGCCTCGTCTGGTCGCCGAAGTGCAATATGCCGAGCGGACCCCGAACGGGCTACTTCGGCACTCGCGATACATTGGCTTGAGAGAAGACAAACCCGCCCGGGAAGTCCTGCTCGACAATGATCACCCGAGCGTGGCTGGCGAGGTCAACGTGGTAGGGGTACGCGTCAGCAGCGCCGGACGAATGGTTTACCCTGAAGCGCAGGTGACAAAGGGCGAGGTGGCTGAATACTACGCTGCGATTTCGGAGCGCATTCTTCCTTTCGCGGCCAATCGCCCTCTCTCGCTCCTCCGTATGCCCGAGGGTCTCAAGGGTGAGCGCTTTTTTCAGAAACATACGGGCAAGGGATTCCCAAAACAAATCAAGTCGATGCTAGTTGAAGAGGCCCCGGGCCGAGACACGCGCTACATGTATGTCTCCAATACTGCAGGCTTGGTTGCCGCTGTGCAGATGGGCACGCTTGAATTCCATATCTGGGGTAGCCGACGCGATAGGTTGGAGCGCCCAGATCGCATGGTGTTCGATCTCGACCCGGACGAGGCACTGGACTTCAGCGCTGTGACCTCGGCAGCCCTTGATATCCGCGGTAGGTTAGAGGACCTCGGCCTCCCGTCGTGGCCGCTTCTCTCGGGCGGTAAAGGCGTACATGTAATAGTCCCTCTTCGTCGGGTGGCTGCTTGGGATACCGCGAAATTGTATTCGCGCGTGTTCGCGACGATGCTTGCTGAGCGAGAGCCCAAAAGGTTCGTTGCAAGCATGTCGAAGTCCCGTCGGGCGGGTAAGATTTTCATTGATTGGCTGCGCAATGAGCGCGGCGCAACCGCCATAACCCCTTTTTCGCTGCGGGCACGTCCAGAGGCGCCGGTCGCCGTGCCAGTGCGGTGGGACGACCTCGCCAGCTACCGCCAAGCGCAGTCCTTCGACGCGCGCCGCGTTCTTAGAGGAGATATCCCTGATGTTCGATATCCGGATGCGGTCTCCCTGACGAAAGATCGAATAGCTGCTCTTGAGCGAGCACTGCTCGCGACCAAGCCAGCCGGAGCAACCTCGTAGTGCGTCCCGCGCCGTCGCTTCCCCGCTCGCTGTCTAGGTACTCCGAGACGATAGTGCCCCGCGTCGTGGTGTAGGAAGCCGCGAGCGTCGCTGATCGCGAGGCTGGCGTTCATCGTCGATCTTCGGAGTAGGTTTGGGTTGCGACACCTGAAACCTGAGACGGAGATGACGATGACCGACGACAGAATGGCTCTGATGGAGCGGGTTGAGAAGCAGGCTGATGGCGATCTCGTGCGCGAGATGCTGGCCTTTGCAGCCGAGCGCATTATGGAGGCCGAGATCGAAGCGCTGAGAACGGCGGTGAGAAAGTCGACCACGGTAGCGGCGGGATGAGCCCGCTGCGGGCGGCGCAAAAGTCGTGCACCTTTACCCTTTCTGGCGACAGGGAGGGCGGGAGGACTTTCACCGTGGATTTGTATCGGAAGGTTCGCCTGGCTTGTTCAGAAGGCATGAGCCAGCGCGAGGCTGCGCGTCAGTTTGGGGTTTCCCGCGACAGCGTTCGGAAGATGTTGGCGTTCTCGGTTCCGCCTGGATACCGGCGGACGGCGCCGGTGAAGCGGCCGAAGCTGGATGGGTTCACCGAGATCATCGATGGCTGGCTGGAAGGGGATCGCGAGGTCCATCGAAAGCAACGGCACACGGCGAAGCGGGTATTCGAGCGGCTTCGCGATGAGCATGGCTTCACCGGCGGCTACGGGACATATCCGTGGTCAGCAGCCGGTCGCGGTTCTTCGTGAACACCGTAGGAACCCACACCGCGTCGACGATCCCGAGGCCCACGAACCAACGGAACAACAGGTTGTAGTCCATCTGTTCCATGAGTTGCCGCTCCGATCGGATCGAATAGAGGATCTGCAGCAGGCTGGCCCTGATCAGCCGCTCCGGTGCGATCGAGGGGCGACCCTCATGCGCGTAGAGCCGATCGAAATCGGCATCCAAGGAGCGCAGCGCATCGTTGACCACGGACCTGATCTTGCGCAGCGGATGCCGGGACGGGATGCGCTCCTCGAGATCGACATAGCTGAACAGCGATCCCGTCACCTTGTCCGATCCACGCATCGCCACCTCCGTCCTCGCCGTTGTTGCGGTGAATCATGTTCCGCGAGGGGCGTCGAGGTCGGAGTTTTTCAGCAGCCGGCTAAATCCCAACAGAATTCAGGCACGGGAGTGCAAAGCCGATCCGCTCAGATCATGGGCGTTAGCGTTCACCGCTGCCCCTGAACTCGTCGGCCTTCACCGCCCCGCGCACGCCGCGCGGCATGTCCTTGGCGGTGGTCGTGTCATGGCTCGTCTGCGCCTCCATCTCGGCATTGATCTCGGCGCCCAGCAGAATCACGTAAGCCGAAATCCACAACCAGAACAACAAGATGATAACGCCAGCCAGTGATCCGAAAGTTTCTTGGTAGGACCCAAAATGCTCGGCGTAGAGAGAGAAGGCGAGCGACCCGGCGAGCCACAGCAGGCAGGCGACGAGGGCGCCGGGGGTGATCCATGCCCAATCTGCCGCCTTTCGGGAGGGGCCGAACCGATAGATCAGCCCTATGCCGGAAACGATCAGCAGGAGCAGCACGCCCCAACGCGCCCACGACGCAAAGGCTTCGAGCGCTGGACCAAGCTCGAAAATCGCGAGCATCCCGGGCAGAACGACGAGCGCCCCGATGGCCAGGAGAAGTCCGGCAATCAGCAGCAGCGTGAGCGACAGTGTGGTCAGCTTGAGGCGGATGAAGCCGCGCTCTTCGGTTTCGTCATAGGCGACGTTCAGCCCCTCGATCAGATGGGCGACGCCTTGCGAGGCGGAATAGAGCGCAAGTAGCACGCCCAGAACAGCCGCAAGTCCAAGACCCCCGCTCTGCGACCCCGCGACAGATTTGGCCTGCTCTATCAGGATCTCGGCGGCACGCTGCGGCAGCACCTCGGTAATCTGCTGGATCTGTGCAGTGACGTCGGCGGGGGTGATGAACAGCCCGGCGATCGCCATGAGGGCTGTGATTGCGGGGAAGATTGCCATCAGCGCATAGAATGCGACACCCGCTGAAACCAAGCTGATCCGGTCTGCAGCCAACTCGGATTTCACGCGCATCGCGATGGCTTTCCAGCCGGTCAAGCTGATCTGGCGTGGCCGTGTGGCAAAGGATCCATCGTTTGGCATCCACTCATCCTTGATCATATCAAAGTCGCGCAGGTGCCACCCGGCACCGGCGCGAAGTCTCGGTCAGCTGATTTCAGCCCTGCTTCGGCGTATCCGATTTCGGCGTGTCCGAGGTCACGTGCGGACGGCCCAGCTTCTGCGCCTCCGCTTCGTCCCGTACCCGATCCTCGATGCGCTCGCCGGCAGATTTCACGGCGTCTGCAAGTGCGTGCTCGGCGGGCTTGTCGCCGGGAGTGCGCTCATCAGCCTCTGTGCGCGCCCCGCGGGCGATGCTTTGACCCTCGTCGAGGGCGGCATCGGCAACCGCTGCAAGCTTGTCTCGCTCCTCGTGGAAGATCGCTTCAGCCTCGGCGAACAACGCTTCGCTGTACTCGCCCATGAGGCCGTCCTCGGCTTTGGTGCGCGGTGCCGCTCCGCCGAGGGCGGCACCGGCCGCGATGGCAAGGGCGCCTGCAACAAGGGGATGCTCGCCGAAGAAATCGGCGGCGCTTGCACCGGCTCGTTGCACTCCCTTACCTGCACGCTCGCGGGCGATCAGCGCGCGTTCGCGGGCTTCGATGACACGGCGCCGGGCGCTTTCCGACATGCGTTCGGTCCCCGCGGTGATGCGACCGTAGCCGTCTTCAAGCACCGACTGCGCCTGAGCCGACTTCGCCGAGATGGAGTCGCGTGCAGCGCTTCCGGCCTCTCCGACCTTGGCGCGCGCTTCGCCTGCGGTGGCGGCCGCGTTTTGGCGACCCGCCTCGAAGCCCGCCTTCAGTCGAGCTTGCGTGCGATCGACGCGGTCACCGAAGGTCTCGCTCTCCTCCCCGTCATCAAGGTGCAGATCATCGTAGTAGCTTGGACGGTAGCTGGTGCCGTAGCCCGGCTTACGGGTGGCCCAGTCCGGTCCAGCCGACGCGCTTTCAGCGCGGGCCGCCCGGCGGCCCTTGCGGATTTGGCGGCTCAGAGGGTCCCCCGCTAGACGCTTATCCTCGTCATCATAGGAGCGACCGAAGACCATCCACGCGAGTCCGGCGGCGGTCAGCGTGAGCCCGATGGGGTTTTGCTTGGCCGACTTCGAGAACGCCTGTCCCATCTCGCTGCCGTGGGTCTGCAGGTGGCGGCCCACCTGTGCCACGATTTCGTCTGCCGAAAAACGGCTCTGGAGTTCAGAGACGGAAGCGGTCAAGCCCTCGCGCTCACGTTCGATTTCGCGCTCGATTTCTGCCGCCGTTTTGCGATTAGCCATTGGTCGTCTCCCTGATTGCGGACACGTCGCGACGGACGTTCTCGGTGGTGCGGGTCGGCGCAAGGCTGCTTGCCTTGAGCTTGCTCATCCCGCCCTTGATCATGATCAGCGCTGCAACGAGGGTGAGCGTCACGAGCTGGCCGCTGTCGACCGGCCTTGACGGGCGGATCGCTCTCAGCGGAAGGACTTTGCCCTGCGC
>NZ_JAAGOZ010000021.1:0-99729 GCF_010499845.1 Salipiger sp. PrR007 | reverse complement strand
TGGGCGGCAAGCCCGGGGGCAGCGCCGGCAAACCCAGCGGTGCCCGCCGCCCGCGCGGGGGCCGTGGCCGCCGCAGCGGGGGTGGCGGCAACGCGCGGAGCAAGGCCCACGCCTCGGCCTGATCCGACACGACCAAAGGCGCGGAGACCCCTCCGCGCCTTTTTCTTTGCCCTTGCGTCAGGCGATCGGCCCTGCGCCCGCGCCGTCACCCTTGCGGCGCCGCCCCCGGTCCACCGCCCCGCCGCCGCTTGGGCTGGACTCAGCCCCGTCGCAAATCGCCGACCTCGCGCCAGAACAGCGGTGTCAGCAGCACGTAGACGGTGATCATTTCCAGCCGCCCGAGATACATGGCAAAGGCGAGCACCAGCTTCACCGGATCGCTCATGCTGGCGAAATTGCCGGCCGGGCCGATGATCGGCCCCACCCCCGGACCGACATTGGCCAACGCGGTCAGCGCGCCGCTGGCCGAGGTCTCGAAATCCAACCCGAAGAAGTCGAGCACGATGGTGAAGCCACCGAAGGTCAGCCCGTAGAACATCATGAAGCTGATCACCCCCTTCATCACGTCCTCGTCGACCCGCGCCCCCTCGTAGCGGATCGCGGTGACCGAGTGGGGCGCACGGATGGTCTGCATCTTGGCCTTGAGCGCGCGGGCAAAGAGCAGCCAGCGCATCGCCTTGGCACCGCCCGCCGTCGAGCCGGTGCAGCCCCCGACGGCGGTGAGCAGGAAGAAGGCGACGGCGGCAAACGGCCCCCAGAGCGTGTAGTCGGTGGTTGCGTAACCGGTGGTCGTCACCACCGAGACCACGTTGAAGGCCACCGCCGTGGCAGCCTCGAAGGGCGCCATGCCCTCGTCGACCACGAGCCAGACGGTCAGCACGGTGATCACCGCGATCAGCGATTTGACCATCGCCGCCACCTGCTCGCTGCGGATCACCCCGCGCAGCACGATCCGCAGGTACCAGGCAAAGGGCAGCGCGCCGAGCAGCATGAAAACCGTGCAGGCCCATTGCAGGAACGGGCTGGTGAAATGCCCAAACGAGGCGTCGTAGCCCGAGTAGCCGCCAGTCGAGAGCGTGGTCATCGCATGGGTGATCGCATCAAAGACGCTCATCCCGCCGATCAGGTACACGAAGGCGCAGAGCGCCATGAGCCCGAGGTAGATTCTCAGCGTGGCCGAGGCGAAGGCGGCCGCGTTCTTGAGCTCTTTGTCGCCCTTGTCCGAACTCTCGGTGCGGAAAAGCTGCATGCCGCCGACCTGCAGCAGCGGCAGCATGGCGATGCCGGTGACGATGAAGCCGACGCCGCCAACCCCCTGCAGCAGCGCCCGCCAGAGGATCACCCCGCGCGGCGTCTCATCGAGCCCGCTCATCACCGTCGAACCGGTTGTAGTGATGCCGGACATGGCCTCGAAGACCGCGTCCACCGGGGTCATCCCCCACATCCAGAGCGGCACCGCCCCGGCGACGGCTGCGGTCACCCAGACCGAGGAGGTCAGCAGGAAGGTCAGCAGACGGTTCTGCTCGTGGAAGTCGGACCATGTGGACAGGCTCACCCCGCCGCCAACCATACCCACAAGCGCCGCCGACAGGCCGAAGGTCGCGCCGGTCCCCGGGAAAAGCAGCGCCACCAGCGCCATCAGCAGCGCAAAGAACACGCAGACCAGACCGTTGATGAAGTAGATAAAGGACATGACGGCTTTCTCTCGACTTGCCGGCCCGGTGCTGACGCGGCGTCGGCCCCGCAGCCTTGCGGCGAGGGCGCAGAGAATTCAACTGCACTTTTGCCCAGCCGACAATCCGCATCCCCGCCCGACGCCGCCTCCGGCCGCCCGCGCAACCAGCACCCCCCCGCGTATGCACGAAATGTGCAGGGGATGTGCCCCCTTCCTCGGCCTCCTTCGATAGTCTACCTCTGGCGCACAAGAAGACGCGCAGAGGCAGCAGCAGCATGAAACCCATCCGCCTGATCTCGGGCATTCTCACGGTCGGATTCTGGACTCTCGCAAGCCGCGTCCTCGGCGTCGCACGCGAGATCTTCATCCTCGCCTACATCGGCCCGGGTCCGGTGATGGATGCCTTCGTGGCCGCCTTCCGCCTGCCCAACATGTTCCGCCGCTTCTTTGCCGAAGGCGCTTTCAACGCGGCATTTGTCCCAATCTTTTCAAAAAAGTACGAGGGCGAAGAGAACCCGCTCAAATTCGGCAGCGATGCGATGAACGGTCTGGCCTTCGTGCTGCTGGTGCTCTCGGCACTGGCGCTGATCTTCATGCCGGCGCTGGTCTGGGCCACCGCCGGGGGCTTCGCGGGGGACGCGCGCTTCGACCTCACCATCGGCTATGGGCGCATCGTCTTTCCCTATATCTTCTTCATCTCGCTCGCCGCGCTCTTCTCGGGCGCGCTGAACGCCACCGGCCACTTCGCCGCCGCCGCCGCCGCACCGGTGCTGCTCAACATCTTCGTGATTATCGCCATGGTCACCGGCAGGGCCATGGGAGGTGAGATAATTGAATGGCTTGTCTGGGCCATCCCCTTCGCGGGCGTGGCCCAGCTGGTGCTGGTCTGGGTCGCTGCCGAGCGCGCCGGCATCCGCCTGCGCCCCGGCCGCCCGGTCTGGACCAAGGACATGAAGCGGCTCTTGCGCGTCGCCATTCCGGCGGCGCTGGCGGGCGGGGTGATGCAGGTCAACCTGCTGGTCGGCCAACAGGTCGCCTCGACCTTCGAAAAGGCGGTTGGCTGGCTCTACGCCGCCGACCGGCTCTACCAGCTGCCGCTCGGCGTCGTCGGCATCGCCGTGGGGATCGTGCTGCTGCCGGACCTCTCGCGGCGGCTCAAAGCGCAGGACGATGCGGGCGCACGCCACGCCTTTTCCCGCGCCGGCGAGCTGTCGCTGGCGCTGACGGTGCCCGCCGCCGTGGCGCTGGTTGTGGTACCCTTCCCGATTGTCTCTGTGCTGTTCCAACGCGGCGCCACCTCTGTCGCCGACGCGCAGGCCATTGCCTTTGCCGTGGCGATCTACGGGCTCGGCCTGCCGGCCTTCGTGCTGCAAAAAGTGCTGCAGCCGCTTTTCTTTGCCCGCGAGGACACCCGCACGCCGTTCCGCTACGCACTCTGGTGCATGGCGGTGAACGCAGTGCTCGCCATCGGTCTCGCGCCGGTGCTGGGCTGGTACGCCCCCGCCATCGCAACCACGGTTGCCGCCTGGACAATGGTCGCGCAGCTTGCCTGGGGCGGGCGCAAGCTCGGCGAGGTGGCCCGCTTCGACAGCCGCTTCCGCCAGCGCATCCTGCGCATCTGCCTTGCCTCGGTGATCATGGGCGCAATTCTCTGGGGAACCATGTTGCTGCTCGGCCCGTTGCTGGAGAGAAGCTACTGGCGGAGCCTCGCGCTCGTCGGTCTGATCGGCGTCGGCATCGTTTCCTATGGCATCGCCGGCCAGACCGTGGGGGCCTTCCGCCTGTCCGAGTTCAGAACCGCATTTCGCCGCAAGGGCTGACATATGACGCTGACATCGCTGATCACCGCTGCCGAGGGTTTTCCCGCCCTCGAACGGCTTTGCCATGCGGCGCAGCACGAGCTGGTGATGAGCTTCCGCATCCTCGACCCACGCACCAAGCTGCGCAGCCCCGAGCTGCGTGAGCAAGGGCTGGAGAACTGGGCCGACCTTCTGGCCGACGTGGCCCGGCGCGGCGTGACGGTGCGGATGATCATCTCTGACTTCGACCCGGTCTTCACTTCGTCGCTGCACCGGGGCGCTTGGCGCTCGGCCATGGTGTTCGCAGAACGGATGTCTGGCGACGTGCAGTTCCTCTGCGCGCCGCACGGACAGAACGCCGGCTGGCTCTGGCGGTGGGCGATGCGCGGCAAGATCGCACGCTACATCGCCGAGCTGCGCCGCGAGGATGAGACAAGTCTCACACCCGTGCAGCGCACGGTTCTGAAGGGCGCGGTCCTGCTCCGGCCAGTGACCATCCACCAGAAGTTCGCCGTGGCAGACAGCAAGGCCTGCGTGATCGGAGGGCTCGACATCAACGAGCGCCGTTTCGACACGCCCGAGCACGACCGTCCCGCCGACGAGACTTGGCACGACGTGTCGATGCAAGTGGACGACGCCGGTTTCGCCACCGCCCTCCGTGGTCATTTCGACGACTGCTGGAACGCCGCACTGGATTGCGGCACCTCGGGCGTGACAGGGCAGGCCGAGCGCCGCCCCACCAGCAAGCGTGCGAAAGCGCCAGAGGACCTGCGCCTCGTGCGCACCTTCTCCGCCCCCTGCCCGGGCGCCACGCGGCTCTCCCCCCGTCCCTCGATCATCGAGCACGAGAAAGCGGTGCTTGCCTTGATCGGTGAGGCGCAGCGGCACATCTACATCGAGACCCAGTTCCTCCGCCACCGCCCGGTCGCCGAGGCGCTCGCCAAGGCGGCGGAGCGCAACCCGGGGTTGCAACTGGTGCTGCTCATGCCATCCTTCCCCGACCGGGTGCTCTACGAGGGCAACGACGGCTGGGACACGCGGCACGGCCACGCGCTGCAGACCGAGGCGGTCACCATAGTCCAGCGCGCCTTCGGCGACCGTGCCGCCATCGTCTCTCCGGGCCAGCAGGAGGATTCGCCTGACGAGATTCCCGACCTGCTCGGCTCGGGACCGATCTACGTGCATTCGAAGGTGATGCTCATCGATGACCGTGTCGGGCTCGTCGGCTCGGCAAACCTCAACGGGCGCAGCCTGCACTGGGACACCGAGGCCTCGGTGCTCTTCCGCAAGCCGGACGCGGTGCATGACCTGCAGCGACGGCTGGCAAAAACCTGGCTGCGGGATCACCTGGATGGCCACGACCCGGTCAGCGCCCGCACCTGGCGTCAGGCGGCCCTCAGCAACGCGGCGCAGCCGGCCGAGGAACGCGAGGGGTTCATCCTGCCCTATCCGCAGGCTGCCGGGCGCAAGTTCTCGCGTGCCCTGCCGATTCTGCCCGCCGACATGTTCTGATCAGGCCGGGGTCAGCGCCGCTGGCGCAGCCGCTCACGCAGACGTGCCCAGCCGCCGGGCACCAGCACCATGGTCAGAAGGAAGCCCGAGGCGAAGCCGCCGAGGTCCGCAACCCAGTCGAGCGTGCCGCCAAAAAGCAGGCCGAAGAGCAGCTGGATCCCCAGAAGGATTCCGATCAACGAGAAAGCCCGCGCCTGCTGCGCCCCCATCTGCCCGAGCCGCAGCCAGAGCAGGTAGGTGAAGCCTCCGATCAAGCCGTAGACCGGCGGGAACGCCCCGATCAGCGGGATCGGCGTGCTCACGAAGCCATAGGCCAGCGCCCCGCCGAGGCACGAGACCGCGAGGATCGCCAGCGTGCGCGGCGTTCCCAGCGCCTCGCCGACCATCTTGCCGAGCGCCAGCAGCATCACCGCGGCAAAAAGCGCATGGCTGAAGCTGGCATGCACGAAGGGGTAGCTGAAGAAGCGCAGCAGGTGCTGGGCCGGGAACTGCCCGGTCGACAGCATCCAGTGCCAGATCTCGTTCGAGAAGGCGAAACGCTGCAACGCATCGAGCCGCCAGCCCACCGCCCCCGGCCCCCCGAGAAGCCCGCGTGCGCCCAGCGAGAAGGCCGCCTCGACGCCGACGATGACCACGGCGAGCGCCACGATCGCGGGCGGCATCGAATTGAACGGCGAGACATTGTGGTTGTGCGCCATGGTGGCCTCTTTCTTGACGGCATGTCGGGCCATGGGTAAGCCAGCCGGGACCGAATATCCAGACGGAGGAAGCCCATGTCCGAGGCGGGCGACAACAATTCCGCTTTCACGCCGCGCGTGTTTTCCGGCATCCAGCCCTCGGGCGGGCTGACGCTGGGCAACTACCTTGGCGCGATCAAGCGTTTCGTCGACATGCAGGACAGCGGGGTCGAAACGATCTACTGCGTCGTCGACATGCATGCGATCACCGTCTGGCAGGACCCCGAGGCGCTGCGCCGACAGACCCGCGAGCTGACCGCCGGCTACCTTGCCTCCGGCCTCGATCCGGAAAAGTCGATCCTCTTCAACCAGAGCCAGGTCGCCGGCCACGCCCAGCTCGGCTGGATCTTCAACTGCGTCGCCCGGCTTGGCTGGATGAACCGGATGACCCAGTTCAAGGACAAGGCCGGCAAGAACGCCGAGAAGGCCTCGCTCGGCCTTTACGCCTATCCCGCTCTGATGGCCGCCGACATCCTGCTCTACCACGCAACCCACGTGCCGGTGGGCGAGGACCAGAAGCAGCACGTCGAACTGACCCGCGACATCGCGGCAAAGTTCAACCACGACTACGGCACAGACTTCTTCCCGATGACCGAGCCGGTGATCGAGGGCGCGGCCACCCGCGTCATGAGCCTGCGCGACGGCTCGAAAAAGATGTCGAAGTCCGACCCCTCCGACGCCTCGCGCATCAACATGACCGATGACGCCGACGCCATCGCCAAAAAGATCCGCAAGGCCAAGACGGACCCGGACGGGCTGCCGTCGGAGGCCAAGGGCCTCGAGGGCCGCCCCGAGGCGCGCAACCTCGTCAACATCTACGCCGCCCTCGCCGGGCAAAGCGTCGACGAGGTGCTGGCCATGGCCGGCGGCAAGCAGTTCTCGGAGTTCAAGCCGATGCTGGTCGATCTCGCGGTCGACAAGCTGGCGCCGATCTCCACCGAGATGGCCCGGCTGATGCAGGACCCGGCGCAGATCGATGCGATCCTCGCCGCCGGCAGCGAGCGCGCCCGCGCCATCGCCGATCCGATCCTGCAACGGACCTACGAGATCGTCGGCATGGTCGGCGCCAGGGCCTGACCCCGGCCCTGCCCCGGAGCCGAGACCGAGCCGAAGGGCCGTCCGCAGGGGCGGCCCTTTGCACGTCCGCCGCAGCGCACTCGGGACGAGGCGGCGCGCGCGTTTCATGCTATACTCGTGCCATCGCCCCGGGCTTTAGGGAGGACCTGCGCGATGGCACTCACCCCCGACCGCACATGGATCGCCTGGACCGGGATGGAGACCGACCTGATCTTCAACCACGGCGTCGATCTTCCGCACTTCGCCGCCTTTCCGATGATCGACGACACCGAGGGCCGCGCCCGGCTGCGCGGCTATGCCGAAGCGCTGATCTCCATCGGCCGCGAGACCGGCGCTGGCATCATCCTCGACATGCCGACCTGGATGGCCAACCCCGACCGCGCCGCGCCCGTCGGCTACGCCGCCGACGACCTTGCCCGGGTGACGCAGGAGGCCGTTGCGCTGCTGCGCGAGATGGCGGCGCGGCACCTCGACGTCTCGACCCGGATTAGCGTGCAGATCGGCCCGCAGGGCGATGGCTACCAGCCCGGCATGGCCGCCGCCGAGGCGTCCGCCGCCTACCACGGCCCGCAGATCCGCGCCGCCGCCGAGGCCGGGGCCGACATGGTCAGCGCCTATACTCTCGGCGCCGCTGGGGAGGCGATCGGCATTGCCAGAGCGGCCGAGGAGGCGGGCATCCCCGCGCTTATCGCCTTCACCGTTGAAACCGATGGCCGGCTTGCCGACGGCACGCTGCTGTCGGAGGCGGTGCAGCGCCTCGCCGGCGCCGCCGAACCTGCCGCGATCATGGTGAATTGCGCCCATCCCGACCACATCGCCGAAGCCTTCGACGGCGGCGAATGGGAGTCGCATCTGGCGGGTATCGTCGCCAATGCCTCGCGCCAGAGCCACGCCGAACTCGACGCCTGCGACACGCTCGACGACGGCGACCCCGAAGAGCTGAGCACCCAGTTGGCCGACCTGCAGCGCAGCCACCCTCGGCTGCGTGTGCTGGGCGGCTGTTGCGGCACCGACCTGCGCCACCTGCGCGAGATCGCGCGGCGGGTGTCAGGCTAGACGCCAGAGGCTCCGCTCAGCCCCATGCGCGCCGCTAGCCGCAGCGCGTGGCTCGGGTCCAGGCCAGCGGGCGGCATCACTTGGTCATAAGCCGCGCGGATCAGCGCGCCGATCTCCGGGCGCAGCACCACCCGCCCGTCCTCCAATCGCCCCAGCGGCGAGCGCGACGCAAAGGCCCCGTTGCCCCATGTGAGCATCACCTGCGCCACCTGCGCCAGCGCAAGGTCCTCGGCAGGCATCTGCGACAGGCTCTCGTCCATGCGCAGGAACACGAAGGCCGCCTTGATCGCGCCGTCCTTGTCGAAGCGGAACACCCGGTACTGGTTCGCGCCCCCGGCCTGCAGCCGCGCCACCATCTCCGGCAGCCCGTCGATCATCCGCCCGAGGTCCGGCAACTCCAGAAGTTCGGCCCACTCGCGGAAGAAAAACACCATGACGTTGGCGCCGAGCTCGGGGTCATGCTCGGCCATCTTGTGGCCCGCCATGGCGCAGACCCCCTCGAAGGCCCCCTTGACCACCGAGAGCGTCGCATCCTCCACCCCGAAGACCACCGGCACCAGGGGCCGCCCCCAGCGGGCACAGAGATAGGACCCGTCCTCGCGGGTAAACAGCGCTTCGACTTCGGCCGCGTCCATGGCTCGCCCCTTCTTCTCTTCGGCAAATACGCAAAGCGCGGCGCGCGCCACGCGGCACTCCACCTGCCATGCCGGGCGCGCCCGCGCAAGCCCGGCGGCGCGTCAGCCGTCGAAGAGCGTGCCCTGCCCCGGGCCCTGCGGGCGCGGCATCGGCAGGCCGAGGTGATCCCAGGCCCGCTGCGCCAGCATCCGCCCGCGCGGGGTGCGCTGGATCAGCCCCTGCTGCAGCAGGTAGGGCTCGATCACCTCCTCAAGCGCGTCGCGGCTTTCCGAGAGCGCAGCCGAGAGCGTCTCGATGCCCACCGGCCCGCCGGAGTAATTCTCGGCCATCAGGGTCAGGTAGCGCCGGTCCGCCCCGTCGAGCCCGAGCTGGTCGACCCCGAGCCTTGTCAGCGCGCCATCGGCCAGCTCACGGGTGACGACGCCGCCGCCTTCGACAACGGCAAAATCCACCACCCGGCGCAGCAGTCGCCCGGCAATGCGGGGCGTGCCGCGCGCCCGGCGGGCGATCTCGCGCGCGCCCTCGGGCTCGGCCCGCACCCCCAGCTTCACGGCGTTGCGGCTGACAATTTCGTGCAATTCGTCCTCGGTGTAGAACTGCAGCCGGGTCGGAATGCCGAAGCGGTCGCGCAGCGGCGTTGTCAGCAGGCCAAGCCGCGTGGTCGCGCCGACCAGCGTGAAGGGCTGCAGCTCGATGCGGACGGTGCGCGCAGCCGGCCCTTCGCCGATCACCAGATCGAGCTCGTAGTCCTCCATCGCCGGGTAGAGCACCTCCTCGACCGCCGGGTTGAGCCGGTGGATCTCGTCGATGAAGAGCACGTCGCGTGCCTCGAGGTTGGTCAGGATCGCCGCCAGATCCCCGGCCTTGGCCAGCACCGGGCCTGAGGTCATCCGAAAGCCGACCCCCAGCTCGCGCGCCATGATCTGCGCCAGCGTCGTCTTGCCGAGGCCGGGCGGGCCGTGGAACAGCGTGTGGTCCATCGCCTCGCCGCGCGACCGGGCCGACTGGATGAACACCCGCAGGTTGGCGCGCGCCTCGGCCTGGCCGATGAAATCGCCGAGCATCTGCGGGCGCAGCGCGCGGCCCTCGTCCTCGGGCAGCGGCTCGGGACGCAGGGTGGGATCGGAACCGACCATGATTTATCCCTTCGGCGCTAGCAGCTTCAGCGCGGCGCGGATCAGCGCCGGGGTCTCGGCCTCTGGATCCTCACCCGCCGCCTGCGCCACCGCCGAGGCCGCCTCTCCCGGACCGTAGCCGAGGTTGCCGAGCGCCGAGAGCGCCTCGGATTGCGCCGAGGCGTTGTGCTTGGCCGCAGGCGTCTTGCGCGCCGCCGGCGCGGGTGTCGCTGCCGGCGTATCCTCGATCACCACATCCTCGGCCGAGGTCACCTGCCCCGCGCCCATGGCCATGACCATCGGCGCCTTGTCCTTCAGCTCATTGACCACGCGCTGCGCGGTCTTCGGGCCGATGCCCTTGGCGGCCTTGATCGCGTTCCAGTCGCCAAGCGCGATGGCGCGGCTCACCCCGTCCGGGCCCAGCGTGCCCAGAATGGCAAGCGAGGCCTTGGCCCCCACGCCCTGCACCGACATCAGCAGGCGGAACCATTCCTTTTCCACCAGCGAGGGAAAGCCGTAGAGCTGCAGCAAATCCTCGCGCACCAGAAGGTCAGTGTAGAGCGCCGCCGCCTCGCCCGGGGCCAGCGTCATGAGCACCCGCTCGGAGCAATAGACCACGTAGCCCACGCCCCGCACATCGATCAGCGCGTGATCGTCACCCTTGTAATCCACCCGTCCGGCGATCCGTCCGATCATGCCTTCACCTTCATTCTCTGCACGCCCTGATGATGCGCATGACATATCGCAATGGCCAGCGCATCCGCCGCGTCGGGGCTGTCTATGACGACGCCCGGCAGTTGCATCCGCACCATGTGATCCACCTGCGCCTTTTCCGCATGGCCGACGCCGACCACCGTCTTCTTGACCTTGTTGGGGGCATATTCGCCGATCTCGAGCCCGAATTGCGCCGGCACCAGCATGGCGATGCCGCGGGCCTGACCAAGCTTCAGCGTGCCCGCCCCGTCGCGGTTGACGAAGGTCTGTTCCACCGCGGCGATCTCGGGCTGCCAGCGGTGCAGAACGTCGGTCAGCTGTTCATGCAGGGTGAGCAACCGCGCGGCGAGCGTCCCCTGTCCCGAATCGCACGTGCCGTTTGCAACGTGCCGCAAGCGGCTGCCCTCCGCCTCGATCACCCCCCAACCGAGGTGTCGGAGGCCGGGATCGATTCCGATCACCCGCATTTTTGCCTGCCCGTTCTTGTTTTTCTGCGTCCGAACTAGCACGAAACGCGAACATCCGCCAAGCCCTCGGCCCCCTGCTTTTCTCCGCCTGCGACCGTGCGAGCACGGCAGCGGCGACTCCGGAGAGCAAACGCGACATCTGACAGTCAAAGCGCGACATGGACCGCCTGGTTTTTGGGTTATTTTACAAAGCTGTTGCTCAATTTGAGTGCTATGTGAAAACCGCAGAGCCCCCATGCATTTTTGACCAGTTGTTAGAAATGCGCGGCGCCTCTATCTCCCGCTCAGAATTCAGGCACTTTAAAAACTTCGAGACAAGGACACTGACCCATGGCTGCTTATGACTACTCGCGCGACGCTTCGGGCGCCGCTGGTCTGGCAGGTCGCATCGGCAACGTCTTCGTCACCGGCTTCGCGCCCGTCGCCGCTGATGAGACCCCCCGTTCGGCCGGCCTCTTTGCTACCCTCTTCGGCATGGTTGCCGAGTGGAATGACGCCCGTCTGACCCGCAAGAGCCTGATGGCTCTGACCGACCGGGAACTCGACGATATCGGCCTCACCCGCGCCGACATCCCCGCGATCGCTCGTCGCCGCTGATCTCTTCCGAGATCATGCATAAAGGCCGCTGTCCTGTTCGGGACAGCGGCCTTTCTTATGTCCGTCCGAAAGAGATCTGCCCGGTCGAGGGCAGCTGGCGGGGCCGTGGCCCCTTCGCCCTCAGACCAGGATCCCCTGAAGAAGCATACCGATCCACAGCGTCACCGGATCGACGCCCAGCACCCAGGCGCCCAGCTTGTCGGCAAGGCTGCCGTCGCGCAGCAGCGCGACATGTTCGCCGTAATGCGCGACGCCAAGGCTGGCGAGCATGGCGCCCTTGAACACCAGAAAGCACATCAGCGCGATCAGCAGCCCGCCGAGCCGCGGCAGCTTGACCTTGCGGAGCGGCTTGTGCTCGATCACGCCGTTGCGGTTGAGCCTGGTGACATAGCCCCGGGCCAGCTTGCGGTGCTTTTGCGTCACAGCACGCTGGCGACGCTCGAAACTTCTCAGAGCGCTTTCCATACCGCGAAACCCCTCGATACCATACAAATACAGGACGCATTTGCTCGGGAAGCACGGCAAAATTTAGGCAATAACGCGGCAATTATGCCGCGTTTGGTTCACGAAGGCTTGCGCAGCGTGAGCGTGACCCATTCGCCGATCTCGTCCCGGCGCACCAGCTCGACGCCCTGCGCGGCATATGCCTCGACGACCTCATCGGCCTGGCGGATCAGGATGCCCGACAGGATCGCATAGCCGCCCGGGGCGAGATGTGCTGCCATATCAGGGGCCAAATCGATCAGCGGCTGCTTGAGGATATTGGCGAAAACAAGATCGAAGGGCGCGCGGGCCGCAAGGTCCGGGTGGCCGAACCCGGCCGCCTCGACGCAGATCACCTTGTCGGTCAGGTTGTTGGCCCGGACATTCGCCTCGGCCACTTCCACGGCGACTTCATCGATGTCCGACACGATCACCGGGTTGGGCCAGATGCGCGCGGCGGCCATGCCGAGCACCGCGGTGCCGCAGCCGATATCCGCCACGTTCTGGCCGACCATGCCCTCGTTCGCCAGACGATCGAGCGCCCGCAGACAGCCCAGCGTGGTGCCGTGGTGGCCGGTGCCAAAGGCCATCGCGGCCTCGATCAGCAGCGGCTCGGCGCCCTCGGGGATCTTGTCGGCGTCATGCGAGCCGTAGACGAAGAAACGCCCGGCCTCGACCGGGGTCAGCTCGCGGCGCACCTTGTCGACCCAGTCCTGGTCCGGCACTTCCGAGATCACGAAGGGCACGGCGTCGAAGGCGGCGGCAAGCAGTGCCAGCTCCACCTCGTTCGGCTTGCCCAGGAAATAGCCCCCGATTTCCCAGGTGCCCGAACCGTCCTCGATCTCGAAGACGCCCACGCCGATGGGCTCGGGATCGATCTCCTCGATCGCCTCGCCCAGGGCCTCGGCAGCGGTCTTGTCGCTCAGCTTGGTGAAGGCGGTCCAGGTCTTGGCCATCTCGTGCTCTCCTATAGGGGTTGGCCTGCCCGATACAGCGTTTGGCCCGGTCACGCCAGTGCACATGCACCTCGTGCACGCCGCTGCCGCCGGAAAAGCCACGCCCCGCCGGAACGGGCGGGGCGTATCGGAATGTCAGGCGGGGATCAGACCCATTTCGCCAGCGGCGGCAGGCTCATCAGCACCGCGTCGGGATCATGCCCTGTGGCAAGACCGAACTTCGTGCCACGGTCGTAGACGAGGTTGTACTCGGCATAGAGCCCGCGATGGACCAGTTGCGCGTCTTTCTCAGCCTCGCCGAAGTCCATGGTCCGGCGTTTTTCGACCAGCGGCAGGTAGGCCGGCAGGAAGGCCCGGCCGATGTCCTGCGTCAGCGCGAAATCCGCCTCCCAGTCACCCGTGTTTCGGTCATCCATGAAGATGCCGCCGACGCCGCGCGCGCGCTTGCGGTGCGGGATGTAGAAGTACTCGTCTGCCCAAGCCTTGAGTTCGGGATAGAGCGTCTCGCCATGCGGATCGAGGTATGCCTTCTGAGTGGCGTGGAAATGCGCCGTGTCCTCAGCGTACTCGAGGCAGGGGTTGAGGTCCGAGCCGCCGCCGAACCACCAGGCGCCCGGCGTCCAGAACATCCGGGTGTTCATGTGCACCGCCGGTGCGTGCGGGTTCTGCATGTGAGCCACGAGGCTGATCCCCGACGCCCAGAAGCGCGGATCGCCCTCGATCCCCGGCACTCCGCGCGCCGCCATGGACTTCTGCGCCGCCGTGCCGAGCGTGCCGTAAACGGTCGAGACGTTCACCCCGACCTTCTCGAACACCCGGCCGCCGCGCATCACGCTCATCAGCCCGCCCCCTGCGTCGCTGCCGTCGTCGGCGGTGCGGGTGGTCGGCGTCACGGTGAATCGGCCCGCCGTATGCTCGGACAGCGGTCCTTCGGAATGGCTGTCCTCCAGCCCCTCGAAGGCGGCCACGATCTCGTCTCGCAGCGCACGGAACCAGGTCGAGGCGCGCGCCTTGCGCTCGTCGAATACGTCGCTCATCAGTGTCTCCCTGGCCCGGGTCAGTGCATCGGCGTGCCGACCGGGTCGATCAGCGTGCGGCCACCGTCCACGGTCATGATCTGGCCGGTCATGAAGCCCGAAGCCTCGGAGGCAAGGAATTGCACCGCCTCGCAGACCTCGTCCGGCCCGGCGATGCGCCCGGCGGGCGTGTGCTTCTCGATTTCCTCGCGGTAGCCCGGGTGCTCCTTGAGGATGTTCTTGAGGCTCGAGGACATCAGCGAGCCGAAGGCCACCGAGTTCACCCGGATCTTCTGGTCCGCCAGCGACACCGCCATGGAACGGGTCAGCTGGTCGAGCGCCGCCACCGAGACCGAGTAGCCCAGCAAGTGCGGGTTGGTGCGCGCGGCGGCGATCGACGAGATGTTGATGATCGAGCCGGCGGAGCGGATGTCCTGCCCCTCGGCCTGCTTGATCATGCGCTTGGCGACGATCTGGCTCAGCCGCATCGCGGGCATCAAGTTCTGGCCAATCATGGTTTCGAGCGAGGCGTCCTCGCAGTCGTGAACGTTGGTCGGCAGGATTTGCCGCGCGCCGTTCACCAGGATATCGACCCGGTCATAGGCGTCCAGCGTGGCCGAGAGCAGGTTGGCCAGCGTCAGCTTCTCGCGCAGGTCGCCGGCGAAATAGCGCATGGTGCTCTCTTCATCGACCTGCCCGCATTCCTTGGCCAGCCGGTTCTCGTCCATGTCGGCGAACATGACGTTGGCGCCACGTGCCGCAAAGTGCCGCGCGATCGCGAGGCCCACGCCATTGGCGGCGCCGGTGACGATGGCGGTCTTGCCTTCGATGGAAAAACTCATGGGAATCCCTTGAATGTTTGCGCCAAGCTAGCCGCGATCAGCGCCCCGGGCGAGAGGCGTGAAGGATCTTGAACCGGGAATCTCCGGCGATTTCCTCGGTGTTGCGGAAGCGCTCGGCGAGCCGCGTCTCGTAGGGCAGGTGCCGGTTGGCAACGAGCCAGAGCTGGCCCGAGGGTTTCAACACCCGCGCGGCCGCGTCGATGAAGGCCTGCCCGAGCGAGGGTTCGGCCTTGCGCCCGGTGTGGAAGGGCGGGTTCATGATCACCGCGTCGAGCAGCGCCGGCGGGCGCCAGTCGAGCGCGTTGGCCCAGTGGAACTGCGCCCGCGGGTCGGTGACATTGCGGCGCGCGCAGTCAAGCGCATCGTGATCGGCCTCGACCATGTGCAGCGCGGCGATCTTCTCGCGGCGCAGGATGCCATTGGCGAGCCCGCCCCAGCCCGCGCCGAGATCGGCGACATGGGCACCGAGCTTCTCGGGCAGCGCCGCGAGCAGCGCCTCGCTGGCCGGGTCCGGCCCATCGGCCGAGAACACCCCCGGCGCGGTCCACTGCCCGCCGGGCAGCTGTGCCGGGCCCTTGGCCCACTCGGCAAAGGCATCGGTGGCGGCGAACCAGATGGTCTTGCCATGCGCCTTGGAGACCTGCCCCAGGATGTCGGTGCGCTTGCGCAGCGCCTTGAGGCAGGCGTCGATGCCGTCGGTCTTCTGGCCATCGACGATGACCAGACCGCCCTTGGCGGCTTTGTTGGCCTCGGCGATCCAGGCCTCGGCCCGGTCGCGGGCGCGCGGCAGGAAGACGATGGCAGCGGCGAAGTCCCCTTCGGGGGCCAGCGCGACAGTCCAGCCGCGGCGCTCCCAGGCCGCGTGGTCGGGCGCCAGGCGTTGAACCACGGTGCAGCGCTCGCGCGGCAGATCGCCGGCGTCGATGTCGCCAAGGTTCAAATCGCCCGGCGCGCCGAGCAGCAGGATGCGCCCCTCGGAGGGCAGGTCGAGACCTCCCTCGAGCGCGAAACTCAATCGGGTATCAGACATGGCAGAACCGCCGCGGAGGGCGGATCACTCCTTTTCCATGGTGCATTGCAGCGGATGCTGGTGACGCCGGGCAAAATCCATGACCTGGCCCACCTTGGTCTCGGCGATCTCGTGGCTGAATACGCCAACCACCGCGACCCCCTTCTTGTGGACGGTGAGCATCACTTCGAAAGCCTGCGCATGGGTCATGCCGAAGAAACGCTCGAGCACATGCACGACGAATTCCATCGGCGTGTAGTCGTCGTTCAGCAGCAGCACCTTGTAGAGCGGCGGGCGTTTCGTCTTGGGCTTGGTCTGCAGCACGACACCGGCATCGCCCTCGCCATCGCGGGGGTCGTTCGGGTCGGACATACGGAGTTTCTGTGCCGTGACGGACTGGATCATCTCGGGGACGCTTTTGCTTTGCGTGTGCTTTGCGGTTCCGGCTTTGAAGGGTCTATATAATTCCAAGGAGCCGCAGAGGAAAGACCCGCGGCGGGAAGAGGCGACAATATGGCCCGGAAACTGCAAACAATCGGCTTCGATGCGGACGATACGCTTTGGCACAACGAGCGGTTCTTCACCCTGACGCAGGAGCGATTCGCCGAATTGCTCGCCGATCACTCCGAGCGCGCGCATCTCGATGCCCGCCTGCTCGCCGCAGAGAAACGCAATATCGGCCACTACGGGTTTGGCGTGAAGGGGTTCGTGCTGTCGATGATCGAGACGGCCATCGAGGTCACCGATGGCCGCGTGCCCGGCACGACCATCGGCAAGATCCTCGAGGCCGGGCGGGACATGCTCGCCCACCCCGTCGAGCTGCTGCCGCACGCCAAGGACGCGGTCGAAGCCCTGGCGGCCGAACACCACCTCGTGCTGATCACCAAGGGCGACCTGCTGCATCAGGAGCGTAAGCTGGCGGCTTCGGGTCTGGGCGAGCTCTTCGACGCGGTCGAGATCGTCTCGGACAAGCAGCCACAGACCTACGCCCGCATCTTCGGCGCCAGCCCCGGCGGGGCCGAGGCGTCGATGATGGTCGGCAATTCGCTGAAGTCCGACGTCAACCCGGCGATCCGAGCCGGCGGCTGGGGGGTCTTCGTGCCGCAGGATCTGGCCTGGAGCCTCGAACACGACGAAAAGCTCGACCACCCGAGGTTCCGCGAGATTCCCGACCTCGGCGCACTCGCCCAGCTTGTGGACTCGCTCGACTGACCCCAGGTCGCGGCCGACGTGGAAGCCCCCGCCGCATTCGCGCCGCAATCGCTCATATAGTGGTGAATCGCGCGAATTCCCACAAAATGAGGGAAATCACGATCCAGAAAACAACAGAAAATCAAGGCATTGCAGACTTTATTTTTTTTGGATCGCGTGGTAGCGTTTTCGCAAACTAGAACAGTTGGCCACCGGAAAACCGGAGGCGAGAGGCAGAGAAGGCGAGAACCGTGACGGGACGGCGCAGGCAGCGACCGGGCCGAGCAGGCCTGTATATTCTCACATTCATTTGGCTTGCCCTCGTGGGGCCAGTGGGCGCTTGGGCTGCCCCCTACGCTGCCCTCGTGATGGACGCCCGGTCGGGCGAGATCCTGTTTTCCGAGAACGCCGAGACCCGACTCCACCCGGCATCGCTGACCAAGATGATGACGCTCTACATCGCCTTCGAGGCGGTCGAGCATGGCGAGATCACGATGGACACGATGGTGACCATCTCGAAGAACGCCGCCGCAGAGCCGCCCTCGAAGCTGGGCCTGCGCTCGGGCCAGAAGATCGCGCTGCGCTATCTCGTGCGCGCCGCCGCCGTCAAATCCGCAAATGACGCCGCCACTGCCATCGGCGAGGCCATCGAAGGCTCCGAAGCCGCCTTTGCCCGCCGCATGAACCGCACGGCAAAGGCGCTGGGGATGACCCGCACCACCTTCAAGAACGCCAACGGCCTCACCTCCGAGGGCCACCTGTCGACCGCCCACGACATGGGCATCCTGGGCCGGCACATTCTCTACGATTATCCCGGCTATTATAACCTTTTCTCGCGCCGTACGACCGACGCCGGCATGCGCGAAGTGGCCAATACCAACCGCCGCTTTCTCGCCGCCTACAAGGGCGCTGACGGGATCAAGACCGGTTATACCCGCGCCGCGGGCTTCAACCTCGTCGCCTCCGCCGAGCGCGGCCGCGAGCGGATCATCTCGGTGGTCTTCGGCGGCACCTCCACCGCCGCGCGCAACGCCAAGAGCGCCGAGCTGCTGGATCTCGGCTTCAAGCGTGCCGCGACCAATGTCGCGCTGCGCCGTCCGGCCAAGCCGCCCTACATGGGCCGCGTCGGCGGCGGGGCCGAGATGCTCGTGGCCAGCGCCGAGTCGAATGATTCAGGCCTGCGCGGCAAGTCGATCCGCGTCGCCGCCGCCGCCGTCACCAAGAGCCTGCGCCCGCAGATCCGCCCCGGTGTGACCAGCTCCGACGTGGCACCTCTGGTCGCCGGCGTCGAGGATGACATCAACAGCGTGCTGGAATCGGTGCAGGTGGCCGCCGTCGCCCCCGCCGTCTCCGAGGCCCCCGAGCCGATCGACATTGCAACGGTCGCCGAAGCGATGGTGGTTGCCGAGGGCGACACCGGAATTGCACCCGATTCCTCGATCAAGCCGGTGCGCCGACCGCAGGCGATGGCTCTGGTCAGCGCCCCCGCCCAGACTTCGGCCCCGGTTGTTGCCGCGCCCGAACCCGCGGCCGTCGCCGTCGCCTCCGCCGAGCCGGAGGCACAGGAAGTGGTCACCCGGGTGTCGACCTCGGGCGGGCGTCACTGGGGCATCAACGTCGGCCGCTACCCCAGCCGCTACGCCGCCGAGAAGGTGCTGCTGCAGACCGCGCTGATGGAGACCGCCACGCTGGACGGCTCGCTGCGCAAGGTCGTCGACCGCTCGGGCGGCTTCGATGCGAACTTCATGGGCCTGACCCGCGAGACCGCCGATCTCGCCTGCCGCCGGCTGCAGGCTCGGCAGGTCACCTGCTTCATGATCGGGCCGAGCTGACAGGCGCCTCATGGCGCCGACAAAAGAAAACCCCGGGCTTCGCACCCGGGGTTTTTCTATTGCACCGCGCGTAAGCCTCTCAGCGGCTCCCCGCCCCCCCAAGAAACGACAAACCCCCGAAAGGCAGAGCCCCGGGGGTCGTCAACTTCTTCGTGTCGGAAGGTCAGCTGCCTGACCTCACGAGATAGATCTCACGAGCGTAAACTCAGAGGAGACCTTCGCGCTGAGCCTTCTTGCGCGCCAGCTTGCGGGCGCGGCGGACGGCCTCGGCTTTCTCGCGAGCCTTCTTCTCGGACGGTTTCTCGAAATGCTGCCGAAGCTTCATTTCACGGAACACGCCTTCGCGCTGCAGCTTCTTCTTCAGGGCGCGGAGCGCCTGATCGACGTTGTTGTCGCGAACACTAACCTGCATGTGGTTTTCACCACCTTTCTAGTTTTGAGTTGCAAGGAAATTGCAGGAAGCCGGTCTATAGCAAGGGTTGCCAATCTTGTCTAGACTCCTACCCATTGAGTCGAAGGAGAGGCCCCATGAGTGAAGAAATTACCGGGCGCCTGCTAGATGCGGCGCTGAACCATGTCGCCTTCGACGGCTGGTCCGAGACGACCTTCCGCGCGGCGGCGAGCGATGCCGGGATCGACCCGGTGGTGGCGCGCGGGCTCTATCCGCGCGGTGCGGTGGACATGGCGATCGCCTTCCACCGCCGCGGCGACGAGGCTATGTCCGCGCGCCTCAAGGAAATCGACCAGTCCGAGATGCGCTTTCGCGACCGCGTCGCGCTGGCCGTCCGCAGTAGGATCGAGGCGGTCGACGACCGCGAGGCGGTGCGCCGCGGCACCGCGCTTTTCGCGCTGCCGATGTACGCCGCCGATGGTGCCAAGCTGATCTGGGGCACCGCCGACCGCATCTGGACCGAACTGGGCGACAGCTCGCGCGATTTCAACTGGTACACCAAGCGCGCCACGCTGAGCGCCGTCTACTCCTCGACCGTGCTCTACTGGCTGGGCGACGATTCGCTCGAAAACCACGCCACATGGGAGTTCCTCGATCGCCGAATCGAAGACGTGATGCGCTTCGAGAAGACCAAGGCCAAGGTGCGCGGCACTCCGGTGCTGGGAAAGATGCTGGTGGCCGGACCGGAAAAAATGCTCGGCAGGCTGCGCGCTCCGAAGAGTCCGCGCCACGGGCTGCCGGGCGGCTGGACCGCGCCGCGCTGAGCCCCCTGCCCTTCCCGCACGACAGCAAGACAGGACGACAAATGACCAAGACCATGCGCGCCGTCGAGATCTCGCAGCCCGGCGGCCCCGAGGTGTTGCGCCTCACCGAGCGCCCCGTTCCCGAGCCTGGACATGGGCAGGTGGTGATCCGCGTCGCCCATGCCGGGGTGAACCGCCCCGATGCTCTGCAGCGCGCCGGCAGCTACGCGCCGCCTCCCGGCGCCTCGGACCTACCCGGGCTCGAATGCTCGGGTGAAGTGGTGGCCACCGGCCCCGGTGTCAGCTGGCCCGCCGTCGGCGATGAGGTCTGCGCCCTGCTGCCCGGCGGCGGCTATGCCGAGTATGTCGCCACGCCTGCTGCGCATTGCCTGCCCGTTCCCGCCGGAATGGGGCTGCGCGAAGCGGCCTGCCTGCCCGAGACCTTCTTCACCGTCTGGAGCAACGTCTTCCAGCGCGGCGGGCTGCAGGCGGGCGAGCGCTTCCTTGTGCATGGCGGCTCTTCGGGCATCGGCACCACGGCGATCCAGCTTGCCAGCGCGCTCGGCGCGCGGGTCTTCGCCACCGCCGGCTCGGCAGACAAATGCGCCGCCTGCGAGAAACTCGGCGCCGAGCGCGCGATCAACTACCGCGACGAGGACTTCGTCGAGGTGATGCGCGGCATCGGCGGGGCGAACCTGATCCTCGACATGGTCGGCGGCGACTACATCCCGCGCAACGTCAAGGCGCTGGCCGACGACGGGCGTCTGGTGCAGATCGCCTTCCTGCAAGGGCCAAAGGCCGAGCTGAACTTCGCGCAGGTGATGGCCCGGCGCCTGACGATCACCGGGTCGACCCTGCGCCCGCAAAGCGATCTCGCCAAGGCGCGGATCGCCGCGTCCCTGCGCGAACACGTCTGGCCGCTGATCGAGGCGGGCCGCGTGGGCCCGGTGATGGACTCGGACTTCGCCCTGGATCAGGCTTCCGAGGCGCATGCCCGCATGGAAGGCTCGACACATATCGGCAAAATCGTCCTCAGGGTCGCCTGACCGACGATCCCGGCTCGGCAGCCCGCCTGCCGAGCCGATCCCTCAAGCCACCGCGCGGCGGTAGAAGTGCCAGCTCGCGTGGCCGAGCAGCGGCAGGACCAGCATCAGCCCCAGCAGCAGGGGCAGCGATCCCAGCACCAGCAGAACCGCGACCAGCGCGCCCCAGCTCAGCACCACCTTCGGGTTTTTCCGCAGCACCCGAACCGAGGTCATCACTGCCACCGGCGCGCCCACGTGCCGGTGCAGCAGCAGCGGGAAAGAGATCACCGAAACCGCCAGCGCCGCCAGGGCGAAGACGAAGCCCACACCGCAGCCGAGCAAGATCATCCACCAGCCGCCCGGGGTGCCGAACACCTGATCGAGAAAGGCGCCGAAGCTCTCGTACTGCGCCGGCCCCATGGTCACCTGGTGGATGAAATGCGCCGTCAGCATCCAGGCGCAGAACAGCGCGATGAGATAGAGCCCCATCACCAGCATCGCCCCGAAGGCGGGCGAGCTCAGCACCGCGAAGGCATCGCGCCAGCTTGCCTCAAGCCCCATCTCGCGCCTGCGGCTCATCTCGTAGAGCCCGACCGCCGCCATCGGCCCGAGGAGCGCAAAGCCCGCCGCCATGGGAAAGATCAGCGGCAGGAGCGCCTGGTGAAAGGCCATGCCCATCAGCAACAGCCCCATCACGGGGTAGATGAGCACGATGAACAGCACGTCGCTGCGACAGGCCTTGAAGTCCTCCCAGCCGGCGCGCAGCGATTCCGAAATGTCCGACATTGCCATGGTCCGCACGCGGCGCGGCGTATGGGCGTGATCCGTCCCGAGCTCGCGCGTGGCGGCCGAGACATGCGCGCCCGCCGCCGAGAGCCGTTGCGCCGCCCAGCTTAGCGGGTTTCCGATCGTATGAGGTGTCTGTGCCATGAGCCTCCTCCCTTGGCGTCCTGCGCAGCGCCAATCGCGGGTCTGGTCCTGGCACGCGCCGATGACCAGACGGGCCGGCCGCGCGTATCTCTACAGCCTAGCACGAAACACGCTCTCGGTGAATCACGTCGATGAGACGCGCGCACCCCTGGGCCATGCCCCCTTGCCCCTGTCCGCGCCTTGTCGCAGGGTCTGGCCCAAACGTCAGATAGGAGCACAGGACCATGGCCGAGACAGCCCGCACCGTCATCATCGAGCAAACCGGAGGCCCCGAAGCACTCAAGCTGGTCGACTTGCCGGTTGGTGAGCCCGGCCCGGGCGAGATCCGCATCCGCCACAAGGCCTGCGGTCTCAACTTCATCGACTGCTACCAGCGCTCGGGTCTCTACCCGCTCGAGCTGCCCCACGCGCTCGGCATGGAGGCCGCGGGCGTGATCGAGGCCGTCGGCGAAGGCGTCACCCATCTCGCCCCTGGCGACCGCGCCGCCTATGCCGCGATGCCCGCCGGCGCATACACAGAGGTGCGCGTGATGCCCGCCGCGCAGGTCTGCAAGCTGCCTGAGAACATCTCCTTCGAGGAAGGCGCGGCGATGATGCTGAAGGGCATGACCGTCCAGTTCCTCTTCCACCGCACGACGCCGCTGAAGAAGGGCGACACGGTCCTGTTCCACGCCGCGGCGGGGGGCGTCGGCCTCATCGCCTGCCAATGGGCGAAATCCGAGGGCATCCGCCTGATCGGCACCGCCGGTTCGGACGAGAAATGCCAGCTGGCGCTCGACCACGGTGCCGACGCCTGCATCAACTACAACACCGAGGATTTCACCCAGCGCACCCGCGAGCTGACCGATGGCAAGGGTGTCGACGTGGTGATGGATTCGATCGGCAAATCCACCTTCATGGGCTCGCTCGACTGCCTCAAGCCGCTGGGGATGATGATTTCCTTCGGCAATGCTTCGGGCCCGGTAGAGGCATTCAACCTCGGTCTGCTGGCGCAGAAGGGCTCGCTGAAGGTCACCCGCCCGACGCTCTTTGCCCATATCGCCGACCCGGCAGCCTGCCAGGAAATGGCGGCGATGCTCTTCGACAAGGTCGCCTCGGGCGCGGTGAACATCCGCATTGGCCAGCGTTTCGCGCTGGAAGATGTCGCCGAGGCCCACCGCGCGCTCGAGGCGCGCAAGACCACTGGCCAGACCATCCTGACGCTCGGGTAAGCCCGCGCGCCGAATGGCAAAGGAAAAAGCGGCGCGGATCATCCCCGCGCCGCTCTCATGTTCGCCAGAGCCGCAGCCCCGGGCGATCAGCGCCGATCAGGCGATCTCTACCAGCTCGATGGCAAAGGTCAGATCCTTGCCCGCCAGCGGGTGATTGGCGTCGAGCGTGACCTCGGTGTCATTCACCTCGACCACGGTCACCTGCACCACCTGGCCGGTGGGGGTCTGCATCTGCAGCGGGGTGCCCAGATCGAGCGGGATGTCCTCGGGGATGTCGGCACGCGGCACGGCCTGGCGTGCCTCGGCGTGGACCGGGCCATAGGCCTCTTCGGCGGGCACTTCCACGGTCTTCTTCTCGCCGACCGCCATGCCCGGCATCGCCTTGTCGAGGCCGGGGATGATCTGGCCCGAGCCGACCTGGAATTCCAGCGGGTCGCGGCCTGCGCTGGAATCAAAGGTGGTGCCGTCGTTCAGGGTGCCAGTGTAATGAATACGAACGGTGTCGCCGGTCTTGACCTGCGTCATGGGAGTCTCCGATCTTTTGGGAAAGTTCTGTGGATGGGACGAGGCCACCTGTCGCGGCGGGTGCTCGTTTGCTCTCCCCTCCAACCTAAGCATCCACGCCCGGGATTGCAAAGAGGATGTCCGGGCGAGGCCCGGGCACGGCGCCCTGCCCCTCCAAACCTTGGCAAATTCACTCTTTCGACCCGCCCCGGCCCGTGCCACCCTGCGCCGGATCGCGAGGAGGACAGTTCGCCCCATGACCCAAGCCGGCCAGATCGCCACCTGCGTCTTTGACGCCTACGGCACGCTCTTCGACGTCTCTGCTGCCGCGCGCCGCGCCGCCGAAGCGCCCGGGCAGCAGGCGCTGGCCAAAGTCTGGCCGGCCCTCTCCGCCGACTGGCGGCGCAAGCAGCTGGAATACAGCTGGCTGCGCGCGGTGACCGGCGATCACTGCAGCTTCTGGCAGGTGACGCAGGACGGGCTCGACTGGGCGATGGAGCGCCATGGCCTGACCGACCCCGAGCTGCGCGAAACCCTGCTCGGCCTCTACTGGGAGCTCTCGGCCTACCCCGAGGTGCCCAAACTCCTCGCGACACTGAAGGCGCAGGGACTGAACTGCGCCATCCTTTCCAACGGCAGTCCGGACATGCTCGAGGGCGCGGTCGCCAGTGCCGGGATTGAAAGCTACCTCGACGCCGTGCTCTCGGTCGAGGAGGTCGGCGTCTTCAAGCCTGCCCGCGCGGTCTACGACCTCGTGGGTCAGCGCTTCGGGAAGGAACCGGGAGAGGTGCTTTTCGTTTCCTCCAACGGCTGGGACGCGGGCAGCGCGGCGGCTTACGGCTTTCGCACCGCCTGGGTCAACCGCGCCGGTGAGCCCATCGACCGCCTGCCCGGCCGACCGCAGCACGTGCTGAACGACCTGACCACAATCCCGGAGCTTCTCTGATGCCCGAGTTCACCACTTCCGACGGCCTGTCGATCCATTACACCGACGAGGGCCACGGCATCCCGCTGCTCTGCCTCGCCGGCCTCACCCGCGACGGGCGCGATTTCGACTATCTTGCGCCCCATCTCGACCCCGCGAAGGTGCGGCTGATCCGCATGGATTACCGGGGCCGCGGCCAGTCCGACTGGACCGATCACACCAGCTACACCATTCCCATCGAGGGCCGCGACGCGGTCGAGTTGATGGACCACCTCGGGCTGAAGCAGGTGGCGGTGCTCGGCACCTCGCGCGGCGGGCTGATCGCCATGGTGCTGGCGGCGACGGTGAAGGAGCGGTTGCTCGGCGTCGCGCTCAACGACATCGGCCCCGAGATCGGAGGCGAAGGGCTTGCGGTCATCAAGGATTACATCGGCCGGAACCCGGCTTGGCAAACCCATGCAGAGGCCGCCGAGAAGATGGCCATGGGCATGACCGCCTTCAAGGACGTGCCGCCGGGGCGCTGGATGGAAGAGGTGACGAAGTTCTACCGCGAAACGCCCGAAGGGCTGCGCATCCAGTACGATCCGCGCCTGCGCGACGCGGTGCTCGAGGCGGGCGCGCAGCCCGCGCCGGACCTCTGGCCGCTCTTCGATGCCTTCAAGGGGCTGCCGCTCTGCGCCCTGCGGGGCGGTGGCTCGACGCTGCTCACCGCCGAGACCTTCGCCGAGATGCAGCGGCGCCGACCGGACATGATCGCCGCCGAGATCCCCGGCCGCGGCCACGTCCCGTTCCTCGACGAGCCCGAGTCGCTGGGCGCGCTGCGGCGCTGGCTGAAAATGCTGGGCTGAGCCTCAGCCGAGGTTGAACACCCGGCTCGGGTGCAGCTCGCCGGCCTTGAAGATGCCCACCGCCACCGGCTTGCCCTCGAAGGACGCCCAGGCCTCGTCGCCGTATTCGGCCTCGCCGGGAATCACCATGCCGGGGTTGCCATTGCGCAGCCGCGCCGCACCCTCGGGCGTGCAGCGCAGCTCGGGCAGATCGGCAAGACCCACTTGCAGCGGCAGCAGCTTCTCGTCGAGCTCGGGGGTCTTCGCCAGCGCGTCGATCTGCTCGACGCTGATCCCGTCCGAGGCCTCGAACGGCCCGGACCAGACCCGGCGCAGGCGCAGCACGTGTCCGAAACAGCCGAGCGCCTCGCCGAGATCGCGGGCGATCGAGCGCACGTAGCCGCCCTTGCCGCAGACCATCTCCAGCTCGACGTGGTCGGCATCGACACGCTCGAGCATGATCAGCGATTCCACGAAGAGCGGACGGGCCGAAAGCTCCATCTCCTCGCCGTCCCGCGCCCGCTTGTAGGCGCGTTCGCCATCCACCTTCACCGCCGAGAACTGCGGCGGCACCTGCTGGATGTCGCCGACGAACTGGTGCAGCGCTTCCTTGATCTCGTCGTCCGAGGGGCGCTCGGCGCTCTCGCGCTGGATCTCGCCCTCGGCATCGTCGGTATTGGTGGCCTGCCCCAGGCGCACGATGAAGCGGTAGGCCTTCATCGCGTCGGTGATATAGGGCACGGTCTTGGTCGCCTCGCCGAGCGCCACGGCCAGCACGCCGGTCGCCTCGGGGTCGAGCGTGCCGGCGTGGCCCGCCTTTTTCGCCGCCAGCGCCCAGCGGACCTTGTTGACCACAGAGGTCGAGGTCATGCCCGCCGGTTTGTCGACGATCAGCCAGCCGGAAATGTCGCGACCCTTCTTGCGTGCCATTGGTGTCCCCGCGCCTCTTCGTATGCCATCAAGGCGCGCCTGCTAGCAGGCGGGAGGCGCGGGAGTCAATCAGCGCCGGTGCGGTGTGATGCGCGTGGGCGGTGCATGGAATGTGCATGACCTGCGCCTGCCCGATCGCCTTCCCTCTTGCCGCCCCGCCCGCTAGGGTCCGCGCCAAGGAAAATGGAGGCCCCGCCATGCTCATGGCCGATCTCGGAGATGTCCGACTTCACTACCGCATCGACGGCCCCGACGATGGCGCACCGCTGGTGCTGGCCAACTCTCTGGGCACCGATTTCCGGCTCTGGGACGGGCTGCTGCCGCACCTGCCCGAGGGGCTGCGGATCCTGCGCTACGACATGCGGGGACACGGCCTTTCGGACTGCCCCGAACCGCCCTATTCCATGGGCGCGCTGGTGCGCGACGCCGAGCGGCTGATGGAGCACACGGGGGTCCGTGACGCGATCTTCGTCGGCCTGTCGATCGGCGGCATGGTCGCGCAAGGGCTGTCGGCCAAGCGCCACGATCTCGTGCGCGCGGCGGTCCTGTCGAACACCGCCGCCAAGATCGGCACGCGGCAGATCTGGGAGACCCGCATCGCCGAAGTCGAGAAGCGCGGCGTCGAGGCCATCGCGGATGCGGTGCTGGAGCGCTGGTTCACCCGAAAATTCCGCGCCTCCGAGGCGATCAAGCCCTGGCGCAACATGCTCGCGCGCACGCCCGCAAAAGGCTACATGGGCTGCGCCGCCGCCATCGCCGGGACCGACTTCATGACGCCCACCTCGGGCCTGCGCCTGCCGCTGCTTGGGATCGCCGCCAGCGAGGACGGCTCGACACCGCCCGACATGGTGCGCGAGACGACAGACCTCGTTCCCGGTTCGCAATTCGCGCTGATCCGGGGCGCGGGACATCTTCCCTTCGTCGAGAAGCCCGCGGAATACGGGCAAATTCTCACCGACTTCCTCAAAGGACAGGGGCATATCTGATGGCGAACTTCCTGCTGATCCACGGCGCCTCGCACGGCGCATGGTGCTGGCGCGACGTGATCCCGGCGCTGGAAGAGCGCGGTCACACGGCCCGCGCCATCGACCTGCCCGGGCATGGCGCCGATACCACGCCACGCGACGAGGTCACCCTGCAGAGCTACGTCGAGGCCATCCTCGGCGCGCTCGACGCGCCGACCATCGTCGTCGCCCACTCGATGTCCGGCGTGCCCGCGACGCAGGCCGCCGACCTGCACCCGGAGAAATTTTCCCGGCTCATCTACCTCTGCGCCTTCCTGCCCGGCGACGGCGACAGCGTCACCAGCCTCAGCC
This sequence comes from Salipiger sp. PrR007, assembly GCF_010499845.1. Classification (NCBI taxonomy): domain Bacteria; kingdom Pseudomonadati; phylum Pseudomonadota; class Alphaproteobacteria; order Rhodobacterales; family Roseobacteraceae; genus Salipiger; species Salipiger sp. PrR007. The sequence continues at coordinate 72,153 of NZ_JAAGOZ010000021.1, read as the reverse complement.
GCGACTGGCCGGACCAGCCGCTGAACGAGGCGATCCGCCGCGACGAAGGTGGCGCGACCTTCCATTTCGATCCATCCCTGATCCGGGAAAAATTCTACCACGACTGTCCCGCCGCGCTCATCGACCGCGCCGCGCGGCACCTGACGCCGCAGCCGATCTCGACGCAGAAGGAACGTGTCACGCTCACCGGCACGGTAGAGCAGGTGCCGCGGAGCTACATCCTGTGCTCTCAGGACATGGCCGTGCCCCCTGACCACCAGCGTGCCATGGCGTCGGTCTTGCCAAGCGACGAGGTCTACGACATGAGCAGCGCGCATTCGCCCTTCCTGTCCGACCCCGAGGGCCTCGTCGCCCTTCTGGACCGCATCGCCCGGAGCTGACCCATGTCCGCCACGCCCTTCGACAGCGCCCACCTGCACCGCCTCTTCCCTGCCGGGGATCTCGCCAAGCTGTTCTCGGACAGCGCCGAGGTCCGGGCGATCATGATCGTGGTGGGCACGCTGGCCAAGGTGCAGGGCGACGCCGGGCTGATCCCCGAGACCGCCGCCAAGGCCATCCACCGCGCCTCGCTCGAACTCCAGATCGACCCCGGCGCGCTGGCGCAGGGCACGGCAGAGGCGGGCAGCGTGGTGCCGCCGCTGCTGGATGCCTTTCGGTCGCTGATGCAGGCGCCCGACTACGCCCAGTACCTCTGCCAGGGCGCCCTCCCTGGCGATCTGCAGGACTGCGCGCTGGCGCTGCGCCTGCGGCAGGTGCTGGCCCAGTTCGAAGCGGCGACCGAGGCGCTGCCGGGCAGCGACGATCTCGCCGCGCTCATGGCCGACTTGCCGGCGCTGCGCGAGGCCCTGCTCTGCGTGAGCCACAACGGCGACAGCGCCGAGGTCCTGCGCCCTGCGCTCGGCGCCGCGCTGAACCTCGGCGATCAGGGGTGGGGCGCCGACCGGATGCCCCTGACCATGCTGGCGGATTGGGCCGCGCGGCTGATTCGCGCGCTCGCGGGGCGCGCGCCGGGCAACGCGCCGCTTGCCGCACTGAAGGCGCACGCCGGGATCCTCGGCACTTCGCTCGGCGCGGTCGAGGGGTCTGCCGTGGCGCGACGCCACGTCGAGTCCCTCATCCTGCCGCAGCTCCTTCTGGCCACCGGAGCCGCGCTCTCGCTCGCGGCACGGCCCTGAGCGGCGCGGCATCGCAAACACTTGCCAGCAGCGCTTGGTTCGCGCTAACAGCGGGACAGCCACGAAGACGCATAAGACCCGTCCCGAGCCATCCTCAGACGCCGCAGGATCTCGCATTCCGCAGCGCGCGTTCTATATAGCGACTGAGACCTTGCAGAGGCATCGACTGGTGACGGAAGAAACGCTCACACCCCCACCCGAGGAAATGGCCGAGAACGCGCGCAACGCCGCGGGCTTCCTCAAGACGCTGGCCCACGAGGGACGGCTGATGATCCTGTGCCACCTCGGCTCGGGCGAAAAGTCCGTGGGTGAGCTTGAAGGTCTGCTCGGCATGCGCCAGGCGGCGGTGAGCCAAATGCTGGCACGCCTGCGCGAAGAGGGTCTGGTGAACACCCGCCGCGACGGCAAGACGATCTACTACAGCCTCGCGACCGAGGACACCGCGCGGGTGATCGGCCTGCTCTACGAGATCTTCTGCGTCAAGAAGGACTGATGAGCCGGCGACGTGCGCCGCACCCTCAGCGTTTTTCCGTCCAGTCCCACGGCCGCGTGAAGGCGCCGAGACATTTTGCGACGGCGGCCTCCTCGTCATCGCCGCGCGACAGTTTGGCCACCAGCCCGCGGCGCGTGTCATCATGGACTTCGGCCACGCGCGCATTCAGACCCTGCGCTTCCAGCGCGGCGTCGTAGACGCGGGCGATCGCCCGCTTGCGCAGGTCGGGCTTGAACACCTTTCCGACCCCGGTCTTCGGCAGCTCTGGCAGGATCTCGAGGTGTTTCGGCCAGGCCGCGCGTTCGTGGATATGCACCTGCGCGTGCTTCAGCAGCTCCTCCTCGGTGACCATCGCCCCCGCGACCAGCTCGACATAGGCGCAGGGCAGCTCGCCCGCGTGGGCGTCGGGCTGGCCGATTGCCGCCGCCACCGCCACCGAAGGATGGGTGAGCAGCGCGTCCTCGATCTCGGCGGGATCGATGTTGTGGCCGCCGCGGATGATCACGTCCTTGGCCCGCCCGGTGATCCACAGATAGCCATCCGCGTCGATCCGGCCCAGATCACCGGTCCGAAGGAAGCGCTCCTCGTGATAGAGATCGCGGTTGCGGTCCGCATCGGTATAGGTGCGGCCGGGGGTCACCCCGGGATTGTACACGCAGATCTCGCCAATCTCGTCTGCCGGGCATTCCTGCGGGCCCGACGCGGTCTGCCGCACGATCTTGACCTCTGTATAGGGGAACGGGAAGCCGACCGAGCCGATCTTCTTGACCCCGTCCGGCGGGTTGACCGACACGAGGCAGGTTGCCTCGGTCAGCCCGTAACCCTCGCAGATCGACAGGCCCGCAACCTCCTCGAAGCGCCGGAACAGCTCGACGGGCATCGGTGCGGAACCGGAAAAGGCGTGGCGCATGGTCGAGATGTCGGCGTCCACCTTGCGCTGCATAAGCGCCGAGACGGCGGTCGGCACGGTGATCATGAAAGTGATCTTCCAGCGCTCGCAGAGCTTCCAGAAATTGTCGAAGACCCCCTCGCCGCGATAGCCCGCCGGGGTCGGCAGGATCACATGCGCCCCCGAGGACAGGGCCGACATGATCACCACCTCGGTGGCGAAAACGTGGAACAGCGGCAGCGGGCACATGACGTTGTCGGTCTCGCGGAACAACAGCCGCGAGCCGAGCCAGCCGTTGTAGAGCATCCCCGAGACCCTGTGCTGCGCGACCTTGGGCATGCCGGTCGTGCCGCCGGTGTGAAAATAGGCCGCGACCCTGTCGGCGGTCGACGGCGCGAAGGTGAGCCCCGTCGGCTGGCGCGTAAGCTCGGCGTTGAAGCATTTGATGTCGGCGTGATGGGTGCGCGGCAGTTTCGGGCGCAGCAGCGGCACCAGCCAGCGCTTCGGCGGGGTGAGGTAGCGGTTGAGATCCACCTCGAGCACCGTGACCACCCCCGGCGCATGGCGGCAGGCCTCGGCCAGCTTCTGGGCGATGTCGGTCTTGGGGAAGGACTTCAGCGTCACCACCACCCGCGCGCCGGTCTCGCGCAGCAGCGCCGCGATCTGCTCGGGTTCGAGCAGCGGGTTGATCGGCGCCACGATCCCGGCGACTGCCCCACCGAGGACCGTCAGCAGCGCCTCGGTGCAGTTGGGCAGCACCATGGCAACCACGTCGCCCTCCTCCACTCCCAGGCTGCGGAAGAGGTTGGCGGCCTGATTCACGCGCGACTCCAGCTGCGACCAGCTCAGCGTCTCGGCCGGATCCTTTGCCCCGGAAAGAAGCTGGAAGCTGAGCGCCGGGCGCTCTCCGAAGCGCGCGGCGGTCTGCGCGAGGCAGGCGTGCAGGTTCCCGGGCAGGTCCCGTTCGGACCAGGGTTTCTCGGCCTCGATCGCATTGCGATCGTCCAATGTCACGAATTGCATGCCCGCGCCGCTCCTCCACGCGCGGTACCGTCGCACGACCGGCGGCGGCACCAGTTTAAAGTGTGAGAGGTATCATCACCTCTCGCAAGGGCTGCGCCCTTAGCATGCCGCACGGTCAAGGCAAAGCCCGGAGACCCCGGAACGGCTAAGGGATCACTACTCCGCGGCGACCCCGTCGGTGAACTGCAGCCTCGCCAGCCGGGCATAGAGCCCTCCCTCGGCCACCAGCGCATCGTGCCCCCCCTGCGCGACGATGCGGCCATGATCCATGACCAGGATCCGGTCGGCCTTCTTCACTGTCGCGAGCCTGTGCGCGACGATGATCGTCGTGCGCCCCTCGGCCAGCGTATCGACGGCCTGCTGCACCGCCCGCTCGCTCTCGGCATCCAGCGCCGAGGTCGCCTCGTCGAGCAGCAGCACCGGCGCGTCGCGCAGGATGGCGCGGGCGATGGCCACGCGCTGCTTCTGTCCGCCCGAGAGCATCACGCCGCGCTCGCCGAGATAGGTGTCATAGCCCTCGGGCAGCGCTGACAGGAAGTCATGCGCGGCCGCCGCGCGGGCGGCGGCCTCGACCTCGGCATCGCTGGCACCGGGGCGGCCGAAGCGGATGTTGTCGCGCGCCGAGGCCGCAAAGATCACCGGATCCTGCGGCACCAGCGCGATGTGCTGCCGGAAGCCGTTGCGGCTCATCTTGTCAAGCGGCACGCCGTCGAGCAGCACCCGGCCTGCATCGGGGTCGTAGAAGCGCTGGATAAGCTGCACGATGGTGGTCTTGCCCGCGCCGGAAGGGCCAACGAGGGCCACCGTCTCGCCCGGCTGAATGTGGAGGTCGATGCCGTCCAGAGCCTTGATCCCAGGCCGCGCGGGATAGGTGAAATCGACCTTGTCGAAGCTGATCTCGCCGCGCACGGTTCTCGGCACCGGCAGGGGCTGAACGGGATCGGTCACCGTGTCCTCGACCTGTAGCAGTTCGACCAGCCGCTCGGTCGCCCCGGCAGCGCGCTGCAGCTCGCCGAAGATCTCCGAGAGCGCCGCGACGGCGCCGGCGACCATCACCGAATAAATCACGAATTGCACCAGCGCGCCGGCGCTCATCTGCCCCGCGCGCACGTCCACCGCCCCGGCCCAGAGCACGCCGACGATGCCGGTGAAGACGAGGAAGATCACGATCGCCGTCATGAGCGCGCGAGTCTTCACCCGTCGGCGGGCGGCGTCGAAGCTCTTCTCGGTGACCTCGGCAAAGGCTTCGCGGCTGATCGCCTCGTGGGTGTAGCTCTGCACGGTCTGCACGGCCGAAAGCGCCTCGGCGGCATTTCCCGAAGAGACCGCGATCCAGTCCTGGTTCTCGCGGCTCAGCTTGCGCAGGCGGCGGCCCAGCGTGAGGATCGGCACGATCACCACCGGCACGATCAGCAGCACCATCCCGGTGAGCTTGGCCGAGGTGAAGAGCATCAGCGTCAGCCCGCCCACGAAGAGCAGCAGGTTGCGCAGCGCGATCGACACCGACGAGCCGATCACCGACAGGATCAGCGTGGTGTCGGTGGTGATCCGGCTCAGCACCTCGCCGGTCATGGTGTTTTCATAGAAGGCCGGAGAGAGGCCGATCACCCGGTCGAAAACCGCCTTTCGGATGTCGGCCACCACGCGCTCGCCGAGCCGCGTGACCAGCGCGTAGCGGGCCGCGGTGCCGAGCGCCAGAAGCGCGGCGATGCCGAGTGCCGCCATGAAGTAGCGGTCGAGCAGCGCGCCGTCCTGGGTGCCGAAATTGTCCACCACCCGGCGCACCGCCAGCGGCAGGGTCAGCGAGACGGTGGCCGTGGCAATCAGCGCGAGGACCGCCGCGATCATCAGCCCCCGATACGGCTTCATGAAGGGCCAGAGAGCGGCCAGAGAGCCGAGTTTCCGGGATTTCTCGCGATCGTCCTGCACGATGGCAGCCGGGTTTCCGTGGGCCATGGCCGCTCCTTTGTCTTCAGAACGGTATTGCGGGGCGCGGCGCCCTGCGTCAAGGCGCGGCGTGTCGCGGAGGGGCGCACGCGGTCCTGCAACGCGGACCACAAAGGCACGAGTCGCTTGAAAATCACGATGTCAGGGAGGAATGGAGCGGGCGGCGGGAATCGAACCCGCGTCATTAGCTTGGAAGGCTAAGGTCTTACCACTACACAACGCCCGCGTAGTGGCGGGAGAGATATTGCAACCTTTCGGCCCGGTCAACCGCCCCCGCGCGGCTTTTGCAGGATGCCGCCGGGTTTTTGCGGTGATCCGCCCGCGCGCGGGAAACGTATCCCCAGGGTAAGGTTCCAAAGGACGCCCCATGCAAACGCTCGTTCTCTACATCGTCACCGCCGCCGTCTTCCTTGGGCTCGACATGCTCGGGCTGCGGTTCCTCATCCGCCCGGTGTTCGAGCGGCACGTGGGGCACCTCTTGGCAGAGCCGCTGCGGCTCGGCCCGGCGGCGGGCTTTTATCTGGCCTACGTGGTGGGGGTGCTGGTTTTCGTCTCGCTGCCCGCCCTGCGCGAGGGCGCAACGCTGCAGGCGCTCTGGATGGGGGCGCTGCTGGGTCTGATGTGCTACGGCACCTACGAGATGACCAATTTCGCCACGCTGGCCGACTGGAGCTGGGAGCAGGTGATCGCCGACTGCCTTTGGGGCGCGGTGCTGACCGGGGTCTCGGCCTGGGCCGGGGTGGCGGCGGTAATGGCGGTCTTTCCGAAACCCTCCTGACCCTGTCACGGGCATGAGCCCTCCTCGCCCTTGACCGCTCCGGGGGCGAGGCGCTCAGCCCGCAAGCCGCGCCGTGAGGCGCAGCGCGAGCGGATAGGGCAGAAGCCTGAGCAGCTTCAGCGCATAGGTAAAGCGCTTGGGGAAGTGAATCTCGAAACTGCGCCCCGCCATGCCGCGGGAGATCTCGCGCGCAGCTTCTTCGGGCTCGATAATCGCGGGCATGGTGAAATCGTTCTTGTCGGTCAGCCGGGTCCGAACGAAGCCGGGGCAGACCAGCCGCACGTCGACCTGGGGCGCCAGTTCGACCCGCAGCGTCTCGGCAAGATTGATGATCGCCGCCTTGGTCGCGGAATAGGCCTGGCCCTTCGGCAGACCCACGTAGCCCGCAACGGAGCCGAAGAGCACCAGCTGTCCACCTTCGCGCAGCACCTTTGGTGCACATTGCGCCACCAGCAGCGTGCCGGTCACATTGACCTGCACCAGTGCGGCCGTCTTCTCGGGGTCGAGGTCGACCACGCGCGCTGGATCGTAAAGCGCGGCGGTGCAGATCAGAGCATCGAGCTTGCCTCCCGCGGCGATGCGTTCGGCGGCGGCTCTGAGTGTCTCGGGCTGCGCCAGATCGAGCGGAACCACCTCGGCTCCGCCACACTCCGCGGCAAGGCCCTGCAACGCATCCTCGTTGCGGGCAGAAAGCACCAGCCGCGCGCCCTGCCCTGCCAACTCCTTGGCCAACGCCGCGCCGATTCCCGAACTGGCGCCAATGAGCCATATGCGTTTGCCCGCGTAGCCCATGGTCAGATGCGGAACAGCGGCTGCAGAAGCCGCGGAATCATCGCGCGGAAGCGCAGCGGCGCATCGGTGGCGGCAAGGCAGATGCAGGGGCCCTCGGAGCCCGCCACCGGCTGGTGGTCCACCTCATCCGAGGCCACCTCGACATCGCCGGGTCCGAAACGGCCCTCGCAGTCCGAGAAGCTCCCCTGCAGCACCAGCGTCAGCTCGAGCCCGCCGTGGGTGTGCTCGGGCACGGCACGGCCCCGGGGGATGTAAAGCAGGCGCAGCGAGCCTTCGGCATCGGCGCTGAGTATCTGCTGGCGAATGCCGCCGCCAAGCATCTTCCAGCGCGGCGGCTGGCCGTTCAGCGCCTCCATCACAGGGGCGGGAAAGATGCCCGAGCCGCGTTGCGGGGGCGCGGGCGGCGGGGTGCCGTCGAGCGCGGCGAAGAGGCGATCGCGCGCATCCGCAGACACGGGTGCCGGAACCATGCCGGACAGCAGCGCGCCGCCCAGAGCCGCCTCGGTCTCGACCGCGGCGCGGCAGTCATCGCAAAGCGAGACATGTGCCGCGATCACCACAGCGAAAGGCTGCGGCAGCTCGCCGGCGGCATAGGCTCGGAGCATCTCCTCGGGGATATGATGGGTGATCTTGCTCATTGGGGTCTCAGGTCGTTCAGGTCGCGCCGCAGGCGGTCGAGCCCAAGGCGGATACGGGATTTGATCGTGCCCAGCGGCAGGCCGGTGATCCGGCTGATCTCGCTATGGGGCAGCTCGTCCATGTAGGCGTGACGCAGGGCTTCGATCTGCTCTGGCCGCAGTTTTTTCAGCGCCGCGCGCAGCTGCGCCGCTTCCTGCTCCATGGCGAGAATCTGAGGTGCGTCGGGCTCCGAACTCTCGGGCTCATGAATGAGTTCCGGCTCGGGCAAGGGCTTGCGGCGGTAGAGGTCGATCTGTCGGTTGCGCGCGATACGGTAGATCCAGGCCGAAGCCTCGGCCCTGTGCGGATCGAACTGCGCGGCTTTGTTCCAGACCGAGATCATCACATCCTGCACCACATCCTCGGCGCTGCCGTCGCGCAGCCCGCCGCGGATCAGCATCGCCTTGAGCCGCGGCGCGAAGAAATCGAACAGCCGACCAAAGGCCTCGCGGTCCCTCCGGTCGCGCACGGCAAGAAGCCATTGCGTTTGTTCGGTTCGTTCGGCGGGCGTCACACGTATGTCCTTTCTCTTGCGCGGTTGCCTCATTCCCGAAACGGGACTCGGACCTTCCGGCTGGAAGGCGGCGGGCGCTTCGGGCGCGGTGAGGCGGCCATCAAGAGACATGTAGAGGATACGGCGCCCGAGACGAAAAGGATCACCTTGAAGAGCGATTTTTTCGAGCTTTCGGGTGGTGCTGCTGCAACGCCGTGCCGTTGGCCGCGCAAAAACTCCCTATATCGGCATTCTCAAGGAATTTGCTCTCGTCACAAGGCTTTGGTGATCCATTTGGGATCCGCGTGCGTAAGAATAATATGTCCAGTTTTCGCGGCGGAGGTTTGCGTGGCCCTAGACCTGTCTTTCGGAGTTCCCCAGCGCGTTGCGGTGATTGGCGGCGGCATCTCGGGCCTCGCCACCGCATGGCTCTTGTCTCATCGTTGCCGCGTCACGCTTTACGAGGCGGCACCCCGGCTTGGCGGCCATGCCCGCACGGTTGTCGCCGGGCGCTACGGCGACCAGCCGGTGGACACGGGTTTCATCGTTTTCAACTACGCCAACTACCCGCATCTGACAGCGCTCTTCCGCGATCTCGACGTGCCGGTGCAGCGCAGCGACATGAGCTTCGGCGTCTCTTTGGATGGCGGGCGACTGGAGTATGCGCTGCGCTCGGGGAACGCGCTTTTCGGCCAGCGCAGCAACCTTGCACGGCCCGGCTTCTACGCGATGATCCGCGACATCCTGCGGTTCAACCAGCAGGCCGAGGCGGTGGCCGAGGCGCGCCCGGATGCCTCGATCAGCGAGCTGCTGGACGTCATGGGCCTCGGCGGCGCCTTCCGCGAGCGGTATCTCTACCCGATCTGCGGCGCAATCTGGTCCACGCCCTCGGCGCGCATTGGCGACTTCCCGGCGCAGGCGCTGATGCGCTTCCTGCGCAACCACGCGTTGCTCTCGGCAGGCGGCCAGCACCAGTGGTGGACGGTTTCCGGCGGCAGCCAGAGCTATGTCTCGCGCCTTGCCGCCGCGCTTGAGGCGCGGCAGGTGTCGCTGCGCCCCGGCACCCCGGTGTGTCAGGTGACGCGGGATGACCGCCACGTGCAGGTGATGACCGACGGCGAGGCCCCCGAGACCTTCGACCAGGTGGTTTTTGCCTGTCACGCCGATGTCGCCCTCTCGCTGCTGGAAGCGCCCAGTGCCGATGAACGTCGCGCGCTCGGGGCGGTGAAATTCCAGGACAATCATGCCGTACTGCACCGGGATGCCCGGCTCATGCCGAACCGCCGCCGGTGCTGGAGCTCCTGGGTCTTCCGCAGCGAACCCGGGACCCCGGCGGACGTGCCCGTCGGCGTAACTTACTGGATGAACCGGCTGCAGGGCATTCCCGACAGCGACCCGATGTTCGTCACGCTCAATCCGCAGCAAGATATTCCCGACGAACTGATCTACGACCAGAACACCTTCCGCCACCCTGTATTCGATCTGGGCGCGCTCGACGCCCAAAGGAAGATCGCCGCGCTGCAGGGGCAGAACCGAAGCTGGTACGCTGGCGCCTGGCTGCGCAACGGATTTCACGAGGACGGATTCGCCAGCGCCGTGCGCATCGCCCGGCAGATGCTGCCTGCCGCGGTGGCCGCATGAGCGCCAGCCTCGCGGCCCAGCTCGAAGGCGGCGAGCTGCTGCACCTGCCCGCCCGGGTCACCCACGCGCGGCGCGGCAGCATCCACCATGCCTTTGCCTACAAGGTCGATTACCTGCTGCTCGATCCCGAGCGGGTGCGGCGACGCACCTTTTTCTCGCGCAATCGCTTCAACCTCTTCGCGCTGCATGACCGCGATCACGGCGGGGCTCGCGGTGCCGGCGAAGGCGCAGCCTGGGCGCGCAAGGTGTTTGCCAGCGCGGGCCTCGAAGGCACGACCGTGGCGCTGATGACCCAGCCGCGTTTTCTCGGCTACTGGTTCTGCCCTGTGTCCTTCTGGCTGGCGCTGCGCGGCGATGAGCTGTTGGCGGTGATTGCCGAAGTGAGCAACACCTTTGGCCAGCGCCACAGCTACCTGTGCCATCATGCCGGCTTCGCGCCGATCCGCGCCGGAGACGAGTTGACCGCGACCAAGGTCTTCCATGTCTCGCCCTTTCAGGACGTGCGCGGCAAGTATCTCTTCCGCTTCGCCATTAGCCCCGCCGCCACGGCCATCGCGATCCACCAGATCGATGGCGCCGAGGGGCTGATCGCCACGATGCACGGCGATTTCGCCGCCGCCACGCCGAAGCGTCTGCTCGGCGCAGCGCTCAAGCGTCCCGGTGGCACGATTCGCGTGATTGTGCTCATCTACTGGAATGCGCTCCGCCTGAAACTGAAGGGGGCGGACTACCGTCCGCTTCCCTCGCCGCCCGAAAACGAGGTCAGCCAATGATCCTGCCCGTCACCGCCCTGATGAAACGCCGCTTCCTTTCGACGCTCGAGCGGATCGAGACAGGCCAACTCACCCTGATCACCCCCGAGGGCACCCGCCACCGCTTTGGCGACACCGGGCCCGAGGCGGACATCCACATCCACGATTGGGCGCTGCTGCCGGCCTTGGCGACACGCGGCGAGGTGGCGCTTGGCGAGACCTACGTGGCGGGCCTCTGGCACAGCTCGAACCCCGAGCGGCTGATCCGCCTGGCGCTCGACAACCTGGATGTGGTGGAGCACTACGTCACCCCCGGTCCGCTGGCCCGTTTGCGCTTCCGGCTGATCGACCGGGTGCTGCGCGCCAACAGCCTGAGCGGCTCGTCGCGCAACATCCGGGCGCATTACGACGTGGGCAACGAGTTCTACCAGCTGTGGCTCGATCCGGGCATGACCTATTCCTCGGCGCTTTTCGCGGACGGCGAAGGCGACGAGGCCCTGCCCCGCGCGCAGGACCGCAAGTACGACCGCATCCTGTCACGGCTGAACGACGCGCCCTCGGTGCTGGAGATCGGCTGCGGCTGGGGCGGCTTTGCCGAACGCGCGGCGGAACAGGGACGCCAGGTGACCGGCATCACTCTCTCGCCCAGCCAGAAAGGCTATGCCGACGCCCGCCTCGACGGGCGCGCTGAGATTCGCTTGCAGGACTACCGAGCAACGCAAGGGCGCTTTGCCAACATCGTGTCGATCGAGATGATCGAGGCGGTGGGCGAGCGTTACTGGCCGGTCTATTTCTCGACCATCAAGGACCGGCTGGCCGAGGGCGGCCGCGCCGTGCTGCAGGCGATCACCGTGCAGGACGCCGAGTTTTCGCTTTACCGCAAGCGCACCGACTTCATCCGCCAGCACACCTTTCCGGGGGGCATGCTGCCCTGTAACGCGGTGCTGGCGCGAGAGGCGCAAAAGGCTGGGTTGGTGCTGCGCGAAAGCTTCGCCTTTGGGCAGGACTATGCGCGGACGTGCCGGATCTGGAAGAGCGGGCTGCTGCGCCAGCGCAAGCGAATCGAGAGCCTCGGCTACGGCGAGAGCTTCCTGCGCAGCTGGCAATTCTACCTTGACGCCTGCGCCGCCACATTCGCCAGCGGACGCACCGACGTGGTGCAGGTCGAGTTGCGCCACGCGAACGAGGCCTGACCCAGCCGCAGCGCCACGGTTATTGCCCTCAAGCGGCCCAATTTCGCCCCAGTTGGGAACTACGGCTGTGTACCGGCGGGGCGGATGGCGCCCCGAAGGTTCATGCCGCGCGAGGATCCCGACATGGTGCGCAAATTTGGAATGTCATTGATTCTTCTGGCGGGTGTCGCTGGGCCGCTGGCCGCCGCCGAGCAAGAAGTGAAGCTGATGGGGCTCGGCTACTTTCCCGATGAGATCTACGTCTCGGTTGGGGACGTGATCAATTTCGTGAACGAGTCTTCCATCCCCATGTCGGCCACGGCCACCGACGCGAGTTGGGATTCCGGCGTGCTGCAGCCGGGCGAGAGCTTTGCGCTGGAAGTGACCGACGGGATGCAGGGCGCCTTCGGCGACACCTACGATGCTGAAAGCGCCGCCGCCGGCTACATCGACTACGTGAATCCGGCGCCGCTCGAACTCGAGAACAACTCCTGATCCGGCTCAGATCGGCTCGATCAGCTCCGGCCCCTCGGCACGGTTGGAATTGACCGCCGGGTCGACCCTGTGCAGCTGGAGCGACGCGTCGGGCGCAGCCTTCATCAGCTTGGCCGCGCCCCGCCCCTCCTCGCCCAGCCAGAGGCCCCAGTCCTTCGGCTGCAGGATCACCGGCATTCGGTGATGCACCTGCGCCATCTCGGCATTGGCGCTGGTGGTGACAATGGCGCAGGTGCGAAAGCCCTGTCCCTCGCGCTCCCAGTCCTGCCATATGCCGGCGAAGGCCAGCACCTCACCCCGGACCGGCGCGATGTACCACGGCAGGCGCTTGCCATCCTCGGTCCTGGTCCATTCGTAGAAGCCGCTCGCCGGAATCAGGCAGCGGCGCGCGCGGCAGGCGCCGCGGAAGGCGGGCTTTTCGGCGATGGTCTCGGCGCGGGCGTTGATCAGCAGCGGGCCGTCATTGGGCGCCTTGTACCACTGCGGGATGAAGCCCCAGCGCATCGAGACCAGCAGCCGCGTGCCGTCCTCGGAGCGGATCACGTGGACGTCGTTCGTCGGGCAAACGTTGTAATTGGGCACATGCGGCAAGTCATTGCCGGGCATGGCCTCGAAGATCTTGGTCATGGCATCGTCGGGAAGGGTGACCGCGAAACGTCCGCACATGTGCGCTAGGGTAGCGCGCCGCGGGCTGCGCGCCAGCCCCTCAGATGTCGCGCCATTCGCCCGGCGGGATGCCGTCGAGCGTCCAGGCCCCCACCGCCCAGCGGACCAGCCGCAGGCAGGGAAGCCCCACATGCGCCGTCATCCGCCGCACCTGCCGGTTGCGCCCCTCGGTGATCTTCAGCTCGATCCAGGCATCTGGCACCGACTTCCGGAAGCGCACCGGCGGGGTGCGCGGCCAGAGCTCGGGCTCGGGGATCAGACGCACTTCGGCCGGGCGGGTCATGCCATCCTTGAGCTCCACGCCCTTGCGCAGCTGCGCGAGTTGCGCCTCGGTCGGCGTGCCCTCGACCTGCACGAGGTAGGTCTTGGGCTGCTTGAACTTCGGGTTCGAGATGCGCGCCTGCAGCTTGCCGTCGTCGGTGAGGATCAGCAGGCCCTCGCTGTCGCGGTCGAGCCGTCCCGCAGGGTAGACGCCCGGAACCTTCACGTAGCTCGACAGGGTCTCGCGCGCGCTGCCCTCGGTGCCCTTGTCGGTGAATTGCGACAACACGTTGAACGGCTTGTTGAGAAGGATCACGCGGGCCATCTCACACCTCCCGGCGCGCGGCAAAGAACTCTTTCAGCAGCATCTCGGCCTCGGGGGCGGCGAGCCCGTCGTAGACCTCGGGCACATGGTGGCACTGCGGATGCGCGTAGACGCGCGCGCCCTGCGCCACGCCGCCGGACTTGGGGTCAGACGCGCCGTAGTAGAGCCGCCGGATGCGGGCGAAGGAAATCGCCGCGGCGCACATCGGGCACGGCTCCAGCGTCACGTAGAGATCATGCTCCGGCAGCCGTTCCGAGCCGAGCACGGCACATGCGGCGCGCAGGGCCAGAACCTCGGCATGGGCTGTGGGATCGTTCAGCTCGCGCGTGCGGTTGCCAGCCGAGGCCAGCACCTCGCCCGCGGGCGAGACGATGACGGCGCCCACCGGCACCTCGCCGCGGGCGGCGGCCGCGCGCGCCTCGGCCAGCGCCTGATCCATGTGAGAGCGAAATTTCATCCCGCTCGCTTAGCGCGAAGCGCGGCGCTTGGCGAGTCGGCTTCCCCCGGCCCCGCCGATGCAGTATGGCGAAAGGCATGAGCAAACCCCCGTCGCGCCCCGCCAAACCCTCCGGTCCCAAGTCCCGTGCCAGCACGGGTCCGAAGGCTGCTCCGAAAGCCGGTTCGAAGCCCGGCGCCAAGCCCGGATTCAAGGGCGGGCCGAAGGGTGAATTTGCAGGTGGCGCGCGCGGCGCAAAGCCCGAGGGCAAAACGTTCGGCAAACCGGCCGGTAAACCCGCCACCAAGTCCGCCACCAAGCCCAAGGGCCGCGGCATCGTCCGCGACGAGGCGGAGTACGCGAGCGCCCCGCGCGGCGGTTTCAAGGCGGGCGGCAAGCCCGGTGCGACGCCCGGCCCCCGCGGTGCCCGCCCCGGCCCGAAGCCTGCGCCCGAGCCTCGGCCGACCGGCACGCCGATCGCCACCGAGGACGGCCGCATCGCCAAGGTGCTGGCCCGCGCCGGGGTCGCCAGCCGCCGCGAGGCGGAGAAGATGATCGAGGAGGGCCGCGTGTCGGTGAACGGCAAGGTGCTGGAGAGCCCCGCGCTCAACGTCACCGCAAAGGACCGGATCACCGTCGACGGCGTGCCGCTGGCCGCGCCCGAGGCACCGCGCCTCTGGCTCTATCACAAGCCTGTCGGCCTCGTGACCACCACCAGCGACGAGAAGGGCCGCGAGACGATCTTCGACCGGCTGCCCGAGGATCTGCCGCGGGTGATGAGCATCGGCCGGCTCGACCTCAACTCCGAGGGGCTGCTGCTGCTGACCAACGACGGCGGCATCAAGCGCAAGCTCGAGCTGCCCTCGACCGGCTGGCTGCGCAAGTACCGCGTGCGGGTGAACGGCTCGCCCACCGAGGACATGCTGAAGCCGCTGCGGGCGGGCATCATGGTGGAGGGCCAGAAGTTCCAGCCGATGGAGGTCACCCTCGACCGCCAACAGGGCGCCAATGCCTGGCTGACCGTCGGCCTGCGCGAGGGCAAGAACCGCGAGATCCGCCGGGCCATGGCCGATATCGGCCTGACGGTGAACCGGCTGATCCGCGTGTCCTACGGGCCGTTCCAACTCGGCGAACTGAAGGAAGGTGAGGTGCAGGAGCTCCGTCCCAAGGTGGTACGCGACCAGCTCGGGCTGGAGGGCGCGAAACCCGACAAGCCAGCGCCCCAGCGCCAGCGCCGCGGTCCACCGCCCAAGAAACGCTCCTGACGACAGCGATTGCGGCGGCAGGCGGGCGCAGGCGCCCAAATGCGGTCATTCTTGTCCTAATGCGCCGTTAACGCTCAAGAAGTTTTCACGGATTGGGCGGGATGACGCCCTCATTTCGCCCGGATTCGGCGACAATCTCAGGGGCATGAGCACACTTCTCGCCCTGACCATCCTTGCCGCGACCTCTGCCCTCGTTCTGGGCAATATCCGCGTTGTCGCGACCGACACCTACCGCGCGCTGGCCGACGCCACCTCCCGCGCCCGCGCCGATGGCACATTGGGCGCGAAGCTGGCTTTCGGGCTGCTCTGGCTGATGATCTTCCTGCTTGGGTATGTATGACCCGGCCCCGACCCGGCCAGGCGCGCGTCGCCTGACGGTGCCGCCTCCTCCCCAGTTGCCCGATCGAAGACCCGTAGCCTTCATACCACGGACCCGAGCATGAGAATGACACGACCTTCTCGCCAGCAGCCCCAGTCTCCCGGCCCGCTCGAGTCCGGCATTGGCATCCTGATACTCGCGGCCTTCCCGTTGCTGCTGCTGCTCTTCCAGGGCCCGCCCGCCACCGCATTCACCGCCGTGCTGATGCTTTCGCTCTTCGCTGTGGCAGTGCGGCTGATCCATCGCGGCGCGACCATTGCCGCGGCTTATGATGCCGCAGAGAGCGCCAAGGCCCCGCGCCTGCCCCGCAAGATGGTCGGTTCGGCGCTGCTTGGCCTGCTTGTGATGATTCTCGCCGGGCATCATTTCGTCTCCTTGGTGATGGCCTTCGGGCTCGGCGTGCTCGGCTTCGGGCTCGGCGTCGCCGCCTTCGGCAGAGATCCGCTCACCGACAAGGAAGGCGCCCCCCGCGAGGAGCTCCGCCAGCTGCGCACCCAGGAGACGCTCGACCGTATCGACGCGGCGATCACCGTCGCCGTTGCCGATGTTGCCGCGCTTGGCGATGCAGAGCTCAGCCGCCGCGCCGAAGCCCTTCAATGCGGGGTAATGGGGCTGCTGCACGCGATATCGCAGGATCCGCTTGCCGCACGCCGCCTGCGCAAGCCCGTGGCGCGCTTCCTCGACCTTCTTGGCAAGGAAAACGCCCGGCTGATCGACGCCTGGAACACCGACGACCGCCTTCGGGCGCGGCGGCGCTACCTCGGTCGGCTGACCGCCCTCGGCGAAGCCTTCGAGGACCGCCTGCGCAAGGCAGGCGCCGAACAGGGCCGCGACGCCTATGACGTCGAAGCGGACCTTCTGTGGAACCGGATGGTCGACAAGCAGGTCGCCTGAGGCTTCCCTACCGGAACTCCCCCCTAGCAAGTACCCCGCGAACCGCTTAGGTTCTTGTTGAACCGAGAGAGCTTGCGGGGACCATCATGACCGACAAGGGCTTGCGCAAGGTGGCCTACGTGCTGCTGATCGTGCTTCTCTTCGGAGTCACTTCCGGCTGGCTGGGAGGGCTCTGACCTTGGCACAGCGCTATGGCGGAAAGTACAGCCCCGACGGGTCTTCCACCGACGGCAAGACGCAGGACGAACGCCCGCTCTACCATGGCGCGCGCGTCGATCCCGTTGGCGCACGCTCGAACGTGCTCTTTGTGCCGCCCATCATCCTCGCCGCGACCTCACTCACCTCCGGCGCCGCCGGGCTGGCGGTCGGGCTGGTCGGTGCCGGCGTGCTTTTGCTGGGCGCCTGGCTGCTGCGCGACGGGCTGCGTGCCCAAGCCGCCTACGACGAGCGCAAGATCGCCCGCCGCCCGGCGATTCCCCGGAAATTCTTCGCCGCGGTCTGCGCCGGTGTCGGCGTCGGCCTCGCCGCCCTCAAGACCGATCCCGGCATGGTCGCCCCGGTGCTCTACGGCCTGTCGGCCTTTGCTCTGCACATCGGCGCCTTCGGCATCGATCCGATGAAGCACAAGGGCATGGAAGGCGTCGACACCTTCCAGCAGGACCGCGTTGCCAAGGTTGTGGACGACGCGGAGAGCTATCTTACCGCCATGGAGGACGCGGTGCGCCGCGCTGGCGACCGCCAGGTCGAGGCGCGCGTGCAGCGCTTCCATTCCAAGGCCAAGGACCTCATCCGCACCGTCGAGGAAGACCCGCGCGACCTGACCGCCGCGCGCAAGTACCTGGGCGTGTACATGATGGGCGCGCGCGATGCCGCGGTGAAATTCGCCGACATCTACAGCCGCACCCAGGACCGTGGTGCGAAATCCGATTTCATGATGTTGCTGACCGACCTCGAAGAGAGCTTCGGCCAGAAGAACCAGAAGCTCCTGCTGGATAACAATGCCGATCTTACGGTGGAAATCGACGTGCTGCGCGACAGGTTGCAGCGCGAAGGCGTGCGACTGAAAAAGCCTGAATGAGAGACAGTCACGGAGGAAGTCCGATGTCCGAGAATGTGAGAACCAAGGCCCAGCAGGAGCTGGCACTGGTGGAAGAGGTGAATGCTGTGATCCTGCCCGACCCCAAGCCCGCGGATGAGGTTGAGAGCTTCGAGGCTGCCTCGCCCGAGGTGACCGAGGAGATTCGCGCGCGCATGGACGAGATCGACATGGAGGACACCCAGTCGATCGTCTCCTTCGGCTCCGCCGCCCAGGCCGAGCTGCAGGAGATCAGCCAGGCAATGCTTTCCGACGTGCGCAACAAGGACGTCGGCCCGGCGGGCGACAGCCTGCGCGACATCGTCACCACCATCCGCGGGTTCTCTGTCTCGGAACTGGACGTGCGCCGCAAGCGCAGCTGGTGGGAGAAGCTGATCGGCAAGGCCGCCCCAATGGCCAAGTTCACCGCCCGCTACGAGGAGGTGCAGACCCAGATCGACAAGATCACCGACAACCTCCAGAAGCACGAGCATACGCTGCTCAAGGACATCAAGTCCCTGGATATGCTCTATATCAAGACCCTGAACTTCTACGACGAGTTGGCGCTCTACATCGCCGCCGGCGAGAAGAAGCTCCAGGAAATCGACGCCACCGACATTCCCGCCCGCGAAGCCGCCGTCGAGGCCGCCTCCGAGGACCAGAAGGTGATGAAAGCGCAGGAACTGCGCGACCTGCGTGCCGCCCGCGACGATCTCGAGCGCCGCGTGCATGACCTCAAGCTGACGCGGCAGGTGACCATGCAGTCGCTGCCCTCGATCCGGCTGGTGCAGGAAAACGACAAGAGCCTCGTCACCAAGATCAACTCGACGCTGGTCAACACCGTGCCACTCTGGGAGACCCAGCTGGCGCAGGCGGTGACCATCCAGCGCTCGTCCGAGGCCGCCGCCGCCGTGCGCGACGCCAACGACCTGACCAACGAGTTGCTCACCTCGAACGCCAAGAACCTGCGCGAGAGCAACGCCGCCATCCGCACCGAGATGGAGCGCGGCGTGTTCGACATCGAGTCGGTCAAGCAGGCCAACGCCGACCTGATCGCCACGATCGAGGACAGCTTGCGCATCGCCGACGAAGGCAAGGCGCGCCGCGCCAAGGCAGAGCAGGATCTCAAGCACATGGAGGCCGAGCTGCGCGACACGCTGGCCTCGGCCAAGGCCCGCTCCACCGGCACCGGCGACGTGGCGGCGACCTCGGTTCCCGCGGGGTCGTGACCATATGCGGAGGTGGGCTCGTTTCGTACTGGGTATCTTGGTTTGCGCGGGCCTCGCGGCCTGCGACAGTTCCGCCCTTGCACCGCGCAGCACCGGCGTGATGCCCCAGCCCCGCCCGTCGGGACTGAGGCCCGAACCGCCGGCCGCGATCGCCCCCCCGCGCCAATCCCTCGCGAGCTACGATCTCGAGGTTTATTACGCGAGGGTGCAGGCAGACCTGCTCTCGCAGGGGCTGCTGCGCACCGATGGCGGCGGTCCCGACACCCCGATCACCGACACCATGCTGGCGCGCAACTTCGAACGCATCGCGCTGGCCGAGGAATACGCTCGCGGCGAGGGGCTGAAACCCTCGCGCGGCGAGCTAGGCCGCGTGAAGAAATGGGAACAACCGGTGCGGGTCTCGATCGAATTCGGCGCGCACGTGCCGGAAGACCAAAAGGTGACCGACAGCAACATGCTCGGCTCCTATGTCAGCAGGCTCGCCAAGATCACCGGCCACCCGATTTCCATGTCGACCAATCGACCCAACTTCCACGTGCTCTTCATGTCGCAGGACGACAAGGCCGATGTCGCCCCGCGCATCAAGCAGCTCGTGCCCGACGTGAACCCCACCGCGCTGTCGGTCTTCGACAACCTCCCGCGCGAGATCCACTGCCTTGTCATCGCCTTCTCCGAGGAACCGGGCGGCTATGCCTACGGCCAGGCGATCGCGGTGATCCGCTCCGAGCACCCCGATCTGCTGCGCCGCTCCTGCGTGCACGAGGAGGTGGCGCAGGGTCTTGGCCTTGGCAACGACAGCCCCGAAGCGCGGCCTTCGATCTTCAACGACGACGACGAGTTCGCCCTGCTCACCAGCATGGACGAGATGATGCTGAAAATCCTCTACGACCCCCAGCTCAAGCCCGGCATGGATGCCGCCGCCACGCGGCCGATCGTGGCGGAGCTTGCCGCGCAGCTCACCGGCGGGCTCGGGCCGAGCTGAGAGCGGGTCAAGACGACGGGCCACCACAAGGTCAGACCAAGACAGGAGACGATCATGGGTATTCTGGATTTCCTCTCGGGACAGTTCATCGACGTCATCCACTGGACGGATGACACCCGCGACACGATGGTCTGGCGCTTCGAGCGCGAGGGGCACGAGATCAAGTATGGCGCCAAGCTGACGGTGCGCGAGGGGCAGGCAGCGGTTTTTGTCCACGAGGGCCAGATCGCCGATGTCTTCACCCCGGGTCTCTACATGCTCGAGACCAACAACATGCCGATCATGACCAGCCTGCAGCACTGGGATCACGGCTTCCGCTCGCCCTTCAAGTCCGAGGTCTATTTCGTCAACACGACGCGCTTCAACGGGCTGAAGTGGGGCACCAAGAACCCGATCATCTGCCGCGACCCCGAGTTCGGCCCCGTACGGCTGCGGGCCTATGGCACCTATTCGGTGCGGGTTTCGGATCCGGCAAAATTCCTCGTCGAGATCGTCGGCACCGATGGCGAGTTCACCTCGGGCGAGATCAGCTTCCAGATCCGCAACATCATCGTGCAGGAGTTTTCACGCCTCATTGCCTCCTCGGGGATCCCCGTGCTCGACATGGCGGCCAACACGCAGGAGCTGGGGCAGATGCTGTCCAAGGGCATCTCGGCCACCATCGCGGAATACGGGCTCACCCTGCCCGAGCTCTACATCGAGAACATCTCGCTGCCCGACGCTGTGGAACGGGCGCTCGACAAGCGCACCTCGATGGGGGTGGTCGGTGATCTCGATGCCTACACCCGCTTCCAGGCTGCCGAGGCGCTGGGGGCCGAAGGATCGGCCGCCGGGCAGGCCATGGGCACCGGCTTTGGCGCCGGCATGGGCATGGCGATGGGGGGCGCGATGACCGGCGCTCAGGCAGGGCCGTGGGGGGCGCGTCCGCAGCAAAGTGCTGCCGCCGCTCCGCCTCCCCCCCCGCCGCCGCCGGTCGAGCACGTCTGGCACGTGGCTGCGAATGGCGAGACGCAGGGGCCTTTCTCCAAGGCGCGCATGGGCCGGATGGTGACCGAGGGACAGCTGACCCGTGAAAGCTATGTCTGGACCCAAGGGCAGGACGGCTGGAAGCGCGCCGAGGACGTGACCGAGCTGGCACAGCTCTTCACCGTTCTGCCGCCGCCTCCGCCGGGAGCGTGACGGGACTGTAGGAGGCGGGCACCGGCGCCTCCGTTTCCGCCTGCCCCAGCAGCGCCGGGGCAAGGCAGGCATCCACCGGGAAACTCACCGCGTCCTCGCGCGTCGCCGGGAAAGGTCGCGTGGGGCTCACTTGCGAGGCGATCACCAACCGTCCGTTCAGGCACAGGTCCTGCGCCGCGTTGCCGATGTTGAAGCCGAAGCCCTCGCGCCCGCAGTCCGTGCCGAAGCCGTTCATGTTCCACGCCTGCGGCATCAGGCTTTGCTCGCTGAATACCTCGAAGGCGTCCTGTTTCGGGCGGAAGGTCAGCGACCAACTGGTTTCGTTGGTCTTCATCCCGAGCGCCCAGCGGCCGATCGGCTCGTCCTCGAAATAGCCCTCGACCATGAAGCACTCGACGTCCTCGGCATAGACATAGTCCCGCTCGGCCAGTGCTGCGTCGATCGCGATCGCGCCGCGCATCTCGTAGCCGCCGTTGCCCCGCCACTCGAAGCGCCAAGCCAGATCCGAGGCCAGCCCCGTGCCCGGCCAGCCCGCCACCGCAAGCGCCGCAATGCCCGCGCCTTTCGTCCAACTCCGCATGTACTGCTCCGCCGTGCCTCGCATGCGCATCAGCGTAGACACTGCGGCTCGGAATGCAAAAGTGCCGAGAGTGAACTTGTCGTGTGCGCGCCTTCCTCAAGGCGGGGGCGCGCGCAACGGGACGGCGAAACCTCTGCAGGCAAGAGCCCCGTATCAAAACCGGTTTTCACCGCCGCCCGCTCCGCCTAGGGTGGCCCTGCCGGAAAAAGGCGGATCTGGAGGACCTTCGGGCATGAACGAAACCCACCGTTTTCCCTGCGAACAATGCGGCGCCGACTACCGCTTCGACCCGGCGTCCAACGAACTGGTCTGCGACCACTGCGGCCACAGCCAGCCGGTCGAATCCGCCGGTCCTTGGAAAAGCGACATCCGCGAACTCGACTTCCGCGCCGCCATGGACAACCTCCTGCCGTTGCAGGAGATGGAGGAGCTGCGGGTCACCAAATGCCCGAACTGCGGCGCCGAGGTGGAGTTTGACCCAGATGCCCATGCCACAGAATGCCCTTTCTGCGCGACGCCAGTGGTTGCCGACACCGGCACCAACCGGCAGATCAAGCCCAAGGGTGTGCTGCCCTTCGCGCTCGACGAAACGACTGCGCACAAGGCGATGAACGATTGGCTCGGGCGCCTCTGGTTCGCGCCGAACGGGCTCAGGGACTACGCGCGCAAGGGTCGCAAGATGCAGGGGATCTACGTGCCCTACTGGACCTTCGACGCCAAGACCCGCAGCGCGTACAGCGGCGCGCGCGGCACCGTCTACTACGAAACCCATACCGTCATCCGCGATGGCAAGCGCCAGCAAGTGCAGGTGCCCAAGGTGCGCTGGACCCCGGTGCGGGGACGGGTGGCCCGGTTCTTCGACGACGTGCTGGTGCTGGCCTCGAAGTCGCTGCCCAAGCGTTTCACCGACGCGCTCGAGCCCTGGGACCTCAGCCGGCTCGAGCCCTACCGCCCCGAGTTTCTCGCCGGGTTCCGCGCCGAGGGCTACCAGGTCGACCTTGACGCCGGCTTCGTCGAGGCGCGGCACCTCATGGACCGGCAGATCACCCGCGACATCAAGTTCGACATCGGAGGCGACCAGCAGCGGATCACCTCGGTCGACACGCAGGTCTCGGAGGTCACCTTCAAGCACGTGCTGCTGCCGGTCTGGCTGGCGGCCTACAAGTTCCGCGGCCAGACCTACCGCTTCGTGGTCAATGGCACCACCGGGCGGGTGCAGGGGGAGCGCCCGTGGTCGGCCTGGAAGATCGCCGTGGCGATCATCCTCGGCACCATCGCCGCAGCGCTGATCGGCTACATGTTGTCACAGTCGCAGGGCAGTGGCGGCTTCACGGTGCCCATTGGCTATTGAGCGCGACCGGGGCTCCGCGCTAGGTATAGCGCTAACACATCTCAGAACACGAGGGAGCGCGAGATGATCCTCTGCTGTGGCGAGTCGCTGATCGACATGCTGCCCCGGACCAGCTCCGGCGGCGAGCCCGCCTTTGCCCCGGTGGCCGGTGGCGCGGTGTTCAACACCGCCATAGCGCTGGGGCGGCTGGGGGCGCCTGCGGGCTATTTCGGGGGGCTGTCCACCGACCTCTTCGGCACCATCCTCGCCGAGGCGCTGACCGCCTCGCAGGTGGATTTTACCGCCTGCCCGCGCTCCGACCGCCCCACGACGCTGGCCTTCGTGACCCTGGTCGACGGGCACGCGCGCTATGCCTTTTACGACGAGAACACCGCCGGACGGACGCTGGCGGAGTCTGACCTGCCCAGGCTCGGGGATGAGACCTCGGCGCTCTTCTTCGGCGGCATCAGCCTTGTGTCTGAGCCCTGCGCCGACACCTATGCCGCGCTCTGCGCGCGGGCGGGAGAGCGGGTGGTGATGATCGATCCCAACATCCGCCCCGGGTTCATCAAGGACGAGGCGCGCTACCGCACCCGGCTCGCCGGGATGCTGGCGCGGGCCGATATCGTGAAGATCTCGGACGAGGACATGGAGTGGCTCGGCACCACTCCCGAGGCGCTGATCGCGGGCGGCACCGCGCTCGTGCTCGAGACCCGTGGTGCCGAGGGCGTGCTCGCGGTGACCGCGCGCGGCCGCATCGACGTGCCCGCGACCCGTGCGACGGTCGTCGACACCGTCGGCGCCGGCGACACGTTCAACGCAGGGCTGCTGGCGGGGCTGGAGCGGGACCGCCTGCTAACCCGCGCCGCCCTGCGCGAGGCCACCCTCGACGCACTGCGCCCGGCGGTTGCACTCGGCGCGCGGGCGGCAGCGGTGACCGTCAGCCGCGCCGGCGCCAACCCGCCTTGGGCGCACGAACTGGAGGCCGGCGCATGAGGGCGCTGATCCAACGCGTCTCGGAAGCCAGCGTGACGGTCGAAGGCGCAGTGGTCGGCGAGATCGGCCCGGGCCTGCTGATCCTCATCTGTGCCATGCAGGGCGACACCGAGGCGCAGGCCGACAAGCTCGCCGCCAAGATCGCCAAGCTGCGCATTTTCCGCGACGACGAGGGGCGGATGAACCGCTCGGTGCTCGACACCGGAGGCGCGGCGCTGGTGATCAGCCAGTTCACCCTCGCCGCGGACACCCAGCGCGGCAACCGCCCCGGCTTTTCCACCGCCGCCGCCCCGGCGGAGGGCGAGCGGCTCTACGAGTATTTCGCCGGGCGCGTGGCGGCGCAGGGCATCGCAACCGCCACCGGCCGCTTCGGCGCCGACATGAAGGTGGCGCTGCTCAACGACGGGCCGGTGACGATCTGGATGGACAGCGAGGACTGAAGCCCCGCCGGATCACAGAGCCGACCCGTCGACCAGCGTCCCGCGCAGGTAGGCCAGCCGCAGATCTGCACGGGCCAGCGCGTACCTCTGGGTGATCTCTTCCTCCTGCGCCCGCAGCGCGCTCGAAAGAGGGCCGAGGAGGTCCGCCGCGGTCATCTGCCCGGTGCGTTCCATCTGCCTTGTGCGAACCGCCTCCGCCACGGCCGAAGCCCGCATCTTTTCCGCCTCGCCGAGCCCAATGCGTAGGGCCTCGCGCTCCTGTGCCGCCGCAGCGATCTCGAAGTCGCCCGGGGGTGACTCCACCGGCGACCAGCGGGGGCCCGCGGTGGGCGGAGCCCAGTCCCCCGCCTCGCTGCCCTCGCCGTCATAGCCAAAGGCTTCCTCCAGCGCGGCCAGTTCCTCGGGCGAGCGGCGCGCATCAAGGCCATCGAACAACATGTTAAGGGTCCGGCGTTCCTGCGCCTCCACCCCGGCGCGCAGGATACCGGCCTGCAGATCCGAGAGCAGCGGCGGCGAGACAAACTCGCGTATCGCGCCGATGCCCGCAACTCCGCCGAGCCGGCTGTCACCCATCGCCGCCAACCCGGAGCGGGCGCGCTGCGCCTCTGCCCGGGCATTGACCCCTTCCGCGCGCAGCCACGCCACCCGGATGCGCAGCTCTTGCAGGCGCTGCGCGGGGACGAGGCCCGCCGCAACCGCCCGCGCAATCGGCCAGTCTAGCGAGGCGACATCGCGATAGGCCGCCTCGAGCAGGTCCGCTCGAGCGCGCGCCTCTTCGGCATCGAGATGCTGACCGATCGCCTCGAAGACCTGCGCGTTTGCCTCGTCCACCAGCGTCAGCGCGGCTTGGTCAATCTCGGCCAGGGCGAGGTCGCGTTCCGCCTGCTTGCGCGGCGTGTCGAAGCGCTCGGGCCGGGACTGAACGCTCTGGGACAAATGCGCCAGCACTGCCAGCGACAGGTGCGGGCCGAGATCGGGCAGCCAGTCCAACTCGTCGGCCTTGCCACGCAGCCAGGCCAGGCGCAGCTCGGAGGCCGACCGGAAGCCGCCGCCCTCCAGCACCGCACGCGCGATGGCCGCGTAGGGCGTCCCGGGCAGAATTGCTCCCGGTCTTTGCGCCAAGGTTCCGATCACTGTGCCCCGACCGTCTGCGCGCAGGCGCATGGCCTGCGGCGCGGTCGTCCCGCCGGGGTCCGAACCCGCGTTGGTGTATACTTGCATGCATCCGGGCAGCAACGCGACCAGCGCAATGCCGCAGCCCAGACGGAAAGACGATGCACGCATCTCTCCTCCCCTCGATCACTCGTTCAACACACGCGGCAACGCGCCGCTCTCCTACAATCCCGCAGGGCGAGAAATCCCACCGCCCGGCGCCACTTGCCCCGGACGTGGCAAGGCGGCTACGGCGCGCCGGTCAGGACGCGCCGTAGCCGCACTCGTCGAAGATCGCACTGCTCTGCCTGAACCGGGCCGCTCTTGTAATGGGACCGGCGACCGCGCTCCTGCACCGGGGTTACCTTATTTTCGCCACATTCAAAGAGCTCACGCGTGCGCACGGGCCACGATCGCGACGCTGTCGTTGCTGGAATGCCGCATGGTCGCCGGGGCGACAGTTCAGCCCAGCAGCGCGGAGATGAGAGGAATCTTGTGCGGCGCATCGCAAAGAGTGAGCAACAGCTCGGAAAGCTCCGGCTCGTCCACCCGCTTGGCGGCGGCTTTGGGAGTGAACCACTTGCGCTTGCGTTCCTTGCGCTCTTTCCAGTCGCGCGAGAGCGTGTCGACGATCATCGGATAGACCCGCACACGGCAGCGCAGCGCCGTGCCGTCATCGCGCTGCTTCGGGTAGTGATAGACGCCGATCTCTTTCTTGCCGATATGCCCCTTGGCCCCGGCTTCCTCGAGCGCCTCTATCTCGGCCGCAGCCCAGGGCTTCTTGCCGTCCATCTCCCAGCCCTTGGGCATCACCCAGCGCCCGGTATCGCGCGAGGTCACCATCAGCACCCGAAGCTTTCCGGTCTTGTCCCATTGCATGGGAAGCGCCGCGATCTGCTCACCGAGTGAGGTCATTCCGTCCGATACCTGTTGGGAAACCCAAGCCTGTTACGTGAGCAATGTAACCGGGATGTGACGACGGACAATGCGGGGCGCAGAAACCGCAACGGGCGACCCGATCCGGGCCGCCCCCAGGCAGAAGCACTTGGCGTGATCAGCTCTCGCGTTCGGCTTCGGCCACCATGCGCGCGTCCTCGCGCAGTTCGAGCCACATCGCGTTCATCACCGCGAAGAGTGCCGCCAGCGGGAGGCCGAGGATCCAGGCGAAATACCACATAAGGTCTCTCCTTGTTTCAGTAGGCGCTGTGCGAGCTTGTCACGTCTTCCTCGGTGACCTTGCCCCAGAGCACTTTGTAGACCCAGGCCGTGTAGGCCAGGATGATCGGCAGGAAGATCACCGTCGCAACCAGCATGACAAAGAGCGTCAAATGTGAGGACGAACTGTCCCAGACGGTGAGCGAGCTACGTGGATCGACGGTCGACGGCAGGATGAACGGGAACATGGTCAGCCCGACGCTCGAGATGACCCCGAGGATTGCCATCTTGGACCACAGGAAGGTAGAAACCTCGAAGCCCTCGCGCAGGCCGCGCACCGCCATGAACATGCCGCTGAAGCCGAGGATCGGCGCGATCAGGATCCACGGGCGCTCGGCATAGGCCATGAGCCACGAGCCCTCGTGCGCCACCTGCTTGAAGAGCGGATTCGAGGGGCCGTCCGTCACGATCTCCGAAGTGATGTGGAAACCGTCGATGCCGAAAGCCAACCACAGCCCCGCCAGCGCATACCCACCGGCGGCAATCATCCCGGCCACGGTGCCGATGCGCTGCGCGCGGAAGGCGACCATTCCCTTGGTCTTCACCGAGAGCCAGGCCGCGCCGTGCATGATCAGCATCGACAGCGACACAACTCCGCAGAGCAGCGCGAAGGGCCGCAGCAGCCCGAGGAATTTGCCATAGAAGGTGCCGTCGTACATCGGCATCAGGTCCTCGGTCAGGTGGAAGGGCACGCCCAGCAGCACATTGCCCACCGCCACACCGAAGAGCAGCGCCGGGGCCGCGCCGCCGACGAAGAGCGCCCAATCCCAGCCGCTGCGCCAGCGCGCGCTCGCGCGCTTGGAACGGTACTTGAAGCCTACCGGGCGCAGGATCAGCGCAGCGAGGATGGCGAACATCGCGAGGTAGAAGCCCGAGAAGCTGACCGCGTAGAGCGGCGGCCAGGCGGCGAAGATCGCGCCGCCGCCGAGGATGAACCAGACCTGGTTGCCCTCCCAGACCGGGCCGATGGTGTTGATCACCACGCGGCGCTCGACATCGGTCTGGCCGACGAAAGGCAGCAGCGCGCCGACCCCCATGTCAAAGCCGTCGGTGAGCGCGAAGCCGATCAGCAACACCCCGAGCAGCGCCCACCAGATCAGGCGGAGAACTTCGAAACTGATAAGATCATGCAAGATCATGACTGTTACTCCGCAGGTACATCGGCAAAGGGACCCTTGCCGTCATGAGTGCGCAGCCGGTGCTCGTGCCGCGTCATCCATTGTTCGGTTTCCTCGACATCCTCCTGCGGGCCCTTGCGGATGTATTTCAGCATGAGGCCCATCTCGATGATGAAGAGCACGGTGTAGAAGAGCGCGAAGCCCGCCAGGGTGAACAGCAAGTCGCCAACGCTCAGGTGCGAGGCCGAGAGCGCGGTTGGCAGGATGCCGTCGACCGTCCAGGGCTGGCGGCCGTATTCGGCCACGATCCAGCCCATCTCGGCGGCGATCCAGGGCATCGGGATCCACGCAACGGCGAGCATCAGCGCCCAGCGGGGATAGGTCCCGCGTCGGAAGTTGCTGAGCACGAAGAAAAGCCCGGTGAGCGCGATGAACGAGAAGCCGAGGCCAACCATGATGCGGAACGACCAGAACAGCGGTGCCACGCCCGGCACGGTGTCATCGGCCGCCATCTTGATCTGCTCCTCGGTCGCCTCGCGCGGGTCGTCCACATAGCGCTTCAGCAGCAGCGCGTAGCCAAGGTCGGCCGAGTGCCGCTCGAAGCTCGCCCGCACCTCCTCCGGGGTGGCGTTGCGCTCGGCGCGGATCGTCATCAGCTCGTCATAGGCGATGATGCCCGAGCGGATGCGCTGCTCGGATTCCGCGACCAACTCGTTGATGCCGGGGATTTCCTCGGTTAGCGAGCGGGTGCCAATCAGCCCCATGACCCAGGGAACATGCACTGCGTAATGGGTCTCGCGCGCGTTCTGGTCGGGAAAGCCGATCAGGGTGAAATGCGCGGGGGCGGGCTCGGTCTCCCACATCGCCTCGATGGCGGCGAGCTTCATCTTCTGGGTGTGGCTGGCCGAGTAGCCCGACTCGTCTCCCAGCACGACCACCGACAGCGAGGCCGCGAGCCCGAAGGAGGCCGCGACCGAGATAGACCGGCGCGCCAGCTCCACGTGGCGGCCTTTCAGCATGTACCAACAGGACACGCCCAGCACGAAGATCGAGGCGGTGATATAGCCCGCCGAGACGGTGTGCACGAACTTGGCCTGCGCCACCTCGTTGAAGACCACCTCGGCGAAGTTGGTCATCTCCATGCGCATGGTCTCGGGATTGAACTCGGCCCCGACCGGATTGACCATCCAACCGTTGGCGATGAGGATCCAGAGCGCCGAGAAGTTCGATCCGATCGCCACCAGCCAGGCGACGATACAATGCCCGACGCGCGACAGCTTGTCCCAGCCGAAGAAGAACAGCCCGACGAAGGTCGCCTCGAGGAAGAAGGCCATCAGCCCCTCGACCGCCAGCGGCGCGCCGAAGATGTCGCCGACGTAGTGGCTGTAGTAGCTCCAGTTCATCCCGAACTGGAATTCCATGGTGATCCCCGTGGCCACCCCGAGAACGAAGTTGATCCCGAACAGCGTGCCCCAGAATTTCGTCATCTGTCGCCAGATCGGACGCCCCGTCATCACGTAGACCGTCTCCATGATCGCGACGAGGATCGACAGACCCAGCGTCAGCGGCACGAAGAGGAAGTGATAAAGGGCCGTCATCGCAAACTGCAAACGCGACAGCTCGACAACATCGAGCTCCATGTCAGTACTCCTCTGCGCATGTGACCTGGAGTCTGGCCCCCCGAACGGCGGCCCCGAGCCCTCTGGTCCACAAGTTAAATTTCGAGGTGGGCGGCTACTTTTTACCGAACGACACCCTTCAGGTGCCCTGCTACACCCCGCCATTGTGACAGCGGATTGATCTGCATCAAGTTCATCATGTTTCTGGGATATAGCTTTTGAGATCGATCACCTGATCGGCAGCCGCCAGCTCCGCGGCGCGGTGCGAGGCCGTGACAATCGCCGCGGCTGGCAGAAATTTCCTCACCCCTGCCAAGACTTGCCTGGCGGCTTCCGGATCGAGCCCCTCGGTTGGCTCATCCAGAAGCAGCAGCTTCGGGCGGCGCAGCAGCGCCCGCGCCAGCACCAGGCGGCGGGCCTGACCGCCCGAAAGACCGGCCCCGCCCTCACCCAAAGGTGAACAGAGACCGCCTCGCTCCGCGACCGTCTGCGCCAGATGCACTGCCTCCAGAGCGTCCATCGCCTCTGCCTCGCTCAGCCCCGGGCGGGCGAGCGCGAGATTCTCGAGAACCGTGCCAGACACCAACGCCGCGCGCTGCGGCACGAGGGTCAGCACTTGGCGCAGTTCTTTGTCGCGCCACGCGGCCAGGGGGCGATCCAGCAACAGAACCTCTCCCGCCGTCACGGGCTCCAATCCGGCGACAACGTCGAGCAGGGTCGATTTTCCGAGCCCCGAGGCGCCGCGAAGGGCGAGGGTCTCCCCCGCCCGCACCGACAGCGAAAGGTCGTGCAGCAGGAGCCGGGACCATCCGGGCCGCGCCAGAAAGAGGTGCCGCAAGGCCAGAACCTGCTCCGACATTACCGCTGCGGGGGCGGCGACGCGAGCCTTGGGGGAGAGAGACCGCACCGGCGGCTCGGCCAGAACCCGGCCCGCCGCGTCGCGCATCCGGCCGATCTCGGCCATGCCCCTGCGCAGCGGCACGAGCGTCTCGCCAAGCGCCAGCGCCACGAAGACGCCGATGGCGGCAAGCGCCGGGTCGAGGTCGGTCTCGGCCACCAACCAGCCCGCCAGCGCGAAGACCCCAGCCGCGACCAACGTCACGATCGCCGAAAGCGCCTGCCCTGCGCCGGTGTCGATGCGATCGAGACGGTCCATGGCGTCGCGCGCCTCGGACTCCGCCCGGTCCAGCCCTGCGCGCCAAAGCGGCAACGCCCCCTGCAGGATCGCCTCGCGCCGTCCGCGGAACAGTCCGATGGCGCGGCGCCGCAGGTCTTGCGAGGCCTCCTCTCCCCGCGCCGAGAGGCGCAGCGTCGCGCGCGCCACCCGCCAGAGCACCACGCCGCCGCCCAGCAGGTACCCCCCCGCGACCGAGAGCGCGATGCCATGCGAGGTCAGCGCCCAGAGCCCGAAGAACACCGCGACATGGGTCAGCAGTGCCGCGGCGATGGGCAGCGCCAGCCGCAGCACCACCCCGTCGAGCGCGTCCACGTCGGCGGTGATCCGGGTCAGTGCTGTGGCGCCCCGCAAGCGCCGCAGGTCGCTCACGGGAAAGCGCTCGAGCCGCCCGAGTAAGGTGACCCGCAGCGCCGCGAGGGCGCGCAGCGTGGCGTCATGGGTCAGCAGGCGCTCGCCGTAGCGCGCCGCGGCCCGGCCAAGTGCCAGCCCGCGCACGCCCGCACTCGGCCGGAAGACGTCAAAGGCGATGCCCACCCCTGCGACACCCGCCATACCCGTCGCGGTGATGAACCACCCCGAGAGGCCGAGCAGCGCCGCCCCCATCAGCAGCACGAGCACCGCGAGCACCGCGCCGCGCCACATCGCAAAGGGATGCGCCCGCCACAGCAGGCGGAGGACCTGCCAGAGCTTCAGCATGGGGCGGGCTCCAAGTCGACGATCCGGTCCATGGCCCGGGCCAGCGCAGGGTCATGGGTGGCGACGATCACCGTGCGCCCTTCGTCGGAGAGCCCCTTCAGCAGCGCGATGATCGCGGCGCCGGTGCTGGCGTCGAGATCGGCGGTGGGCTCGTCGGCAAGGATGACATCGGCGCCACGGATGAGCGCGCGGGCCAGCAGCAGCCGCCGGGCCTCGCCACCCGAGACCCCCGCCCCGCTTTCGCCGAGGACCGTCTCCAGCCCCTCGGGAAGCGCCGCGACGAAGCGCTCGGCTCGGACCCGGCGCAGCGCCTCAAGAGGCACCTCGCCGTCCGGCCTGCCGCTCAAGAAGGCGCGTAGCGAGAGCTCGGGGATATGCACCAGCTGCGGCACATAGGCGAGGCGGGCACGCCAGGCGTCGGCGGTCGCGTGGTCGAGCGCCTGCCCGGCCACCCGCAGCTCACCCTGGCTCGGCACGAGCAGCCCCGCGATCAGGTCGAGCGCCGTGGATTTGCCAACCCCGCTCGGCCCGCGCAGCGCCAGCGAGCCGCCCGGCCCCACCTCGACGTCCGGCAGCGCCACCCACTGCGCGCCCCGCCGGACCCGCACCCCGGTCAACGTCACCGTAGCAGGCCCGGCCAATGCCACGGCCTCCGCCCCCTGCCCCAGCACCGGGATCGCCTCCGAGGCGTGCAGCGCCGCAAGGTCGTCCGCCACCGCCTCGGCCGCCGCCTTGTCGTGCCACGCCGAGGCGAGATCGCGCAGAGGCTGGAAGAAGTCGGGTGCCAGGAGCAGCAGAAACACCCCCTGAAACAGCGTCAGCTCCGGCCCGAAGAGCCTCCAGGTGCCGATGCCGATCTCTCCCAGCAGCGAGAACCCGACGTAGACCGCCACCATGGCCACCCCGAGCGCCGAGAAGAGCTCGAGCACGGTCGAGGAGAGGAAGGCCACCCGTAGCACCGCCATGGTGCGTTTCCGCAGTGCCTCGGCGCGGACCTCGAACGCGGCGCGCGAGGCCTCGGCGGCGTTGAGAAGCAGCAGGTCCGGCAGCGCCGAGATTCGGTCGATCAGCAGCGTGTTCATCGCGCCCAGCTCGACCATCTGCTTGCGGCTCGCGTCCTGCGCCGCCATGCCCACAAGCGCCATGAAGAGCGGGATCAGCGGCCCGGCGACCAGCAGCACCAGCCCCGCCGCCCAGGAGATCGGCAGGATCACCGCAAGGTAGAGCAACGGCAGCACCCGGGCGCGCGCCATGGCCGGGCGGAAGCGGGTGATCCAGGGGCCGAGCACAGCCAGCTTCTCGGTCAGTAGGGCCGCAAGCGCCGCCGAAGACGACTCTCCCACGCGCAGCGCCTCGCGATTCAGCAGCGCCTGCCTCTGAGCGTGCAGCGTCTCGTCGGCGGCGCGATAGGCCAGCCTTGCGGCCCGGCGCTCCGCCCAGCCGCGAAAGAGCCCAACCAGGGCGAAGGCGAGCGCCATCCAGAGCGTGCGCGAAAGCGGCGCACCCTCGGCCCAGCCAGCAATGCCCCAGGCCAGCGCGGCAGCCTGCGGCAGCCAGAGCGCGGCAGCGAGCGCGGAGAGGCGCCCAGCCAGGTTCAGCTGGTGCCGCGCCTCGGCGCCGAGCAGGCTCTCGGCCCGCGACCGCTCTGGCTCAGGGTCTGAAGACATGGCGGCTCCGTTAGAAAATCCGTTTTTCGCTCAATGTGATAGATGATCCGCCGGGGTTTCAACCCCAAGCCACCCCACGCGTCACTCTGACGCCGTTTTCGCGGTCTGCTCCGCGGGCAACCCGGCGAAACATGCGCGACCGCCGCGCCGGAGATTGCGCCAAAAGATTGCGCGTGCCACCTTGCTTGCAGCAGCCGGACAGGAGATTTCCCCTATGCCCCAGCCCCCTAACCGCGCAGGAGCCCGGACATGAGCGCGCTTGAAGACGTTCTGTCCGAGATCGATTCCGCCAATGCACAGGACCCGAACCGCGAAGAAGGCCAACCCGCCGCGCTGCTCTACGGCGAGCGGATGAGCGCGGAGCTGGCTCGGCTTTTCCCCGAGGCCTCCGAGGTGCTGCAGATCGCCGCGCGCGGCCAGCACGTCGAGCGCTGGCTGCTGCCCCGCGACTCCTACCCGATGGACCGCGCCGGCTACTTTGCCTGGCGCAAGGAGCAAGGCCGCCGCCACGCCGCGCGGCTCGCCGGGATGATGTCCAAGGCGGGTTTTGACACCGAGGCGCAAGAGCGCGTGGGTGTGCTGCTGCGCAAGGAGGGTATCAAGCGCGACGCCGAGGTGCAGGCGCTGGAGGACGTGATCTGCTTCACCTTCCTCAAGTGGTATTTCTCGCCCTTCGCCGAGGGGCGCGACGCCGAGGCGCTGCAGCGCATCGTCGAGAAGACCGCGCTAAAGATGTCGCCTGAGGGCCGCGCGCGGGTGCTGCAGGAGTTCGACCTGCCCGAGCCCTTCGCCGGGGCGTTCCGCGACTGAGCCGGGCAAGGTCCATCGAAAGACCTTGCCAGAGTTTTCGAAAACACTTGCGGTGCTACGTCACGCCGCAGGACAGACTATCGAGACCTGATGACATGACCAGATCCGCCCTCATTGTCGCCCATGGCAGTCCCTCCGATCCCGATCCGCAGGAAGCGGCACTGAAGGATCTCGCGGCGCGCGTCGGTGCTCTGCTGCCCGGTTGGCGCATCGGCGGCGCGACCCTGGCGAAGGAAGGGGCCTTCGACGCGGCGGTAGCCGACCTCGGGGCTCCCTGGATCTACCCCTATTTCATGGCACGCGGCTATTTCACCAAGAAGGTGCTCGCCGAACGTGCAGAGCCTCTGGGCCTGCGGGTGCTGGAGCCCTTCGGCACCGAGCCCGCGCTGGTGACCAGCGCCGCCCATGCGCTGCAGCGCGCGCTTGGCGACAAGGGCTGGCAGGCGGCAGAGACAACTCTGCTGGTCGCCGCGCATGGCAGCAACGTGTCTCGCACCAGTGCCGAGAGCGCGCGCGACTTTGCCGCCGCGTTGGAGGCCGAGATCGGATTCGCCAAAGCGCGCGTCGGCTACGTGGAAGAGCCCCCCTACCTGAATGAGTCGGCCCGCGGACTCGGCCAGGCGATCTGCCTGCCGCAATTCGCGCTCAACGCCGGCCACATGCTGGAAGATGTTCCCGAGGCGCTGGCGGAGGCGGACTTCGCAGGCCCGGTGCTTCCCGCCTTCATCGACTGGCCGGAAATCCCCGAACTGATCGCGCAAAGCCTTGAAACGCAGGCTTCCTCCGCCTGACGTGAGGGGGCGCAAACACAAAAAAGAAGGCCACCGCATCGCGGTGACCTTCTTTTTTTGCCGTCCCCCGGTGGGGAGTGGCGGACCGAGGAGGATTCGAACCCCCGACCCCTTGATTCGTAGTCAAGTACTCTATCCAGCTGAGCTATCGGTCCGTGAGGGCGGGGTTTAGAGTTTGTTCGGAGGATGCGCAAGAGAGATTTCGAAAAAACTTCCCATCTTACCCTAAGTCACCGTTCGGAAGGCGAATTTCGAAGCAGGTGCCGCCCTTGTCGGAGCGCAGCAGCTGCAGTTTCCCGCCGTGATTCCGCACAAGCTCGGCGACAATGGCCAAACCGAGTCCCGCCCCGCCCTTGCGCGCACCGCCCTGGAAGGGCTGGAACAGATGCTCGCGCGCTTTCGGCGGCAGGCCTGGGCCAGTGTCGGTGACCTCGATCACCCAGGCGTCCTCCTCGGCGCGGGCCGAGACGGCAATCTCACCCTCCACCCCCGAGCCGGTGATCGCCTGCCGCGCGTTGCGCACGAGATTCGCGATGGCGCGGTAGATCTGCTCGGGATCGCCGCGAACCTGCATCGAGGCGGGAATGTCCTCCGACAGGCTCACCTCGTGCTCGCCGATCGCCAAGCGCTCGGCCTCGAGCACCTCGTTGACCAGTTCGGCGAGGTTGAACTGGGTGAGCATCGGCGCGGGCTCCTCGGCCTTGCCGAAGGCCAGCGTGGTCTCGCAGAGCGACACGGCGCGGGTGATCGAGCTGACCAGCTTGGGTGCCATGCGCTTCACCGCCGGGTCCTCCGACATCTCGATGCGGTCGGTGAACAGCTGCGCCGAGCTCAGGATGTTGCGCAGGTCGTGGCTGACCCGCGCCACGGCGCCGCCGAGTTGCGCCAGCCGCTCCTTCTGCCGCAGCGACTGCGAAAGCTGGGTCTCGAGCGATTGCAGCGCCTCCTCGGCTTCGCGAATCTCGCGCACGCTGGCGATGGGCTTGATGATCCGCCGCGCGTCCTCGGGATCCTCGGCGTAGCGCTGCATGTGGCCCACCACGCCCTTGATCGGCTTCACCAGCAGCACCCGCACCGCGAGGAAGAGCAGCAGCGCAGTGATCAGCGACAGCAGCGCCGAGACCAGCAGGACACCGAGGCCGAAGTCGATCATCGCGGTGCGCAGCGGGAGGCTGTCCATGGTGACCTCGATCAGCTCGCCGCCGTCGTCCTTGGGATAGCCCAGAACCCGGATCAGCCGCGGCTGGGTATCGACAAGCCGAAGCAGCGCGTCCTTCATCAGGATCAGCGGCCCCGCTTCGCGCAGGTCGTAGGTCTCGTCCACCGAGCCCGGCATCGGCGACGAGAGCGCCAGCTCGCGCCGCTCGTCGCGCTGCAGCACCACGTTGTAGACCCCGGCGTTGTCCAACAGTTCGGCCTCGAGCTCGGGAGCCAGTACATCGTCGGCCAGCAGCGCCAGAGAGGCGATCTGCGCGCGCTCGAGGTGGTCGGTGAGGAAATCCTGCCGGAATCGCGCCACCGAGGGCACGAAAATCAGCACTTCGGCCAGCATCACGAAAACAGTCGTGAGGACAAGAAAGCGGCCTGAGAGCGAGTTGAACATGAAGGGCGGTCTTGAGCTTTCAGGGGAGCAGGCGTTGAACTGTTCGTGTAACAGCCTTGACCGTGCGGTTTTCAAACAATCTGGGTGTGAAATAGGATCCGGCAACCCGTTTGTTAAGCTCCCCCAACGTCGGATAGGGCGCGACCATGCCCGCGATCTGCGCGATCTTCACCTTCGCCGAGATCGCAAGCGCCCATGTGGAGATAAGATCTCCGGCCTGCGCGCCGACAATTGTGGCCCCCACGGGCCGCCCCCTGTGCACCATGACCTTGGCGAGCCCGGCGGTCTCCCGCTCGGCGATGGCGCGGTCGTTGTGCTGCAGCGCCTCGCGCAGCACCTCGAGCTTGTCGCCGTAGCGCTGCCGCGCTTCGACCTCGGTCAGGCCGACATGGGCAAGCTCGGGCCGCGTGTAGGTGGCGCGCGGGATGTGGTGGGTCGAGGCCTTGGCCGGCAGGCCGAAGAGCGCCGAGCGCAGGACGATGCCGGCGTGGTAGCCCGCGAGATGGGTGAACTGCAGCCCGCCCGCCGCGTCGCCGATGGCATAGACCCTGCGATTCGTCGTGCGCAGACCGGCGTCGGCCTTGATGCCCGACTTTGTTGTCTCGATCCCGGCCGCCTCCAGGCCGAGGCCCTCGGTGTTCGACCGGCGCCCCGCTGCCACCAGCAGATGCGAGCCGGTGAGGCTCTTGCCGCTGTCCAGTCGCAACTCTATGGCGCTGCCCTGCTGGCGCGCCGCCGTCACGGTTTCGCCCTCGAGAATCGTCACCCCCTCGCCGCGCAGGTGATCGAGCACGATTGCCGCCATTTCAGAATCCTCGCGCCCGAGCGCCCGGGCCCCCTCGACCACGGTGACCTGCGCCCCGAGGCGGCGGAAGGCCTGCGCCATCTCCATGCCGATGGGGCCGCTGCCGAGAATCAACAGATGCGCGGGCAGCTCTTCCAGCTCCCACAGGGTCTCGTTGGTCAGGTATCGAACGTCAGCCAGCCCCGGGACCGGCGGCACGGCGGGGGCCGAGCCGGTGGCAAGCACGATGCGGCGCGCGATGATGCGGTGGTGCCCTGCCTCGACCTCGCGGTCGGACACGAAGCGCGCCTGCGCACGGATCACCCGCACGCCCAGCCCTTCGAAACGCTCCTGCGAATCCACCGGGGCGATGCGGGTGATCGTCTCCTGCACATGCGCGCGGACGCGAGGCCAGTCGACCCGTGCCGGCGCAAGATCGACGCCGAAGGCCCCCGACACCTCGGCCGCATGGGCCTGCGCCGCGGCGGCGATCAGCGCCTTGGAGGGCACGCAGCCGTAGTTCAGGCAATCCCCGCCCATCTCGCCGCGCTCGACCAGCACCACGCTGGCCCCCATCTGCACCGCGCCCGCGGCGACCGAGAGCCCGCCCGAGCCCGCACCAATGATCAGAAGGTCGGTCTTAATCGTTTCCATCGAACTGGTCCCTTGATCTCAGATACCCTTGCGCCGGCGCCAGGCTCTCAAAACGATGGGCAGCGCCGCCAGCGCGGCAAGCCCCAGCAGCGGGCCGATGACCTGCGGCGCCCAGAGCAGGCTCAGGTCCGGCGTCTCGCCCCGATCGAAGACCGAGCCGACTCCTACCCCGATCGAGGTGAAGACCAGCGCTCCCGGGATGATGCCCAAAGCGGTCGTCCAGGCGAAGTTCCAGAGCTTGACCCCCACCAGCGCGGGCAGCAGGTTCGCCACGAAGAAGGGCACTGCCGGCACCAGCCGCAGCAGCAGAAGCACGCTCACCTCGTTCTGCCGCAGCCCGTCGCGCAGCGCCCGGAGCTTGCCCTCGGACCCGTCGAGCTTGGCCGAAAGCACCCGCCCGAGCCCGGCACGCGCCGCGAGGAAGATGACGACGGCACCAATGCTGGCCGACAGCACGTTCAGCGCTGTGCCCGGGACGAGGCCAAAAAGAAAACCGCCGGTCACCGAGGCGACGGCGGCCCCGGGCAGCGAGAAGGCCACGATGGCGACATAGGCCGCCACGAATCCCCCGGCCACCGCCAGGTAGTTGCTGTCACGCAGCGCCAGCAGCGCCACCCGATTCTCGCGCAGCGTGTCGAAACTGATGTAGTCGCGCAGCGTGAGCGCACCAGTCACCGCCACAATTGCTATGAGCGCCAGCGGCAGGTGCCGCAGGAGCCGCGCACGGGTCGGCGAAGGCGTGGGGTCCTGATCTGTCATCCCCCTAGAATGGCGTGTGGAATCGCCCGCGCACAGCCCTATCACGCGGCCTTGATCACGACCTGCCCCTGCGGGCGATTTTGCGCCCCGAGCGCCGACGGCGCCAAGGCACACCGCGCGCCGCACCGGAATTCTTGCCTTCAGCCCCGGTTAGAGGTTTGACATGGGGGCCACTCCTGCCTATAGCACGGGCCTCGAATGACCCGGCCCGGCGAATCCGCTTAGGGCCTTCTGTGATGTAAGCTCTTGCTGCCAATCCACTGGCGCACCGGGCGGACGCCGCAGGCAGCAATGAGACCATGTAGACAGACCGGCCTCCCCCGAGGCCAGATCAGACGGAGAAGAGCGCGATGAAACGCACCTTTCAGCCTTCGAACCTCGTTCGCAAGCGCCGCCACGGCTTCCGCGCACGGATGGCCACCAAAGCTGGCCGCGCGATTCTGAACGCGCGCCGCGGCCGCGGCCGCAAGAAGCTCAGCGCCTGAGCCGCGCGCTCTGCCCATGGCGGAGCGTGTGCACAAGACACCGGCCAAGGCCGCTTCGGGACAGACCGAGGCGGCCTTTGCGCTTGGCGTGCGTGCGGATGCGGAACTCAGCAACCCCCAAGGCGATGCCCTGATGGGGACGGACACCCCGAAGCTCGAGGTCCTGCGCAAGCGCAGCGATTTCCTCGCGGCGGCGCGTGCCCGGCGACAGCCGGTGCCGTCCTTCCTGTTGCAGGCGCGCTATCGAGATGACGGCTCGGACCTTATCCGCGTGGGCTTCACCTGCTCGAAGAAGGTCGGCAATGCCGTCGCCCGCAACCGCGCCAAGCGCCGGCTGCGCGAGATCGCGCGCCTCGGTCTGCCAGAACTCGGCAAGCCGGGCTGGGATTACGTTCTGATCGGCCGCGCCGGCGCCACCGCCGAGCGCGAATTCACCGCGCTGCAGGGCGAGCTTGTGCAAGCGGTGCGGCAGATTCATGCGCCCCGGAAACCCCGGAAGCCGCAATCGTGAGCCCGCTCGCGCATATTGCCGCCCTGCCCGTCCGCGCCTATCGCCTGATCTTCTCGCCCTGGGTCGGCCATGGCTGCCGCTTTCAACCGACTTGCTCCGCCTACGCGCTGGAAGCGCTTGAAAGGCACGGGGCGGTGAAGGGCTCCTACCTGACGATCCGCCGCATCCTGCGCTGCCACCCGCTCGGCGGGTCCGGCATCGACAATGTCCCCGATTGAGGCCGCCCATGTTCGACGACGACGCCGACGACATCCACCCGCTGTTCTACGGCGCCCCCAAGAGCACCGAGTTCAAGAAGCTGCGCAAGCGCATCGTGCAGAACACGCGCGAGGCCGTCGAGCAATACGGCATGATCGAGCGCCGCGAGGATGGCAGCCTGCCAAAGTGGCTGGTCTGCCTCTCGGGCGGCAAGGACAGCTACACGCTGCTCGCGGTGCTGCACGAGCTGAAGTGGCGCGGCCTGCTGCCCGTGGACATCTTGGCCTGCAACCTTGACCAGGGCCAGCCGGGCTTTCCCGCGACGGTGCTTCCCGAATTCCTCGAGAAGATGGGCGTGCCGCACCGGATCGAGTATCAGGACACCTACTCGATCGTCATGGACAAGGTCCCGCAGGGCCGCACCTATTGCGCGCTCTGCTCGCGCCTGCGCCGCGGCAACCTTTACCGCCTCGCTCGCGAGGAGGGCTGCTCTGCGGTCGTGCTCGGCCACCACCGCGACGACATCCTCGAAACCTTCTTCATGAACCTCTTCCACGGCGGGCGCCTCGCGACCATGCCGCCGAAGCTGGTCAACGAGGAGGGCGACCTCTTCGTCTACCGTCCGCTGGCGCATGTGTCCGAGGCCGATTGCGAGAAATTCGCCCGCGCCATGAACTACCCGATCATCCCCTGCGACCTCTGCGGCTCGCAGGACGGTCTGCAGCGTCAGCAGGTGAAGCAAATCCTCGACGGTTGGGAAAAGAACTCGCCCGGCCGCCGGCAGGTGATGTTCAAGGCGCTGACCAACGTCCGCCCCTCGCACATGATGGATTCCAAGCTCTTCGACTTCGCCGGGCTGATGCGCGACATGACCGCGCGCGCCCCGGATGCCGACGACGGGATTCCCGACCTGCGTTAAGCCTCGCCTCACCCCTTTGCGCTAGATGTGGTCCCGTCTCTGATGACGTAGGGGGCGCATCATGCCGCCGGATCTCGCACATAGGTCATCTTTCCGCCTGGGCGCGGCGCGGGCGCGTCGGGTCCTGCACCGCTGGATGCTCGGGCCGCACATGCTGGCCTTCCTCCCCGCCATCTCTCTCGCCGGTTTCTGGCTCGGCGGGGAAGTCCTGCTGCTGGCACTGGCCCTGACCATTCCGCTGATCTACGGGCTTCTGCTCACCGGCGACTCTGCGGCCGCGCTCGGCTCCGCCCGCGGCGGCGGCGACCTCGTCAGCATGGCCATGGCCCAGGAGCTTGCCGAACACAGCTTCGAGCGCGCCCGCGCCGCGGAAACGCACACCGCCTGCCTACTTTTCGAAGCCGAGGGGCTGGAGGCCATCTCGCGCCGCATGGGCGAGGATGTGGCGGAAACCCTGCGGGCTCTGTTCCTCCACCGCCTGCGCGAGACGCTGCGCCCTGAGGACAGCGCGATGCGCATCGGCGACTCGCGTTTCATGGCGCTGATCGCCCCCGGCCTTCGCCTCGATCTCGAGACCCTGCTCGCCCTCGCCGACCGGCTTCAGCACGCGCTGGAAGAGCCCGCCACCACCGACACGGGCGTGCATTACCTTTCGGTCGCCGTGGGTTTATGCGGCTCCTCGCGGCTGCGCAAGGGCGCCGGGGGCTCCGACATGCTCGACTGCGCCCAGGCCGCGCTGCGCGAGGCGATGGACAATGCCCCCTCCGCCATCCGCCCCTGGAGCGAGGGGATGCGCGCCGAGCGCCGCGCGCGCACTGCCCTGCTTTCGGAGGTCGAAACCGCCCTGGCCAAGGGGCAAATCCAGCCCTGGTACCAGCCCCAGCTCTGCACCTCGACCGGCGAGATCAGCGGTGTCGAGGCGCTGGTGCGCTGGCTGCACCCGCAGCATGGCATCGTGCCGCCCGCCCGGTTTCTCGACGCGCTGCAGGAGTCGGGCCGCATGGAACAGCTCAGCGACGCGGTGCTGCACCACAGCCTGACAGCGCTGCGCGGCTGGGATCAGGACGGGCTGCGCATTCCCCGCGTCAGCATCAACTTCTCCGAGGTCGAGCTGCGAAACCCGCGGCTCGTGGACCGGCTGAAATGGGATCTCGACCGCTTCGGCCTGCCCGCGACCCGGCTTGGAGTCGAGGTGCTCGAAACGGTGATCGCCGAGAGCTCTGACGGCATCATCGCGCGCAATATCTCCGCCCTGGCGCGGATCGGCTGCCGCATCGATCTGGACGATTTTGGCACCGGCCACGCCTCGATCGGGGCGCTGCGCCGGGTCACCGTGCACCGGCTGAAAATCGACCGCAGCTTCGTCGCCCGCATCGACCGGAGCGAGGACCAGCGGCGCATGCTCGCGGCGATTCTCGGGCTGGCCGACCGTCTGGGTCTGGAAACCGTGGCCGAGGGCGTCGAAAGCAGCGGCGAACACGCCCTTCTGGCCCAGCTCGGCTGCGACCACGCACAGGGATTCGGAATCGCCCGCCCCATGCCCGCACCGCAGCTCGCCGATTGGGCGCGCGCACACGCGCAGCGCATCGCGGCCGCGCAAAGACTCGGGCGCAGCAACGGCTGACCTGCAGCGCCGCCCCATCTGACCGCCGCCAGGACCCCGGACCCGCCCAGATCGACGTCCACGCGGGCGCCCATGCCGGCCAGACATCTGCCCTGCTCCGCCGAAGTCGTGGAGAGGACATGCTGAATGCGGGTCCCTAGGTCACGCAACCGGAGCGTCCCGGCAAGCCTCTGCCCAGCCGAACTTGGCGGAACGGTCTGCGCTTGGCTTGCTTGATCCAACCTGCCGGCGCCGCCCCACCCCTTCGTAACGCCACGCTCCATGGTCCGAAACGCCGACAAACCCCCTTGCCTGTCATGATTCGGCTTGACCTTTGGGGGTCCGCCCTGTTGAACCCGGCCTTGACTTTCCAAGGACAGGTGGCGGTCTCTCGCATGGACAATCAGAACAAGAATCTGCTCATCGCTACGGCGCTGAGCTTCGTCGTGATCCTCGTCTGGTTCGTGCTCTTCCCGCCACCCGAAGCCACGGTGGACGAGACGGCGCAAACCACCGAGCAGACGCTCGAGACCGCGCCCGGCGTGAGCGCGCCGACGACGGCGACCGACCCGGCGGCGTCCACCACCGCTGGCACCGCGGCCCCGGCCCCCGCGCTCGAGACTGCGCGCGTCGACATCGCCGCACCGAACCTGATCGGCTCCATCGCCCTCACCGGCGGCCGGATCGACGATCTGAAGCTGAGCCAGTACCACGAGACCAACGACGAGAGCTCGCCCATGGTGACGCTGCTCGAGCCCGTGGGCAGCGACAGCCCCTATTACGCCGTCTACGGCTGGGCGCCCGGCAATGGTCTGCAGGTCAGCGACGTGCCCGGCCCGAACACCGAGTGGAGCGTGGAAAGCGGCGAGTCCCTCGATGTGGACAGCCCGGTCACCCTGCGCTGGGAGAGCCCCGCCGGCCTGATCTTCCGCCGCACCTTCACGGTGGACGACAAGTTCATGTTCCGCGTGACCCAATCGGTCGAGAACACCTCGGGCGCCGAGGTCTCGGCCGCGCCCTACGGCATCCTTGCCCGCCACGGCGAACCGAAGGACCTGAAGAACTTCTTCGTTCTGCACGAGGGCGCGATGTCGATGACCGACGGCACCCTCGCCGAGAACAAGTACAAGAAAATCCGCGACTTTGACCCGGCGGCCGAGGCGGGCACCCGCGCCGAGACCTACCAGGTTTCGGAAAACGGCTGGATCGGCTTCACCGAGCATTACTGGGAAACCGTGCTGATCCCCGACAGCGGCACCAGCTACCGCCAGGCGATCAAGTACAACGAAGCCCGCGACATCTACCAGGCAGAGATCGTTCTGCCGACGCAGACCATCGCCCCCGGCGCCACCGCCGAGGTCTCGACCCGCATGTTCTCGGGCGCCAAGGTCTGGGAAGTGATCAATGCCTACCAGGACCAGGGCGTCGACCGCTTCGTCGACAGCATCGACTGGGGTTGGTTCTTCTTCCTCACCAAGCCCATCTTCTGGCTGCTGCACCACCTGCACCAGTGGATCGGCAACATGGGCGTGTCGATCATCGCGCTGACCATCTTCCTCAAGGCGCTGCTCTTCCCGCTGGCCTACAAATCCTACGTCTCCATGGCGAAGATGAAGGAACTGCAGCCGCAGATGGAGGAGCTCAAGAAGAAGGCCGGCGACGACCGCCAGAAGCTGCAGCAAGAGATGATGGCGCTCTACAAGCGCGAGAAGGTCAACCCAGCCTCGGGCTGCCTGCCGATCCTGCTGCAGATTCCGATCTTCTTCTCGCTCTACAAGGTGATCTTTGTCGCGTTCGAGCTGCGGCACGCGCCCTTCTTTGGCCCGTTCCAGGACCTTTCGGCACCTGACCCCACGTCGCTCTACAACCTCTTCGGCCTGCTGCCCTGGGCAGCGCCCGAGGTGGGCAGCACGCTGGCGCTGATCTTCATCGGCATCCTGCCGATCCTGCTCGGCATCTCGATGTTCCTTCAGCAGAAGCTCAACCCGACGCCGACCGATCCGGCGCAGGCGATGATCTTTGCCTGGATGCCCTGGGTGTTCATGTTCATGCTCGGCGGCTTCGCCTCCGGCCTGGTGCTCTACTGGATCACCAACAACACGATCACC
This sequence comes from Salipiger sp. PrR007, assembly GCF_010499845.1. Taxonomy (NCBI): domain Bacteria; kingdom Pseudomonadati; phylum Pseudomonadota; class Alphaproteobacteria; order Rhodobacterales; family Roseobacteraceae; genus Salipiger; species Salipiger sp. PrR007. Next base: position 27,919 of record NZ_JAAGOZ010000021.1, on the reverse strand, counting down.
TTCACCCAGCAGTACCTGATCATGCGCAGCCACGGGGCCAAGCCTGATGTCTTCGGCAACATCAGGTCGAGCTTCAAGCGCAAGCCCAAGGACGCCAAGTCGGACAGCAAATGATCGGACGGGTCACCCAGATCTGGCGCCACCCGATCAAGGCCCATGGCCGCGAGGCGCTGGACCGGGTGACCCTGCGCGCCCATGAATGCCTGCCCTTCGATAGGGCCTGGGCCGTGGCGCATGAGCTCTCGGACGCGGACGGCTCCGAATGGGTCCGCTGCGGCAACTTCAGCCGGGGCGCCAAGGCGCCCCAGCTCATGGCGATCAGCGCCGAGATGAACGAGGCGGCGGGCACCATCACCCTGCACCACCCGGACCGCCCCGACCTGACCATCGATCCCGACCGCGACGGCGAGACGTTCCTCGATTGGGTCCGCCCGCTGATGCCCGAGGACCGCACGCAATCGGCGCGGCTGATCCGGGCGCAGGCGCGCGGCATGACCGACGCGGCCTTCCCCTCGATCACCCTGTGCAACATGGCCTCGCACCGCGCGGTCGAAGCCCAGATCGGCCAGCCGCTGTCGATTCACCGCTGGCGTGGCAATATCTGGCTGGACGGGCTCGGGCCCTGGGAAGAATTCGACTGGGTCGGGCGCGAGATTCGCATCGGCGGCGCGACCTTGATCGTGCGCGAACGGACCGGCCGCTGCGCCGCCACCACTGCAAACCCCGAGACAGGCCAGCGCGATGCGGATACGCTTGGTGCGCTGCGTCACTGGGGACATACGGATTTCTCGGTGCAGGCCGAAGTGACGACGGGCGGCGAGATCGCCCATGACGACGAGGTGACCCTGCTGTGACGACCCCCCTTCCCTTTCCCATCGCCGAAGAGCCCGATGACGCGACCCGCGAGGCGGCGCGCAAGGCCTTTGCCGGTGACGTTCAATTCCTCAAGGGCGTGGTCGCCATGGACGGGCTGCCGCCCGACGACCGCCCCGAGGTCTGCTTTGCAGGGCGCTCCAATGTCGGCAAGTCAAGCCTGATCAACGCGTTGACCGGACGCAAGGGGATCGCCCGCGCGTCGAATACGCCGGGCCGGACGCAGGAGATCAACTTCTTCACGCTGAACGAGAGCCACTATCTCGTCGACCTTCCGGGCTACGGCTTTGCCAACGCACCCGTCGCGGTGGTCGAGAAATGGCAGCGTCTGCTCAAGCAGTATCTCTCGGGTCGCGTCTCTCTGCGCCGCGCCTTCGTGCTGATCGACGCCCGTCACGGGGTGAAGGCCGTGGACGAAGAGATCATGGACCTTCTCGACAAGTCCGCCGTGACCTTCCAGGCGGTCCTGACCAAGACCGACAAGCTCAAGGCCAATGACCTCGACAAGATCCTGACGCAGGTGCGCGAAAAGCTCTCGAAGCACCCCGCGGCCTATCCCGAGATCGTGCTCACCAGCTCGGAAAAGGGCGACGGCATTCCCACTTTGAGGGCAATCATCGCCGGCCTTTCCTGAATTTCCTCTTCGCAATTCCCGGCGTTGGGACTAGTTCTGCCATCCAGAGCCTTTCCCGCATCGAGGATGCACCCCAGATGAAGAAGCAGACGATGAACCGAGACTGGATCGCCACCGCCCGCACCCTGAACGAAGCCCTGCCCTACCTGCAGCGCTACACGGGCGCGATCGTGGTGGTGAAATTCGGCGGCAATGCCATGGGCGACACCGACGCCATGGCCGAATTTGCCCGGGATATCGTGCTCATGCGTCAGGTCGGCGTGAACCCGGTCGTCGTGCATGGCGGCGGCCCGATGATCAACGACATGCTTGCCAAGCTGAACATCCAGTCCGAGTTCAAGCGCGGCAAACGGGTCACCGATCAGGCCACCGTCGAGGTGGTCGAGATGGTGCTGACCGGCCTCGTGAACAAGCGCATCGTTCAGGCCATCATGGACGAAGGAGGCCGCGCAGTTGGCCTCTCGGGAAAGGACGATGATCTCATCGTCTGCGAGGCGGACGATCCGGAGCTGGGCTTCGTCGGCCGCCCCGTCGAGTGCAACGTGCAGGTGCTGCACGACCTCTTCGCCGCCGGGATCATCCCCGTGGTGGCACCGGTCGCCACCGGCATGGATTACCTCGAGACCTTCAACGTCAACGGCGACACCGCCGCCGGCGCGCTCGCCGCGGCGCTGAAGGCCGATCGCCTGCTGCTGCTGACCGACGTGTCGGGCGTCAAGAACAAGGCCGGCGACGTTGTCACCCAGATGACTCCCGAAGACGTCCGCGCCATGACCGCGGACGGCACCATTGCCGGCGGCATGATCCCCAAGACCGAGACCGCGCTGAAGGCGGTCGAGGAAGGCGTGCGCGCGGTGGTCATCCTCGACGGACGCGTGCCCAACGCCTGCCTGCTCGAGCTTTTCACCGAGCATGGCGCGGGGTCGCTGATCCGCCGTGCCGATCTGGAACCCGCGCGCCCACGCAGCTGAACGGCGGCGCGTGGCCTGAAGGGAGAGGGCTATGAAACGTCTCATCCTCATGCGCCACGCGAAATCCGATTGGTCGGTCGGCATGCCCGATCACGCGCGACCGCTCAACCCGCGCGGGCGCAAGAGCGCCGAGGCGCTCGGGGTCTGGCTCCGGGCGCAGGATATCCTGCCCGATCAGGTGCTCTGCTCGTCAGCCGCGCGCACCCGCGAGACCCTGGACCTGCTGCACCTTGGAGAAGTTGCGACACGGTTCGAGGACCGGCTCTACCTCGCAGAGCCGGCAACGCTGCTGAAGAGCCTGCAGGGCGCGAAGGGCAGTACCGTTCTTATGCTCGCGCACAATCCGGGAATCGGCGATTTCGCGCGGGGACTCGTTGCGCGCGCTCCCGAGCACCCGAGATTCGGCACCTACCCCACCGGGGCCACGCTGGTCGCGGATTTCGAGATAGGAGAGTGGTCGGGCGCGCGCATGGGCGGCGCCCGCTGCCATGCGTTTACCGTGCCGCGCGAATTACTGTCCTGAGAAGCCGCTGACACCGCGATACGCAGAAAAAAGTGACGCCCGCGATCCCCCTCCCAAAGGATCGCGAGCGCCGCTGTGCCGGTCACTAGGCGAAGTCCCTGACGTTACGTGGTCCGGGTCAGCCGCATCGCATCGCACATCCTCCCCTACGGCGATCCGATCTCGGCCGACGCTCGGTCGACCACGTTGCGCAAGTCCCTTCTTGAAAACCGGTACAGATTTCTTTCGGCTCTTGGCCAAAAGCGTCAAAACTGAGACGCTTCGTAACGGACTGTAACACAAATGACAAAAAAACGAGCCCCAATTTAATGGGGCTCGTGACTAAATTTCAGGTTTTTTCTGTGGATTAGTGCCCGAGAATTTGGCTTAGGAAGAGTTTCGTCCGCTCGTGCTGCGGATTATTAAAGAATTCCTCCGGCTCATTCTGCTCCACGATCTGTCCGGCATCCATAAAGATGACCCGATTCGCGACCTGCCGGGCGAATCCCATTTCGTGCGTGACACAGAGCATGGTCATCCCCTCTTCGGCCAGTTCGACCATCGTATCGAGCACTTCCTTGATCATCTCGGGGTCGAGCGCCGATGTGGGCTCGTCAAAGAGCATGATGCGCGGCTTCATGCACAGCGAGCGGGCGATCGCCACGCGCTGCTGCTGGCCGCCCGACAGCTGGCCGGGGTACTTGTTGGCCTGCTCGGGGATCTTCACCTTCTCGAGGAAATGCATCGCGGTCTCTTCCGCCTGCTTCTTGGGAATCTTGCGAACCCAGATTGGCGCGAGCGTGCAATTCTCGAGGATTGTCAGGTGCGGGAAGAGGTTGAAGTGCTGGAAGCACATGCCGACCTCGGAGCGGATCTTGTCGATATTCTTCAGATCCGAGCTCAGCTCGATGCCGTCGACAACGATGCTGCCCGACTGGTGCTCCTCCAGGCGGTTGATGCAGCGGATCATCGTCGACTTGCCCGACCCCGAAGGCCCGGCGATGACGATCCGCTCGCCGCGATAGACAGTCAGATCGATGTCGCGGAGCACGTGGAAGGTCCCGTACCACTTGTTCATGTTCGTGATCTGGATGGCCACCTCGTCGGAGACCTTCATCTGGCTGCGATCGACTTCGCGTGTTGCAAGTTCAGACATAAAAGGTCTCCTTAGCGGTGCTCTCTACGGAGCTTTTTCTCGAGGAAGAGCGAATAGCGGCCCATGCTGAAGCAGAAGATGAAGAAGCACAGGCCGATAAAGACGAAGAGTTCCCAGTAAACGCCATTCCAATCGGTGCTTGCCCGGATCGAGCTGGACAGGCCAATGGGATCGAGAAGGCCGATGAAAACGACCAGCGTCGTATCCTTGAACAGGCCGATGAAGGTGTTCACGATCCCCGGGATCGAAATCTTCAGCGCCTGCGGGAGGATGATCAGCCGCATCGACTTCCAGTAGTCCAGCCCCAGCGCGTCGGCGGCCTCGTATTGGCCCTTTGGCAGGGCGGCAAGACCGCCCCTTACCACCTCGGCGATATAGGCCGCCGAGAAGAGGGTCACCATGATGATGACGCGCAGCATCAGGTCGAAGTTGGTGCCCGGCGGCAGGAAGTAGTTCAGCAGCAGGGACGCGGTGAACAGCCAGACGATCAGCGGCACGCCGCGGATGATCTCGATGAAGGCAACCGAGAACTTGTTGATGATGAACATGTCCGACTGCCGCCCCAGCGCCAGGAGGATACCCAGCGGCAGCGACAGGACGATGCCCGACACGCCGATGATCGTGGCCAGAAGGAAGCCGCCCATCTTCTGGGTCGCCACGGGCTGCAACGCCAGCGGCACAACCGAGGCCAGCGCGTCGGCGAGCGGGCCGCAGACGAACAGCCAGTAGAGCACCGGTACGACGATCGCCAGGATGACCGACAGCAGCGCGCCGATCTTCGGCGCGGCATAGGTCATGATCGCCCAGCTGATGACGAAGCCGAGGACCGCCGCGATCGGCCCCCAGAGCGAGCCACCCCAGATCAGCCAGAAGAGCAAGAAAGGCGCGAGTGCCGTAACCCAGAGCATCTTGCGCGGCACCGAGCTGAACAGCACCGGGGCGACCGCGGCAAGAAAGAGGAGGAAGGCCAGGATCGGGCGCCAGTAGAGCTCCTTGGGGAAGAAGCCGAAGACAAGCTGCGGCCAGCGCTCTGCCAGCACCGCCCAGCAGGCAACCGAGGCATCGGCGCCATAGCGCTCTGCCGCCAGCGCGCGGCACTCGGACAAGTTGGAGGCATCCCAGATGCCCCGCAGCGCCCAGGGCAGAAGGTGGCTCAGGGCGGCATAGATCACCCAGAGCGAGAGCAGGGTGAGCAGGATGTTCAGCCAGCTCGAGAAGAGGTTCTCGCGGATCCACTTCACCGCACCGATCTGGGTAAGCGGTGGATCCTGCTGGTCCAGCATGGTGTCGCGGACAAAGGGGACCGTCTGTGCGTGGGTATCGCTCATGTCACCGCTCCTTCAGCTTCACAGAGGAGTTGTAGACGTTCATCACGCCCGAGATCAGCAGGCTCAGCACCAGATAGAACAGGCCCAGCAGCAGCATGCCCTCGAGCTCGCGGCCGGTCTGGTTGATGGTGATGCCCCCGAGGGTCGAGCGCACGTCCATGTAGCCCACCGCGATGGCGAGCGAGCTGTTCTTGGTGAGGTTGAGGAACTGCGAGATCAGCGGCGGGATGATCACCCGCAGCGCCTGCGGCAGGATCACCAGGTTCATCGTCGTGCCCGGACGCAGGCCCAATGCGTAGGCTGCCTCGGTCTGGCCATTGGAGATCGCGAGGATACCGCCGCGCACGATCTCGGCGATGAAGGCGCCGGTATAGAGCGACAGGGCCAGCCACAGGGCGATCAGCGAGTTGCGCAGGTGCACGCCGCCGTCGAAGTTGAAGCCCCCCAGCTCGGGCTTGTCGAGCGAGGCGCCAAGCCCCACTAGGACCACGATAAGCGGTACCAGGATCGCGGCAATCTGCAGCGGCAGGGTCATCGGTCGCTTGCCCGTGGCCTCTTGGATGCGCGCAGCGCGCTTGCCGAGGAATTTTGCGCCGATCCCGCCCGCGATGAGCACCGCGATGATCAGCAGCCAGTCCCAGAAGGAAGAGGTCGGGATGACCTCGCCGACTTCAGCGCCGCCTGCGGCGCCATCCCCCGAGGCGCTGCCCGAGCCGGCTGCGGTGTCATTTTGACCGGTCTGTACGCCTGCCCCGCCGGTGGCGATGCGGCTCGCGCCGTAGGTGCCGGCCATGTTGGTGCCGGGCGTTGCGGCCGCGGCGGGCGCCTCTGGCTCGGGGGCGGCGATCTCGTTGCCCCCCAGCGAGCGGCTGAACACCACGTTGGGAATGTAGACGCCGCGATTGGTGATCGCCACGCTCTCACCCAGCAGCATCGAGGAGCCGTCCTCGCCGCGGAAGTCCCGCGGGGACGGCATGGATTCGGTCATCAGCGCGAAGATCAGCACGATCCACAGCAGCAGCGGCACGTTCCGGAAGCCCTCGACGTAGACCGCGGTCAGCCGCGAGACGACCCAGTTGTTGGACAGGCGCAGCACGCCCGCGATCACGCCCAGCACCGTGGCAAGGGCACAGCCCAGGACAGCCACGAGCAGCGTGTTGAGGATGCCCACCAGCGCCGCCCGACCGTGGGTCATCTGGTTGTTGTAGTCGATGAGCTGCTGGTTGATGTCATAGCCTGCGGGCTGCGACAGGAATCCGAAGTTGAAGTCCTTGCCCAGTGCCTCGAGGTTATGGATCGTGTTGGAAATCAGCCACGACAGCAGCAGCCCTATCAGGACCATCGCGACGACCTGGATGGTCATCGAGCGGTAGCGCGTGTCGAAAATAAGCTGACTCAGCCGGAAGCCACGCTCCGGCGGATCCGAGATGGTCGCCATTTAGTTCTCCCCGGACGCTTCCGTCACCGAAGGATACCGCGGTGGTTGCTCCACCGTCTGTCCTGCCGGAAGCGCGCTTTCGTATTATGAAGGCGAAATCGTCTTGATAGGTGGAAAGGGGCGCAGGTTGTCCCTGCGCCCCTCGCCGAATCCGGTATTAGCGGAAGGGCGGGCTGTAGAGCAGGCCGCCTTCGGTCCACTGCGCGTTCAGGCCGCGCGACAGGCCGATCGGGGTGGCTTCGCCGATGTTCTTCTCGAAGATCTCGCCGTAGTTGCCGCCGGCCATGATGGCACGCTGGGCCCATTCGGCGTCGAGGCCGAGCATCGCGCCCAGTTCACCCTCGGTGCCGAGCAGACGGTTGATCTCGGGGTTGTTCGTCGGTGCCGAGGACAGTTCCGCGATGTTGGCCGAGGTCACGCCGTATTCTTCGGCCGCGATCAGCGCGTTGAGAGTCCAGCGGGCGATGTCGCCCCACTCGCTGTCGCCGTGGCGAACGAGCGGACCGAGCGGCTCTTTCGAGATGATTTCCGGCAGGATCACGTGATCCGACGGGTTCTCGAAAGTGGCGCGGGTGGCGGCGAGGCCCGAAGCATCGGTGGTGTAGACGTCACAGGCGCCGGCAAGGTACTGCTGCTGCGCTTCGGCGTTGGTCTCGATCGGAACCGGCTCGTAGCTGATGTTGTTGGCGCGGAAGAAGTCCGCGAGGTTCAGCTCGGTGGTGGTGCCGGTCTGGATGCAGACGGTGGCGCCATCGAGTTCCTTGGCCGAGGCCACACCCAGCGACTTCGGAGCGATGAAGCCCTGGCCGTCGTAGTAGTTCACGCCGATGAATTCGAACTTCAGGTCGACGTCGCGCGAGAAGGTCCAGGTGGTGTTGCGGGCCAGCACGTCGATCTCGCCGGACGCCAGCGCGGTAAAGCGGGTCTGACCGGTGGTCTGCGTGAAGGCAACCTTCATCGGATCGCCAAGGACCGCTGCGGCGAGCGCACGGCAATATGCCACGTCAAAGCCCTGCCACACGTTGTTTGCATCGGGCGCCGAGAAACCGGCGAGGCCCGTGGACACACCGCACTTCAGCTCCCCCCGCGCTTTCACGTCGTCCAGGGTCGCGGCGCCGGCTGCACCGGCCGCGAGTGCGGCGACGGTCAGAGCGCCGAGAGTTACGGTCTTTTTCATGTTAACCTCTTCCTGTTGTCCGGCCCTCTTGAGCCGGTTCCTTGATCCTTGCTGGATCGGCTTATTAGCCAGGGGCTCCCTCCCTGTGCTGAGGGGAGTTTGGGAGGAAAGTTTTGGCTAGGTCAAGCCGCTCCGGCGCGAAAAGGGCATGCAAATGCCCGGATCTTACGCAAGGATCCCTTGAGAGGTTTGAGATTAGGCAGCTTGGCAGAGGGCAAAAAACCGGTGCGCGTGCAGGAATGCCAGGCGTTTGATTTCCGCCGCTTGCTGCGCTTCCTCGTCCTCTCCCCAAAGCTCTTCCTGGAAGGTTTCGTCGAGACGCGACAGTGCCCAGAGTTCCTCGGCATCGTGCTCGCTTCGAGTGGCGGCAAAACCAAGCACCAGCGAGCCGGTCAGCGCAACGAGGTCGTGGAAAGCTGCCAGCTCGAACGGGCTGAACGCGTGGGTGCGCTCCGCAAGACGGCGCAGCGCCGCCTCGGGCTGCGCGGCATGCATGATCCCGGCACGCGGCTCGAGCCGCGCTCCCATCTCGCGCGCCGCCCAGTCGAGCAGCGGATCCCAGCGTTCGGCCTGCCGCGCGACCAGTTCCGCCGGGCTCTCGGCGCGGTAGCACAGCAGATCGCTGTCGCCGTATTCCGCCAGCATGTCGGCCACTTCGGGGTGCTGCGGCGCGACCTTGTCGATGGCGCTGTTGGCGGTGCGGGTAAAGGGCATGGTGCGCGGGTCGATCTTTTCGTCCTGCGCGCGCCATTCCTCGGCCATGGCCTCGGCGATCCCACGGCTCGGCACCACCAGCGGCGCCTTGCCCGGCGTGCGCAGCGGGCGACCGTCGAGATGCACGATGAAGCCGCCCTCGGCCGTTTCGACCGTGGCGTCCTTGTAGAAGCGGCGGGGGGCCCATTCGCTCATGCGGCTTGGCTCCAGAGTTGGTCCAGCAGCGCCGGAAGCGCGCGGATGTCGTCGATGATGGTGCGCGCGGACGCAAGCCGCGCGCGGTCGTGATAGCCCCAGCTGACACCGATCCCGTGGACCCCGGCGTCGCGCGCCATGTCCATGTCGAAGCTGGTGTCGCCCAGCATCACCGCCTGATGCGGCGCGACGCCGGCCTCGGCCAGTGCCGCCTCGATCATCGCGGGATGCGGCTTCGAGGGATGATCGTCGGCGCATTGCTGGGTGACGAAGAGGCGGCGGATGCCATGCGCGTCGACCAGCCGGTCGAGCCCGCGGCGCGACTTGCCGGTGGCGATGCCGAGCAGCCACTCGGGTCGGGCGTGCAGCGCGTCCAGCACCTCGCGGACGTGCGGGTAGAGCGGCGAGCTGGCCTCGGTGCCATTCTCGGTTCGCAGGCGCATGTAGGAGGCTTTGTAGCCCTCGACCATGGCCTCGAGGGTGGCGGCATCGACGCCCGGTGCGAGCCGCGCCACGGCCAGAGGCAGCGACAGCCCCACGATGCCGAGGATCTCCTCGCGGCTCGGAGCCTCCATGCCGACCTGGGCAAAGGCCCCGCGCATCGACGCGAGAATATCCGCCTGGCTGTCGACCAACGTGCCGTCGACGTCGAAGATGATCAGCTTCAGATCCATGGCACCCGCCCCCTCAGTGCAGCTCTTCGAAGGGATCGTCCGCGGCGAGTTCTTCGGTCCAGCCGAAGGTCTCCCAGCTTTGTGCCATGTGGTCTGGCAGCGGCGCGGTGACGGTCATCGGTTTCTTGGTGACCGGATGCAGGAAGGTCATCGAGCGCGCGTGCAGGTGCAGCTTCTTCGAGATGATGCCGCCGAGCTGCGCGCCCCAGCCGTCGCCAAGGTTCTCCTGCCCCGAGCCGCCGTATTTGCCGTCGCCGATGATCGGATGTCCGATCTCGGCCATATGCGCGCGCAGCTGGTGCGTGCGGCCCGTCACGGGCTCCATCGCCACCCAGCTCGCCCGCCCGGCAACCCGGTAGAGCGTGGCATAAAGCGTATGCGCGCGCTTGGCGCCGGGGGTGCTGTCGATGTCGCGCGGGTGGATCGCGCGCATCTTCTCGCCCTCGCCCAAGGCGCCATGGCCGCCGGCCTTCACCAGCCCGTACTTGATCTCGCCGAGGTAGGGCGTCGGCACACCGGCCACCAGCCCCCAATAGATCTTGCGGGTTTCCTTGTGGCGGATCGCGGCGGTAAGCGCCTGCGCCATCTCGCGGGTGCGCGCAAGCAGCAGCACGCCCGAGGTGTCCTTGTCGAGCCGGTGGACCAGCCGCGGCTTCTCGTCGCTGCCGAACTTCAGCGCCTCCGACAGCCCGTCGACGTGGCGGGTCTGCTTGGAGCCGCCCTGCGTCGGCATGCCCGGCGGCTTGTTGAGCGCGATGATGTGATCGTCCTTCCACAGCACGCAGGACTGGATCAGCTTGGTGTCTGCATCCGAGACCTTGGACTTCGGCGTCGCTGCGAGTTTGGCCATCTCCTCGGGCTCCGGCAGCGGCGGAATGCGCACCTGGTTGCCCACCGCGAGGCGCGTCGAGGCTTTCACCCGACCGCCATCAACCCGGATCTCGCCCTTGCGGCACATCTTTTCAATGCGGCCCTGCGGGACGTGCGGGAAATGCCGCTTCATCCAGCGGTCGAGGCGCTGATCGCCGTCGCCCGGCCCCACGGTGACTGTCTGAACGCGGCTCATGCGAAGAAACTCCGAGTGACCAGCAGCCCCGCGAAGAGTGCTGCCAGCGAGACGGCCACCGAGGCCGCCACGTAAAGGCCCGCCTGCGCGACATCCCCGCGCTCGTAGAGCGTGGCGAAGTCCAGAGAGAAGGCCGAGAAGGTTGTGAACCCGCCCAGCACGCCGGTCATCAGGAACGGCGCGAAGCGGTTGGAGGTATTGGCGAGGATCACCACGAGGGCCCCCATGGCAAAGGAGCCGAGGATGTTCACCGTCAGCGTCCCCCACGGGAATCCCCTTCCGAGCAGCCGCGTCATGGCGAGGCCGGTCAGATAGCGCCCGCTGGCGCCAAGCGCTCCCCCGAGCGCAACTTGTAAGACCGTGAGGATCATCCGCGGGACATGTGCGAGGGGGCGCGGAATGTCAAGATTTTCGGGGGTTCGGAGCCAATGCTGCGGCGCATGGCCGCCATGTGCGCGCGTCCGGCACGCGCCGCGCCGAGAGAGCGCTCTGGCCACGCCGCGACTGCCCCGGGATATTTCCGCCTAGGAGAAGCTCAAGGGGACCGCTCCCTCCGCAGCTTGGTAAAATACTCCAGGCGCTTCTTCAGGTCGCGCTCGAAGCCGCGCTCGACCGGGGTGTAATAGCTGTCCCTGCCGATCTCCTCGGGGAAGTAGTCCTGGCCGGAAAAGCCGTCCTCGGCATCGTGGTCATAGGCGTAGCCGCTGCCGTAGCCCTGTTCCTTCATCAGCTTTGTCGGGGCGTTGAGGATGTGCTTGGGCGGCGGCAGCGAGCCGGTCTTCTTCGCAGCGGCGCGAGCGGCCTTGTAGGCCACGTAGGTGGCGTTCGATTTCGGCGCCAGCGCGAGGTAGACCAGCGCCTGCGCCAGCGCCAGCTCGCCCTCGGGAGAGCCGAGCCGCTCGTAGGTCTGCCAGGCCTGCAGGCAGATCGCCTGCGCCTGCGGATCGGCAAGGCCGATGTCCTCGACCGACATGCGGGTGATGCGCCGAGCGAGGAAGCGCGGGTCCTCCCCGGCCTCGAGCATACGGGCGAACCAGTAGAGCGTGGCATCGGGGTCCGAGCCGCGCACAGATTTGTGCAGCGCCGAGATCAGGTTGTAATGCCCGTCGCCGGACTTGTCGTATTGCGCGGCGCGGCGCATGAGCCGGGTCGAAAGCGCGTCGGTGGAGAGCACGCCCTCGACAGTCCAGGCCGCGATCTGCTCGATCAAGTTGAGCAGCGCGCGACCGTCGCCGTCAGCCATTTCCACCAGCGCCGCGCGGGCGGCCCCGTCAAGCGGCAGGGGGCGGCCCAACTCCTGCTCGGCGCGCTGTGCGAGACGCTCGAGATCGTCTCGCGAGAGTCGCTCCAGCACCAGAACCTGCGCGCGCGACAGCAGCGCCGCGTTGAGCTCGAAGCTGGGGTTCTCGGTGGTGGCGCCGACAAGGAGGATCGTGCCGTCCTCCATATGCGGCAGAAAACCGTCCTGCTGCGCCTTGTTGAACCGGTGGATCTCGTCGACGAAGAGCAGCGTGCCCTGGCCGTTGCGGTGGCGGATACGGGCGGCCTCGAAGACCTTCCTCAGCTCGGGCACGCCGGTGAAGATGGCGCTGATCTGGACGAAATGCAGGTCAGTGGCATCCGCCAGCAGCCGCGCGATCGTGGTCTTGCCGACTCCGGGCGGACCCCAGAAAATCAGGCTCGAGAGCGCGCCCGAGGCGAGCATGATGCCGAGAGGCGCCTCGGGACCAAGCACATGGGCTTGGCCGATCACCTCGCCGAGCGCCGTCGGACGCAGCCGATCCGCCAGCGGGCGGGGACCGCTCCGCTCGGGCTCGGGGCGACTGCCCGGGGGGTCGTCGAAGAGATCGGCCACGCGCGGTGCCCTCAGACGCGGAAGCGCAGCGAGATGCGGCCATTGCCGCGCTGCGCATCAATCTGGACGCGCGGGGCGGCGCTCTTCAGCAGCCCGTCAACGTCGCCCGGCAGCTCGATGCCGTGGCCGTTGACCGCGCGCAGTAGGTCCCCCCGCTGCAGCCCGATCCGGGCGCCCCAGGGGCCGGGATCGACGACCACCACGCCCTCACCGCCCGACAGAGGCAGGCCGAGTTCGGTCTGCACCGCCGGGTTCACACGCGCCAGCGTGAGGCCGGGCAGCACCGCGCGCTCGTCCAGCGTCACGCGCTGCTGCGGCGGATCGTCGGGGGCGGCGATCATCGCGACCTTGGCCTGCTGCTGCGTACCGTCGTGCAGATAGGTGACCTCTGCCTTGTGGCCGAGCCCGGTGACCGACATGCGGTACAGCATCTCGGCGGGGGTGTTCACCCCCTGCCCGTCCACCGCCAGCACCACATCGCCAACGTCCATCCCGGCCTGCGCGAAGGGGCTGGCCTCGTGGAGCTCAGAGACCAGCACGCCGCCGGGCAGCCCCATGCCGAGGCTCTGCGAGAGGTCTGCGTCGACGCTCTGCCCGCTCATTCCCGCCCAAGGCCGCTCGAAGGACGTCTTGCCCGCCTCGGCCTGCTCGACGAACTGCTTCACCAGCGCCGAGGGGATGGCGAAGCCGATGCCGTTGGAGCCGCCCGAGCGGGTGAGGATCGAGGTGTTCACGCCAATGAGCTGGCCCTTCACGTCGATCAGCGCACCGCCGGAGTTGCCCGGGTTGATCGGCGCGTCGGTCTGGATGAAATAGCCGCGGGCATTGCCGGTCGCGGTGCCCGAGCGGGCGAGCCCCGAGACGATCCCCGAGCTCACGGTCTGCCCCACGCCGAAGGGGTTGCCGATCGCCAGCGCCAGCTCGCCCACCTCGACGGTGTCGCTGTCGCGCAGCGGCAGGAACGGCATGCCCTTGGCGCCGTCGAGCTTGAGGATGGCGAGATCGGCCTCCTCGTCCGCCAAGAGCACCTCGGCGTCGTATTCGGCACCATTGTTGAGCACCACGCGAATGTCGGTGGCCTGGCCGACCACGTGGTAGTTCGACACGACGATGCCGTCTTCGGACAGGATCACCCCCGAGCCGAGCGAGTTCTGTACCCGCGGGCGGCCGCGGAAGTCTTGGAAAAGGTTCCCGAAAAGAGGATCTCCTGCAAACGGACTGTGGGCCTCGACCACGCGGCTGGCGTAGATGTTCACCACCGCGGGGGTGGCCTGTTTCACCAGTGGTACGAACGAGAGGGAAATCTCCGCCTGGCTCTGCGGAACCTGGCTCTCGGCGAGGGCCGGGGCTGCGGTGACGGCGATGGCAAATGCGGGAATGATCAGGATGTTTCGGAGCATTGTGCGGTCCTCCAGTGCCCTTGGATATGTCGGGGCAAGGGCGCGATTGCAAGTCACGGGCCAGTGCGCTTCGCGTGCGCATTTCGTGCACATCTCACGCACATGCCGCCGCCCTCCCCGCCGCGGAGGCTGGAAAAGCCCCGCGCGCCGTGCCAGAAGCCGCCGCGTCAGACATTGGAGTGCTCCTCATGCAGATCGTCTCGCTCATCGCCCGCCCCGGCACATTGGATACCGCGCTGGTCGAGAGCCTGCGCAACGCCTTCGGCGGCGGTCCGGTCACCGTGCTCTCGGACGGTGAGGCGGCGGAATTCCCGGTCGAGTCAATGCCCGGCAATTTCGAGGAGGTGCGCAGCTCGCTTACCGCGCAAGCCGACGTCAACATCGTGGCCGCCGAGGGGCGCCGCAAGAAGATGCTGCTGGCGGACATGGACAGCACGATGATCCAGCAGGAATGCATCGACGAGCTGGCCGAGGAAGCCGGGGTCGGCGCGCATGTGAAAGAGATCACCGCCCGCGCGATGAACGGCGAGCTCGACTTCGAGGGCGCGCTGACCGAGCGCGTTGCGCTGCTTAAGGGCCTGCCTGAGAGTGTGATCGGCAAGGTGCTCGAGACCCGCATCACGCTGATGCCGGGCGGGCCCGAGCTGGTCGCGACGATGAAGGCGAATGGCGCCTATGCCGCGCTGGTATCGGGCGGCTTCACCGCCTTCACCGCGCGCGTTGCCGAGAGGATCGGCTTCGACGAGAACCGCGCCAACACGCTGCTGGTGCAAGACGGCAAGCTGACCGGCGTGCCGGCGCAGCCGATCCTGGGGCGCGAGGCCAAGGTGCAGGCGCTGGAGGAGATCAGCGCGCGGCTCGGCATCTCCGAGGCAGACGTGCTGGCGGTGGGCGACGGGGCGAATGACCTGGGCATGCTCGGCCGTGCCGGCTTTGGCGTCGCCTTGCATGCAAAACCCTCGGTTCAGGCGGAGTGCGACCTGCGGGTGAACCTCGGCGATCTGACGGCGCTGCTGTTCCTGCAGGGCTATGCCCGCAGCGATTTCGAGGGCTGAACGGACGGCGATTGGGGAAGGAGCAAGGGGGGATCAGACCCTCTTGGCCTTCGGTCAACTCACCCCGGCGCGATTGCAAAGAGAAGAAGGGGCACTCTTGGCGCCCCTTATCCTTTCATGCGGCAAAGAGCGTGTCGAGGGGGCGGACCTCGCCGGTCACCAGCCCGTCGAAATTGCACAGCTCGGGGTTGAGGAAACGGTGCACGTCGGGATGCGCCGGATCCGCGACGCCAAGCCGCACCAGAAGCGAGGCCATGACGCATTCCGCCGCGCGGGTTGCGCCGTCGAGAATCTTCACCGCAACGCCGAGGCCACGCTGCGGCAGGATCGCGACGAAATACCCCTCGGCGCCTGTCTTGATGGCAACCGGCTCGAGCGCGGCGCGCATCAGCAGCGTGCAGGCGCGGCCCTCGCCGGCGACGAGATCGGGATAGGTGTAGATCGACTCGACCAGCTGCGCCCCGGCGCGGCTGAGACCGTCGTAGCGGTGATGCGCGCCGGCGAACCAGGCCATGGCCCGCGCCATGCCAAGCATCGAGGTGGCAAGGTTTGGCGCCGAGCAGCCGTCGATGCCATAGCAGGGGCTGACCTCATCGGTGACGGTCTCGAAGGCGTCGCGCACTGCAAGTTGCACCGGGTGTTCGGGAAGAACGTAGTCCGGGCCCGCGCCAAGATACTGGCTCAATGTCAGGAAGCCGGCGTGTTTGCCCGAGCAGTTGTTGTGCACCCGGCAGGGGCTTTTGCCCTCGCGGATCATCTGCAGTTTCAGCGCCTTGTCCCGGCTCGGCTGGGGGCCGCAGCGCAGGTCGTCGTCGGAGAGCTCGAGGTCGGCGAGCCAGGCCTCGACCGCCCCCACGTGCATCGGCGCGCCCTGATGCGAGGCGCAGGCGAGCGCCAGCTGCGGCGGCGTTAGATGCCAGGCCTCGGCGGCGCCCGAGGCGACCAGCGGCAGGGCCTGAATCATCTTCGACGAGGAGCGCGGGTAGACCACCGCCTGCGGGTCACCCCAGGCCTCGACGATGCCGCCGGATGTGTCACAGATGACCGCATGGCCAAGGTGCAGGCTCTCGGTCAGCGGTCCGCGGCGAACCTCGACGAGGGGCACGGCAGCGGTGACGGTGTCTTGGGGCATGTGGGTCCTCACAAACAAGCGATATTCTGCCATCGGGGCTTTCTCGCCCCGCGTGTTTCGGTCTATTGTCCCGCCGTCGAGCACGAATGGTCGCGCCGGTCAAGAGACCGACA
Source organism: Salipiger sp. PrR007 (assembly GCF_010499845.1). Taxonomy (NCBI): domain Bacteria; kingdom Pseudomonadati; phylum Pseudomonadota; class Alphaproteobacteria; order Rhodobacterales; family Roseobacteraceae; genus Salipiger; species Salipiger sp. PrR007. The sequence goes on along the minus strand of NZ_JAAGOZ010000021.1, from coordinate 11,636 downwards.
GATGTCTGGAACAGAGCTGTCACAGGTCGGGGCGCGAACGGGCAACAAGAGGCAAGCACGGCTGGAGGCTGCAGGTATGAAGTCAATTCTCGGTGGGGTTCTGGGCGCGGCGCTCGCGCTTGGCGCGACGGCTGCGGTTGCGCAGGAGGAAAGCACCAACCGGGTGAACGCGATCACCGACTGGTCGGTCTTCGAGGGGCAGAGCCCCCGCGAATGCTGGGCGGTGACCACCTACAAGGAAAGCGTCAACACCAAGGACGGCCGCGTCGTATCGGTGAAGCGCGGCGACATCCTGCTTATGGTCTTCTACCGTCCCGAGGCCAATGTCATGGGTCAGGTGGCCTTCACCGGCGGTTATCCCTTTGCGGGCGGCTCGACCGTGGCCGTGGACATCTCGGGCGAGAAGTTCGACCTTTACACCGAGGGGGAATGGGCCTGGCCGGCGACTCCGCAGGACGATGCCAAGATCATCGCGGCGATGAAGCGCGGCTCCGACGCGGTGCTCAGCGCCGGTTCGAGCCGCGGCACCAAGACCAAGGACACCTTCTCGCTGCTCGGCTTCACGGCCGCGGTGGAAGACGCCCAGAAGCGCTGCAGCGGCTGAGCCGCAGGCACGTCGCCCTCGGGGCCGAAAGGCCGCAGGTCTGTTGAATTTTTCCGGGGCCATCCACAGATGAGCTTCTTCGAGGGAACGCGCCTGCGCGTTCCCTTTGACTTATTGCAGCCGAATCCTGTATGGAGAGGCCTTCTTTTTCCGAGGATGACGTGATGACTGCCAGCGCGCCGATCACCCAGGACGTGGTGACGATCCCCCGCAAGCTGCCGGAAGACGGCAAGCTGAACCTCGTCGGGCTCACCCGCGACGCCCTGCGCGCCGCGCTGATCGAGGCCGGAACGCCCGAGAAGCAGGCGAAGATGCGTGTGGGTCAGATCTGGCAGTGGGTCTATCACTGGGGCGTGCGCGACTTCGCCGAGATGACCAACCTCGCCAAGGACTATCGGACGCTGCTCGACGACAAGTTCACCATCGACCTGCCCGAGATCGTCTCGAAACAGGTTTCGGAAGACGGCACCCGCAAGTATCTCGTACGGATCGCCGGCGGACACGAGGTCGAGGTGGTCTACATCCCCGAGGAAGACCGTGGCACGCTCTGCATCTCGAGCCAGGTGGGCTGCACATTGACCTGCTCGTTCTGCCACACCGGCACGCAGAAACTGGTGCGCAACCTCACCGCGGGCGAGATCATCGGCCAGGTCATGCTGGCGCGGGACGACCTCGGCGAGTGGCCCGAACCCGGTACAGGCACCGGCGAGAGCGGGCCGCGCCTTTTGTCGAACATCGTGCTGATGGGCATGGGCGAGCCGCTCTACAACTTCGACAACGTGCGCGACGCGATGAAGATCGCCATGGACGGCGAGGGCATCGCCCTGTCGCGCCGCCGCATCACCCTCTCGACCTCGGGCGTGGTGCCGGAGATCGCCAAATGCGCCGAAGAGATCGGCTGCCTGCTGGCCGTAAGCTTCCACGCCACCACCGACGAGGTGCGCAACAAGCTGGTGCCGATCAACAAGCGCTGGAACATCGAGGAGCTGCTGAACACCCTTCGCGAGTATCCGCGCTTGTCGAACTCCGAGCGCATCACTTTTGAGTATGTGATGCTCAAGGACGTGAACGACACGGATGCCGATGCGCGCCGCCTGGTGAAGCTGATCCAGGGCATTCCCGCCAAGATCAACCTCATCCCGTTCAACGAATGGCCCGGCGCCCCCTACCAGCGCTCGGATTGGCCGCGGATCAAGCAGTTCGCCGACATCATCTACAAGGCAGGTTACGCCTCGCCGATCCGTACCCCGCGCGGCGAGGACATCATGGCCGCCTGCGGCCAGCTGAAATCGGCCACCGAACGCGCCCGCAAATCGCGCAAGCAAATCGAGGCCGAGACTGGCCTCGGCGGCGCGGCTTGACTTACCTGATTTAAACAATCAGGATTACCTCACCCAGCCAGTCCCGTCTTCGGGACAGCCCGGATCGACGGCCCTTCAGGGGCGACTGGCTGGGAGAGGTTCCATGCGACATGAAAGGTTCGACCGGGTGGCTCTGCGCCCCGCGGAAACGCGGGTGGTACAGCTGCTGCGGCTCTGGCGCGAGGCGGACGAGGCCACTGCGCAGCTCGAGCTGCGCGATGCGCTCGGGTTCAGCCGCGCGCGTTCCTGCCTGCGCGCCTTTGGGGACTTCGCCGAGATCCTGACCCGCCACGGCTGGCACGGGCCGCTGATTCTGCCCACCGACGCCTTGGGTGTCTCGGACGACGAGCGCGCGATCGCCCGCTTCGTCATGACCGCCACCGAGCAGGACCGCGACCTCGCGCTGGCCGAGGCCGCCATGCTGGTGCTGCCGGCGCATATCCTGCCGCTCGCCAATGCCGCCGAGCGGGTCGGGCTGCCGCTGCTCTGCGAGGAATGCCGCAGGCGGCTGGAGTGTCCGCTCAACTGACCGCTGCCTCCATCGCACAATGCGACACTGCGCCCCTTGACCTTCCAGTGACTGGAACCCCTATGTAGGGAGCCGACCAGTATTGGAAGGAGTCGCGCCATGGCCCAAGACAGCCTGCGCTTCGAAGTGATGAAGATGACCTGCGGCGGCTGCGCCGGGCGCGCCCAAAGGGCGCTCGCGGGGGTCGAGGGGGTGACCGACGCCTCGGTAAACCTCGCGACGAAGATGGCCCGGGTCGAGGGCAGCGCCGGCGTCCCTGCCCTGCGCGCCGCGCTCGACAAGGCGGGCTACCCAGCGCGCGAGGCCGCCCTGAGGCTTGGTATCGCGGGGATGAGCTGCGCCTCCTGTGCGGGGCGCGTGGAGCGGGCGCTGGCGGGTGTACCGGGTGTGCTCTCGGCCAATGTGAACCTCGCCAGCGAGACCGCCGAGGTGAAATTGCTCGCGGGCTCCGCCGAGGCACCCGCGCTGATCCGCGCGGTCGAGGGGGCGGGCTACAAGGCCAGCCTCACCAGCGACGACAGCGCCGAACAGGCGGCGCGCAAGACCGCCGAGCAGGCGGCGCTGAAGCGTGACCTGATCATTGCCGCGGCGCTGACAGCGCCAGTCTTCCTAATGGAGATGGGCGGGCATTTCATCCCCGGCGTGCATCATTTGATCGCCTCGACCATCGGCACCACCAGCGCCTGGCTGATTCAGTTCGTGCTGGTCACCGCCGTGCTCGTATGGCCGGGCCGGCGCTTCTACCAGATCGGCCTGCCATTGCTGCTCAAGGGCGCTCCGGACATGAATTCGCTGGTTGCGCTCGGCACGCTGGCGGCCTGGCTCTATTCCACCGTCGCGCTTTTCCTGCCCGGGCTGCTGCCCGAGGGCACGCGGGCGGTCTATTTCGAGGCCGCGGCGGTCATTGTCACGCTGATCCTGCTCGGTCGATTCCTCGAGGCACGGGCGAAGGGCCTCACCGGTGCGGCGATCAAGCGGCTGGTCGGGCTGAAACCCTCGACCGCGCGGGTCGAGCGCGGCGGCGAGATCACCGAGCAGCCAATTGCCGAGGTGACGCTCGGCGATGTGCTTCATGTCCGCCCCGGCGAGCGCATCGCAGTCGATGGCGAGGTGCTCACCGGGCGCTCCTACGTCGATGAAAGCATGATCACCGGCGAAGCTGTGCCCGTCGAGAAATCCGAAGGCGCCACCGTCGTTGGCGGCACGGTCAACGGCGCGGGCGCACTCAGCTTCCGGGCGACGGCTGTCGGCGCAGACACCATGCTGGCGCGGATCATCGCCATGGTCGAAGAGGCGCAGGGGGCCAAGCTGCCGATCCAGGCGCTCGCCGACAAGGTGGTGATCTGGTTCGTGCCCGCGGTCATGGCCGTGGCTGCGCTGACCTTTCTGGCCTGGCTCATCTTCGGCCCCTCCCCCGCCCTCACCTACGCGCTGGTCGCCGGGGTCTCGGTGCTGATCGTGGCCTGCCCCTGCGCCATGGGGCTCGCCACGCCGACCTCGATCATGGTGGGCACCGGGCGGGCGGCCGAACTGGGTGTGCTCTTCCGCAAGGGGGACGCGCTGCAACGGCTGGAAAGCGTCGGCATCGTCGCTTTCGACAAGACCGGCACGTTGACCGAAGGCCGTCCCGAGCTGGTCCGCAGCGTCGCCGCGCCGGGCTTCGCCGAGGCCGAGGTGCTGCGCCTTGCCGCCAGCGCCGAGCGAAGCTCGGAGCATCCCATCGCACGGGCGCTGGAGCGCGCCGCCGAGGGCCCCCTTCCACAGGCCGAGGACGTCGAGGCGATCGCGGGGCATGGTCTCAGCGCCGCCGTGGAGGGCCGCCGCATCCTGGTTGGCGCCGCCCGACTGATGGCGCGCGAGAGCATAGAGCTCGGCCCTCTCAGCGCCGCGCATGACGAGATCGCCGGTGCCGGGCAGACGCCCGTGCTGGTTGCGGTCGATGGGCAGATCGCCGGGGCGCTGGCCGTCGCCGACAAGGTCAAGCCCGGGGCCAGGGCAGCGGTTGCGAAGCTGCACGAGATGGGGCTCAAGACCGCGATGATCACCGGCGACACGCGCGCCACGGCGCGGTCCATCGCCGCCGAGCTCGGCATCGACCACGTCGAGGCCGAGGTGCTGCCCGAAGGCAAGCGCGACGCGGTGCGGGCGCTGCGCGATGCGCATGGCGCCGTGGCTTTCGTCGGGGACGGCATCAACGACGCCCCGGCGCTGGCCGAGGCCGAGGTGGGTCTCGCCATGGGCACCGGCACGGATGTCGCCATCGAAAGCGCCGACGTGGTGCTGGTCTCGGGTGACACGAAAGGCGTGGTCGAGGCGGTGCATCTCAGCCGCGCGGTGCTGCGCAATATCCGGCAGAACCTCTTCTGGGCCTTCGGGTACAACGTCGCGCTGATCCCGGTGGCGGCGGGTGTCTTCTACCCGGCGTTCGGCACGCTGCTCTCGCCGATGCTGGCGGCGGGGGCGATGGCGCTTTCGTCGGTCTTTGTACTGAGCAACGCGCTGCGGTTGCGACGGCTCGTCCCCGCCATGCCGCCAGAGACCCGCCCGCACCGGGCACAAGGCCACAGCCACGAGGAGGCGCAGGCATGAACATCGGAGACGTCGCGACCCGCGCCGGGCTGCCGCCCAAGACCATCCGCTATTACGAGGACATCGGCCTCGTTACCCCGCACCGCGGCAGCAACGGGTACCGCGCCTTCACCGAACGGGACGTGCACAAGCTGGCCTTCCTGGCACGGGCCCGCGCGCTCGGGTTCACCATCGAGGACTGCCGCGCTCTGCTCGCCCTCTACGAGGACGAAAGCCGCGCCAGCGCCGAGGTGAAGCACATCGCCGAGGAGCATCTGGCGCAGATCGACGAGAAGCTTTCCCAGCTTCAGCAGATGCGCGACACGCTTGCGCATCTGGTCCAGGCCTGCCACGGCGACGACCGCCCGGATTGCCCGATCCTCACGGACCTTGCCCGCAGCCAGGGCTGAACCTCAGTCCTGAAGCTCCAGCCCGAGCAGCGCCGTGCGCGTGGCGCGCCAGACCGGCAGGACCACGTCCAGGCTGTCCGGAGGCAGCTGCGCACCCGCGCGCGCCCTGTCCTCCTGAAGGCGCAGCACTCGGTGCAGCGCACTGGCGCCGAAGACCGCCGCGGAGCCGGCGATGCGGTGAACCTTTTCCGCGTAGCGCTCGGGCTCGATCCCCGCGCCCAGCTCCTCGGCCAGACCGGCGAGGCCGGTCTCGGTTTCCTGCAGGAAACGGTCGCGCAGGGTGGCGAAAAGCTCGGGCCCGAGCGACTCTGCCGCCGCGCCGAGCGCGACGTCGTCGAGCACATCCTCGGCCGTCCCTGGTGGGCCATCCGCGCCGGTGCCGGAGCGGTCGGTGCTGCTGTCCGCCCTCGGCGCGAGGCCGGAGATCACCTCGGCCAACGCGCGCCAGGTGATCGGCTTGGTCAGCGTGGCGCTCATGCCAGCATCGCGGAAGCGCGCCACGTCGGCCGGCAACGCGTGGGCCGTGAGTGCGACGATCGGTGTCTCGACGTTGGCGCCGCCGCCGATGCGGATGCGCCGCGTCGTCTCGACCCCATCGAGACCCGGCATGGAAATATCCATCAGCACGATGTCGAAACGCTCTGTCGCGGCGATGCGCAGCCCCTCGGCGCCGTCATGCGCCTCGGTCACCGAATGGCCCATCTTGCGCAGCATGGCCGTCGCGACGAGGCGGTTCACCGGGTTGTCCTCGACCACGAGGACCCGCGAAGGGGCCATCTCGGGGATGGACTCGACCGGCTGCGTCAGCACCGTCTTCTTCGGCGCGCGCTCGGCGGGCAGAGAGACATGGAACCGCGTGCCCTCGCCCGGATCGCTCTCGACCGAAACCTCGCCGCCCATGGCCCGCACCAGCCTCCGTACGATGCCAAGGCCGAGCCCGGTGCCCTCGGCGGCCCGCATGTAGGAGGAGTCGAGCGTGACGAAATCCTCGAAGATGCGTTCAAGCTGGTCCTGCGGAATGCCGATGCCGTTGTCGTCGACCTCGAAGGTCAACCTCCCGTCCTGCGACAGGGCGAAGAGCGAGAGCTGGATCTCGCCGTTCTCGGTGAACTTGATCGCATTGCCGACGAGGTTCACCAGCACCTGCCGAAGCCGCGCCCGGTCACCCATCAGCAGCGGGACGGTCTCATCGGGCAGCCGGACCTGCAGCATGTTGCCTCGCGCAGCGGCGGTGGGGCGCAGCACGTCGACGACCTCGCGCACCAGATCCACCGGGCAATAGGGCGTGCGGGCGAAGCTGAACCGCCCGTTCTCGAGCCGCGAATGGTCGAGAACGTCGTTCACGTGCTGCAGCAGCACGTCGCCGGCGCGGCGCAGGATCTGCAGGTATTCGCGCTGATCGCGGCCCAGTTCGGTCTCGCTCAGCAGCTCGAGCGCGCCGATCATCCCGTTCAGCGGGGTGCGCATCTCGTGGCTCATGATCGCGATGAAGCGGGCCTTTGCCTGCTCCCCCTCGACTGCGCGGTCCCGCGCCTCGACCAGCTCCTCTTCGGCGCTGATGTCGCGGGTGATATCGCGGAAGTAGATCGCCCGCAGCAGATCGCCCTCGTGCTCGGTCTCGGTCACCGAGAGTTCCATCGGGTAGCGGCTGCCATCGGCCCGCACCCCCTCGCACCGCACCCGCCCGCGCCCTGCGTGGCGTCCAAGGCCCTGACCTTTGGCCTCTTCGCTGTCTTTCGGAAACAGCAGCGTCGAGACGCGCTGGCCCAGCACCTGCCGACGGTCATGGCCCGAGATACAGCCCGCCGCACCGTTGAACTGCAGGATGACCCCGTCACGATCTGTGACCACGATCCCGTCGAGCGCGGTGGAGACCACCGCCTCGAGCCGGTGGTTTGCCTTCGCCCGCCGTTGCGCCTGGTCGCGCGCCACATGCATCAGCTGCCACAGCGCCACGACGCCGAGCGCCAGCGCCAGCACGAGGATCAGCGCCATGCCCGAGAGGCGCACGAGCGAATTCATCACCTTGCGCCGCTGCATGTCCGAAGCCGCCGAGAAGGCCCGCACCCCCGAGAGCGAGACCTCCCGCACGGCAAGCCGCACCTGCTCGGCCTCGGTGCGCAGCTTCGGCAGCGCAGCCAGAAGCCCGCTGTCGGGGCCATCTAGATATGGCACGGCCCGGTCGAGAAAGGACCTCACCGTCTCCATCGGCTGCTGCGCGTTCGGCGTATTCACGATCCCGGCGTAAAGCGCGCCCCGCGAAACGGTCTGGTAACGGCTGAAGAAAATGTCGAAGGCCAACCGCAATTCGTCGATCCGCAGATATTCGACCGGCCGGTCCAGCTCGCTTTGCAGGCGGCTGAATTCCACCTCCATTTGCGCCAGCGACCATTGACCATTGTCCGAATTGGCGGTGGCGAGCCCCTGGATCTGCCGGGCGGCATCGACCGTCAGCAACACCAAGGCCGCGAGACACAAAACGATAAAGGGCGCGCTCAGCGCGGCCCAGCGTTTGCGGGTTGGAAGGCTACTGCCCTCTTCGGAGGAGGTTGCGGCGCTCACGGCTCGATAACGATCCGGCTGAGCTGCCAGATGCTGCGCGCAAAGATGATCTCGCTGCGGTACTCGGGATAGTCGTCAAAGGGGTAGACGATCCAGAGCGGCCCCTTGTCGCGCACGCTCATCAGCGAGCCGTTGCGGGCCCAGGCGATGATCGGCCCCTCCGGAACCGCGTCCTCGAGCGGAATTTCGGCGGAATACTCGTTGATCGCCACCGCCCGCAGCGACCCCTCGGTCACCTGCAGCGCCTGAATCAGATCGTGCAGCGACACGCCGGTGAAGCGCTGCGCTCCCTCGGTCCAGATGGTGGCGGTGGTGAAGGTCGTGGTCCCGATGGATTCCAGCATGTGCAAATCAAATTGGGCGCCCTCGGGAGCGTTTGTCACGGGCACCGCGCCGGTCACCGTCAGCAGCACCGGCCCCTGGGGCGCTTCCAGCGAAATGGCAAACGCCGGAACGGTTTTGAGAAGGAGAAACGCACAGCAAGCTACCCAACGGAACATGACGCTCAACCTCCTTGCGAACCTTATTGCCGCTCAATATCATACGAGCCAGTTACCCAAGCGCAAAGAGCTACCATATTGCGAGTGACCGAACCAGTTAGCGAAACCAACCGGTAATAATTTTGCGCCAGAAATCGCTTGTGGCATAGGCCGCACCCGGAGGACATATGCGTATTCTGGTCGCCGATGACCACGACCTCGTCCGAGAAACGATTGCCGCCTTCCTGCGCTCGGAGGGTATCGATGACGTGGACACTGCGGCAACGCTGGACGAGGCGATCGCGCTTGTCGACCGAGGCATTTCCTTCGACCTGATCCTGCTCGACTACAATATGCCCGGCATGTCCGGCCTCACGGGGCTCGACCGCATGCGCGAGGCCTGCGCGGGTGTGCCCGTGGCGCTGCTTTCGGGCACCGCGACGGCCGACATCGCCCAGGCGGCGATTCGCTCCGGCGCGGCGGGATTCATTCCCAAGACCCTGCCCTCCAAGACGATTGTCAGCGCCGCGCAGGTGATGGCCGCGGGCGAGGTTTTTGCCCCCTATAGCTTCATGACCCAGGTTCCCGACGGCAAGGCCGCCGAGCTGACACCGCGCGAGCGCGAGGTGCTCCGTGGCCTCTGCGCCGGCAAGTCCAACAAGGAGATCGCCCGCGATCTCGACCTGCAGGAAGTGACGATAAAGCTGCACGTGAAGACCCTCAGCCGCAAGCTCGAGGCGCGCAATCGCACCCACGCGGCCATGATCGCCAAGGAGCTCAACCTGGCCTGACCACGCCTGAGGTCGGCGCGGGCGTGGATGCCCTCAGATCCAGCGCAGCTTGCGCAGGATCAGCATTTGCAGCGCGACGACGATCAGAAGTCCGCCGCAGAACAGCCAGAACGCCACCGGCTCGCTTGCGCCCGGCATCCCCGCGACGTTGATCCCGAAGAGCCCGGTCAGAAAGCCGAGCGGCAGGAAGAGCGCCGAGAGCACCGACAGCATGTACATGTTGCGGTTCAGCCGGTCCGAGAGCTGCCCTGCCAGCTCGTCGCGCACCAGCGCCATGCGCTCGCGCATCGCGTCGGCATCTTCCACCACCCGCTCCAGCGCATCCAGCTCCTCCTCGAGCTGGCGCAGGTCGTCGATCTCAAGCCAGTCCGGATGGCTGCTCTGCAAGGCCCGCAGGGCGTCGCGCTGCGGCAGCAGGTAGCGCCGAAGGATGATGGCGCGGCGGCGCAACTCGACCAGCTGCTGGCGCATCGCCTCGTGCCCCTCCTCGAGCACGTCCTCCTCGAGCTGGTCGGCCTCGTCCTCGATGCCGCTCCAGAAGGCCTCGATCCGGTAGGTCAGCCGCTCGACCAGCAGCGACAGGAACGCGGCACAATCCTCGGGACCGCTGCCCAGTTCGAGCGCCTGCGCAATGTCCTCCACCGCCCGCACCTTTCGGCGCGACAGGCTGACGATGCGGTTCTCGTCGATCCACAGGCGGATCGAGACCATGTCCTCGGGGTCTTCCCCCTCGATCGTGTTGATGCCGCGCAGGATGACGATGAGCCCGTCACCGATGCGGGTGATGCGCGGCCGGGTTTCCTCGGCCACCAGCGCGTCGATGATCGTCGGGTCGAGGTACGAGAGGTTATCCACGATCCACCCCGGCGCATCGGGATGCGCGGCGCGCAGGTGCACCCAGCCCAGCGTGTCGCTGCGCAACACCTCCGGGGCCTCTGGGGGTAGCAGGCGCCGCCCACGCTCCGGCCCCGAGAGCACGAATCCGGTTTCGATCAGGTTTTCGGGGTGTGGGACAAGCTCTTGCATGGGCCAGAAAGTACACCGGATCAGGCAAAGGACAAGCGCTCCGGTTGCGCGGAAATTCGACGCCATTTCAAGGACTCCACTGGGTGGACCCGGGCGTCGATCCAGGCTGTTCAAAAACGCACAGGGCCTGGTGATTTTTTGGAAACCCTAGGGTTTTTTAAGTTTAGTTCACAAAAAATCTGCGCCTGAAACTAAACCCCTCAGTTCATTTCCTCAGAAAATCTGCAGGTTCCCGCCCTATGGGAAGCCGGTCGCTCACTTTCAAGCCCACGATTTCGCGATCAGCCGTGAGCAATCCGGTGATTTGATAAATGTCCTCAGAACAACGATTTACTTCTCATCCCCGACGCAAGAAGGGATGCGGCGACGCCTGACGCCACCGCAATCAACCGCAAGAAATAGGAATGTCGTCATGAAAACTCTCATCGCATCCGCACTGATCGCCACCGCTGCCTTGACAGGCGCTGCCTCCGCAGCAACCTCGACCTCCGCTGCCGCACAGAGGGAAATCCTGTCCCTGATCCCGCAGGCAGAACTGTCGGGTCTGACCGCCGCCGAGATCGTCTCGGTTGCCCAGGCGATGGACCGCGTCGACGGCGCCGCGCAGAAGATCGGCACCGGCGAGGCCCTGATCAAATCGCTGCAGTGAGCGGCGCGGCGCGTCCTCCCACGCGCCCTCGCTTTCCCCTTCACGCGACACCTCGCGTGACGGATACGGCGGGCCGTCCGAACTGAACGACCCGCCCCTCCCCGGGGCAACAGTCCCCAGCGCCTCGGCGCCTCCCCAAATGGCATCGAAGAATGCCGCTCAAAATGTTACGGAAGGATCCTCCCATGAAAACCCTCATCACCTCCGCCCTGATCGCCACCGCAGCCTTGACCGGTGCAGCATCTGCTGCCTCCACCGCTGCGAACGCGACCAACATCATCGAAAGCGCGCTGCCCGGCACCGATCTTTCGGCGCTGAGCACCGAGCAGCTGGTGGCCGTCGCGGGCACCCTGCAGAACACCGACGGCGGCGCCGCCAAGAAAGCCGGTGTGACCCGCGCGCTGATCAAGTCGCTGCAGTTCAAGGCAGAGCAATAAGCCACTCCGGGCTGCGGCTTCCGCAGCCCCAGATGCGCCGATCGCGGCGCGAGGGCCGGTCCGTTCGCGGGTCGGCCTTTTCGTGTGCCGGTTCATGATCCGGGCGCCGCAGGGGCGGCCACGGCGTGCAACAACTGGCCAACGAAAAGGGGCCGCCCGATGGGCGGCCCCTTCGCAATGCCCGCCCGGTCCGAGGACCGGGCAGAAGCGCATCACTCGA